>JBQTII010000013.1:0-14533 GCA_052388275.1 Sporichthyaceae bacterium | reverse complement strand
CGGCGGCCTCGCGGACCGAGGTCAGGCTCGCCAGATCCAGTTGCACCAACTCTGCGGACGCCTTTGGTGCGTCGCGGCGCAAGCGTGCCAGCGCGTCCTGACCCCGGTCCAGGTCCCGGCACGCCAGCACGACCCGGGCGCCTGCCCTGGCCAACCCGAGCGCGACCTCGAAGCCGAGGCCCGAGTTCGCGCCCGTGATGACTGCAGTGCGCCCGGCCTGATCCGGGACCTTCGCGTTCACCCACCCATGCATGTCCCGCACGTTACCCCGCCATCTCACCCCAACTCGCTGCCCCAACGACCTCCGACAGGGGGACTCGGGCAACGTTTGCCCGATCCTCGACGGGGAAGTGAGCGTTCATGTCATTTCTCTTGTGGGTCCTCGCGGTCATCCTTGTCGTCGCCGGTGTCGTCAACATGCTGCAGGGCCAGATCATCCTTGGGCTGATCCTGCTGATAGTCGGCCTGGCGATCGGGCCCGGCGGCTACTCGATCTTCAAGTCGCGGGGCAGAGCCCGCGCCTGAGCGTCGCTGCCACCTTCGAACGGGGCGTGCCGTCCGGGACGAGAAACCGGCACGTCCGAGTTAGTGGCTGATGAGGCGTCAGGTGTGAGTGGCCGTCGCGGGCTCGGGGTCGGCCGCAACGACCGGCTCCGGTTCGGAAGCGTCCGGCGGTGCGCCCGGGTTGTAGTTCGGAATGTCGCGCTCGGGAAGCTCGGTGACCCACGGGAAGCGGCCGAGTCGTCTGTCCAGGTGGTAGCGAGCCCGGCCGTGCTGCTTCATGTAGTGCCAGACGGCGTGAATCGTGAAGGTCTGCGGGCGGATCCAGAAACCCGACGGAATCAGGTCCACCGGCACCGGGTCGGTAATGGCGACGTCGGCCGCGACCGAGCCCTCACCATCCTCGAACCTCATCCGGGCCAGCACTGTGCCGTCGCGTTCGCAGATCTGGGACTCCCCGGTCATGATCGTGTTCCACGGGATTCCCGGCATGGCGGGTGTGCCGCCCTTGACGTTGCCGACATGCCACGCGGTCGCGGCCGGGGCGCCGACCGCACGCGCGAGATTGCGCGTGGTGTCCGCGGCCCACACCCGGTAGTACTCCATGTCCCGGTTGAACCAGCCGCGCGGGAACGCCCACGTCGGGTAGGCCGGCCAGCAGCAGCCGCCGAGGATCAAGTTGACCCGCGCCCCGACCATCCGCCGCGCGGTGCGCGAGCGGCCGGTCTCGAACCCGCACGCCATCCCGATGGTGGCGAGCGGGTGAGTGAACACCCCGGGATCGGTACCGGGGGTGTAGTAGTTGTACTCCCAGACACTCGGCTCGTCCTTGTCGTGCAGGTTCGTCGTGCCGTCCGGATCGGCCAGCACGAAGGTGTTGCGGGTGTCCTTCCCGCGCTTGGCCAGGTAACCACCGGCGACGCTGCAGTCCAGTTCCCGGGCGAGGCGGCGCAGCATCTCGTACGGCGCCCCGTCGACCGGGACCGCACAGTTGCGCAACCTCTTGTCGTAGACGTTCGGCGAGGTGAATGCCTCCGGCAGGACGATGACCTGCGGGTTATGTTCCTTGGCCGCCTCCCGCACGAGGGCCTCGCAGCGCTTGAGGTTTGACTCGATCTCCCCGACCAGCAGGGACGGCTGGATCACGGCGACCCGGACCGTGTTGCCCGATGAGCTGATCACGAGGCGACCTCCATGGTGCGGGCCTTGCCGTTGCGCGCCGCGGCGGCCGCGGCGCGCGTCACCTCGCCCTCATCCTGGGTCAGATCGCTGCGCTGCGGCTGACTAGGTGCCACATGATTATCCATCAGTTTCTCTGGGGGAATGGGCTTGTTGCCACCCCAGGCATCCCAGTTCCGGGCGAGTAGGCGCTTGCCGCGCTTGATGCGCGCAAGATCGCGGTAGAGCCGGGCCTTGGTGGTGAGCTCGCGGATGACGTCATCGGTGACATCCTTGTTGGACTGGCGCTTGTCCAGGTAGCCCTTGGCCGTCCAAGTGATCAGGTCGGGGTAATTGAGCAGCTTCTCCGGCGAGAGCGTGCGGCCGAAGGCGTCGCCGAGGCGGCGGGCCCGCTCGGGGCTGTCCGCGAGGTCCTTCCAGATCTCCAGTTCGACCGGAGAAACGCAATGGGTCTTGGACAGCCGCAGCGCGAAGTGGTAGCTCAGGATGCACTCGCGATCGCGCCCCAGTTCCCAGTCGTAAAGCGCGCGGTCCAGAAACTTCTCGCTGTCCAGCGCCGCGGCGGCTGCGATGCCCAGTCGGCGGCCGTAGTACACAGCGTCGCGCACGCCCTGCGCGATGACGGGGTCCTTGAAATGCCCCGCGTCACCGACCAAGGCCCAGCCCGGGCCGCTGGACTTCCGGAAGTAGGAGAACGGATCCGCGGCCTTACGCAACTTGGTGCGCGGGGCGCCGCCGGCGATCCGCTCTTTGAGCAACGGAAACTTCTCCAGCCGCTCGTTCCAGTGCACGAGGTCATGGCCGAACGCCGCGACCTGCTCACGCGGCGGCATGAACAGGATCAAGCCGCCGTTCTCGCACGTCGGGAAGTACATGCCGAGGGTGTCATCGACCCGCCACTGGTAAAGCTTGGTGCGCTCCTCGCTGCCGGAGGGATACGGGTCATCGACATACATGAACACCAGGCCGCGGCCGTTTTCGTCGCGGCGATACGGCTTGCTGGACCCGACCAGGTGGGCGACCGTCGAGCGGCGCCCGTCCGCACCGATGACGAGCTTGGTCTCGATGGTGCCGGTGGCGCCGTCGCGGTCGCGGTACTGCACGGCGCAAACCCGGCCCGCCCGCCATTGCAGCCCAGTCACCTTGGTCGCCTCGCGCACCTCGGCACCGGCGCCGCGAGCGGTGTCGACCAGCACTTGGTCCAGCACGGTGCGCCGCGGGCACAACCCGAAGTCCAAGCCGTCGACCGGGGTGTAACTCCACGTCAGGTCGATGCCGCCGTGGTTGATCAGCGTGCCCGGCAGCTTCGGGGTACCGGTGGCCAGCAGGGGTTCAAGCGCACCCAGGGCCTGCAGTTCGGCGGATAGGCTCGGAAACAGCACGTGGGTGGACAGGGTGTCCGAGGGGAAGGTAGTGCCGTCCAGCACGATCACCTTCCGGCCCCGCCGCGCCAGCTCAGTGGCCGCCGGCGAGCCCGCCACCCGGGCGCCGACGACGACGACGTCGGCCTGTTCACGGGGTGCGGTGGATGCGCTCATGCGGACCTCCGACGTCGAACGGGATGTGTGACTGCCGGAACCTTGCCCCTGCCGCTCGTGCGCCAGCACCGTCTGTAAGAGCGAACTTTCCTGGCGTCTTTAGGCCTGCCAGATCTAGGCTCCCGGTGATGCATAACACCGCGGGACGCGAGCACCAGCTGCGTCGGCAGCTGTCGGACCTGCACGCCCTGTTCGTGCTGGGCATGGTGATGACCGAGAGCCGGGACGTCGCGGAGATCCTGCGGCTCACCGTCAGCGCGGCGCCCTCCCTGGGCAGGTGTGCGGCCGCCGCGTACTTCAACGGCGCCGCCGGTCCGGTCCATCCACCCGGGGCCTTCGGGCCCGACCTCGAAGCCGCGCTCGGTGCCCTCGGCGACGCGGAATCCGAGCTGACGCCGACCGGCTGGGCGTGGGCGCGCGCCTACCCGCTGCAAGGCCTGGGCCGACACCGCGGGCATCTCGCCGTTGCCGCGGACGCGGCTCCGAGCCCTGACGAGGAGTTTCTGTGGCGGGTGCTTGCCCACCAGGCCGGGTCCTCGCTGGCCAACGCGGACCTGCACCGCGAGGAGACCTCGCAGGCGGCCGCGCTGGCGGCCGCCAACGACCGGCTCGCTGCCACCGTCGCGGCCCTCGAACGCACCCTGGGGATCCACGAGGCGCTGGCCCGAGTCTCCGCCGCCGGCACCGGCGAGGCGGGGATCGCGGATGCCGTGTACGAGCTGACCGGCCGCGGCGTGGCCGTCGAGGACGCGTTCGGCAACCTGCGCGCCTGGGCCGGCCCGAACCGGCCCGATCCCTACCCCAAACCGGACCTGCGGCGCCGTGCCCGGCTGCTGGACAAGGTAAAGACCGGCGGGCGGCCCGTCCGCGACGGCGGGCGCTTGGTGGCCGCCGCGCAACCTCGCGACGAGGTCCTCGGGATACTGGCGCTGGCAGATCCGCATCAGGACACCAGCCCGCCGGATCTGGTGGCCCTGCAGCACGGCGCCGTCGTGCTTGCGATGGAGCTGGCGCACCGGCGCAGCCTGGCCGAGGCCGAGCTTCGACTGCGCCATGGCCTGGTCCACGACCTGGTCACCGGCACCGATGCGGCGAGCGCCTACCGCCGCGCCGAAGCCCTCGGCTATGACCTGCACCGCGGGCACCAGGTGGTGGCGATCGCCGCACCGGGCCCGGAGGAGGTCTTCGCGGCCGCCGTGCAGAAGGCGGCCGGCCCGCTCGGGCTCAACGCGCTCACCGGACGCCGGGCGGGTGCGACGATCCTGCTGGTTCCCGCCCCGGCCCGGGCCCGGGAACTGCTGGCCGCGCTCGGCGACCACGGCCCGGTCGCGATCGGTGTCGGCGGGCAGTGCGTCGTGCCGGAGGAGTTCCCCACCTCGTGCGAACAGGCCTTCATCGCGCTCGAGGTGCGCCGCGGCTCCGCCACCCCGCACGGGGTCAGCGGCTACACCGAACTCGGCGTGTTCCGGCTGCTGGCCGCCGCCGGGAAGGGCCCGGAGTTGGAGGCCTTCGTCCGGCAATGGCTGGGCGCACTGCTGGACTACGACACCCAGCACAGCGCCGACCTGGTCCGCACCCTGGCCGAGTACCTGGAGTGCGGCGGCAATTACGACCTCACCGCGAAGGCGGTCGCCGTGCACCGCAGCACGCTGCGCTACCGGCTCCAGCGAATCCGCGAGATCAGCGGCTACGACCTGGCAGACGTGGACAGCCGGTTCAACCTGCACGCCGCCACCCGGGCCTGGCGCCTGCTCCGCGGACCTACGCTCTCGGCCTGACAGAGCAGGTACACAACTCGAATCTCGCTCGCCCAGGTGGAAGCAGGGTGGCCTGCGGTGCTGCCAAACTCCCCGCCATGAGCACCGCCACCGTCGACATCGACGGCCTGCCGGCCGCCGCCGGCGACCACGTCTGCGTCTTCTACCGAGGTGCCGAGCAGCGCCGGCGGACCCTGGCCGCCTTCCTCACCGAGGGGGCCGGGGCCGGCGAGGACTGCCTCGCGATCGCCTCGGCGCAGGACCGAGCCTGGCTCCGCGAGACCCTGTCGGCCACGAACACCTTGCGCTTGGAGAGCTTTCAGAACAGCTATTTACGCGCCGGTGGTTTCGACCGAGACCGCATGCTCGGTTTTTGGCAGGAGTGGCTGGACTCTCGCGCGCAGCGCCCCGGCGCCGGCGGGCGCACCGTCAGCGACATGAGCTGGGCTGAGAACCTGTTCGCTACCGACGCCCTAGCCGATTTCATGACTTACGAGGCCGAGGCCACCCGCTTCGCCAGGGAGGCCGAGGTCGTGGCGCTCTGCCTGTACGACATCGACCGCCTCGCCGGGGACGTCATCATCTCCGCCCTGCGTGCCCACCCGAAGATGCTGTTCAACGGGGTCCTGCTGGAAAACCCCTACTGCACCGAACCTGCCTGATCGCTGAGCGCGCGAAGGGAATTGCCCCCAGAACACAACTCGCTGACCAGCGAGGACGACATTTGTGCAGATCAACGCAAATCTGCTCGCTCCGCGCAGGTCCGGGTTGCTCCGTCTTCCGACGTTCCGGTGTTCCCCGTGGGGAGCAGGAACGATCTTCGTCGCGCGGCGCGGGCGAATCCGGGCTGGCGGGTCAGAGGCCCAGGGACCTCCGGATGTCCTTGATCCGCAAGATCAGGTGTAACGGGTCCGTCGGGCTTGCCGCGAACTCGGGAATGAGGTGTAGGTAGTAATCCCTCGCTGCGTTTGATTCCGCGTGGATCAGCAGGCCACGACAGCCAATGCCGGCTGACATGACCGCCGTGCGCTGCAACACGTCCTGCAGCATGCCGTAGCCGAGGCCCTGGCCTTCGTGGTCGGTGTCCACGCCTAGTCGCGCGAGCAGGACGACCGGTTGTGGGTAGCGGCCCGCGCCTTTCGTCATGCCCTCAGGGATGGCCGTAAGGCTCAAGTTCGCCATGCACCAGGCGTAGTACGCGACCACGGCCTCGGGTCGGCTGGACTCGGTGACGACATAGACCTTGGTGAGGTCAGAACTCGCCGACTGTCGCGCGAACTTCTTCAGCCAACGCGTTTGTTCCTCCGACCGGCACACGAACGGGTCGAGGGTGTGGTGCCGGTCGAGTGGGGTCGGGTCGGAGTAGCTCACCGCGGCGGAGCCGCCCTACGGGCGCTGTCCGAACGGGGAGGGGCGCGACATCAGCGCGACGACGCCGGGGAGCGAGCGAGCAGGCGCCGCGTTGAGTTCCTCCCACGCCTTGAGCGCCTCGGCGCTGAGCGTGAACTGCGTCCGGTCAGCCAGCACCCGACGGGCTTCGACAAGGGAGCATCCGACCACGAAGGCGGTCAGATCGGTGTCGCTGGCCGCAACAGCAGCGTCGATAATCGAACGCTCCTCGTCGGTTGTGCGGACCTCTAAGCGCCGGGAGCGACGGCGCGTGTCGGTACTCGTCATCTCATCCTCCACTCGTACGGCCATTGTACGGCCAGTACTGCTGGGCGTCCAGGAACGCCGTGGGGACCCGCGCCGTGGGACGGAAAAGTTTCCGGTCGCCGGATCGATCCAGGTACCTGAACGATATGGACAGTGCTTGGTCGGCCGCGGCGGTGGCTCGCGAACTGGGCACGAACGTGCCGCGCGTGGTGCGCGCCGTCGACCGGCTCCGCCTGGGCGGAGGGCGTGCGACGGGCGCGCGGCGGCTCTCCACCGCGGACGTGCAGCGCCTACGCGCGGAGCTGGGAGTGACGGTCGCCGTTCCCGGGCTCCGGCGGGTCCACGTACAGACCCTCGCCGCCCTCGCCCGCGCCCCGCTCGGTGCTCGCTCGATTCGTCGTCTCGCCCGCGCGGCGGGGCTGTCCCCCACAGCGGTCGGACGGGCGGCGGACGACCTGCTCGCCCTAGGCCTCGTCGAGCGCGAGACCTACGTCGAGGGCCGAGCCCGTATCGGCGCAGTGCTGCGCGTCGGCGTCTGCCATCCCCGATGGCCCCAACTCGCGCCGGTGATCGCCGATGTGCGCCTGCCAGGCACCGAGGCCGAATCGGACGGAGGTGTACCGCCGCGCCTGGCGCACGTGTTCTGGAACGCCGACCTCGCCGGGCTCGACGTGCACCGGGACGGCGGCTACCTGGCCCGACGCGTCCTGACCGACGGTGACACCGCGGCGTTGGCGTGGGCCGCCCGCACGCTGGCCCCGGAACACTGGAGGGCCGCGGCGCGCACGCGCGGGCTCGACGAACGCCACCGCGCGTTGGCCCGCAACCTCGCCGCGGTCCCGCCGTGACCCTGCCGGGGTGGTTGCGGGCCGTGCTGCCGGCGGACACCGCGCGCACGTGGGAACTGGTGCGCACCGTCCTGCCCGGCGGGGCCTACCTGGCCGGCGGCACGGCCATCGCGGTACATCTACGGCATCGGGTGTCGCGCGATCTCGACTTCTTCCTCACGGAGCCGGCCGATCTGGCGGATCTGGCCTCGAATCTGTGCGAGCTCGGCACCTTCGCCGCCACCCTGCAGCACGCGGACACCTTCAACGGGCAGTTCAACGGCACCCGACTGCAGTTCCTGTATGCCCTGGACCAGCAGGTCCTCGAACCGCCGACTCGGATCGAAGGGCTACCGATCGCCGGGCTCGGAGACCTGTTGGCGATGAAGCTGAAGGTGATCGGAGACCGCGGGGAACTGCGCGACTACTTCGACGCCAAGACGATCGAGACCCACGGTCGGCGACGAGCAGAAGAAGGGCTGAGCCTGTTTCTGCGCCGCTACCGACCGCGCGATCCGGACGCGGCTCTGCGGCACGTCCTGCTCGGCCTCGGCTACTTCGACCACGTCGGCGAGGATCCCTCGTTGCCCGAGGCTCGCGAGGTCATCGTCGACTATTGGCGCGCCCGCCAGCCCGAACTACTCCGGGCAATCGGCGCCTGATCGCGCATGGACCTCAGGACGTCGAATCATCGGCCGGGGACATTCCCGCCTCTGCCAGTGCCCGTCGCTTCCGCTCCGCGACCACCAGTGCACGCTCGTGCAACTGCTCGGGTGTCAACATCGCCGGGGCGAAGGGCGGGCGCGGGACGTGCGCCGGGCGGGCGGGCGCCGGTCCGGACGCCTCGCCGGAACGAGCCGGCGAGTCCTCCTCCCGTGGCTCCTCGACCTCGGGGGCGACGACCGTGAACTGCTTCCGCGCGATCGGGTCGAGCGCCAGCGGGGTGTGCTGTACGACCTGCACCAGCCAGCCGTAGTCGGAATCGCTGGGCCGGGCGTGCGCGGGGATGGCCACCGTCAGCTGATGGCAGGGCAAGCCGTCGGGGCCGGGCACGAACTCGAACTCGGCCGATTCGAACGTCGTGTAGGAAAAGGTGACCTCCACCTCCTCGCCGGAGGAGGTCACCGTTCGCGTCACCTTCTGGACCTCCACCGTCAAGTCGTCCCCGGCCACCGCCGCCCACTGCGAGGCGCCGATCGTCACCACGAGGAACTGCCCCGGGGCCACGGGATCGGGTTCGGTGCGGATCCAGAGGTGGCGGCTCAGCGAGTCCCGTACGGTCTCACGCATCGCTCCGCCCACCGCATGCGCGAACCCGAACGCCCCGGGGATGGCCAGCAGGAGTTGCCAGACACCGAAGTAAATCGCCGCGAACAGCACACCGAAGGTGACCACGAACGCAACCACGTACAGGGCGAATCCGACGCCGCTGCCCAGCAGGCCGCCCACCATGCTCGCGGGGGAGCGCCGAGGTGCGGGGGTCGACATGCGTCCTCCTGCAGGGTGGGGCTGAGCCCCATCAGGATCCCGGCCCGACCCCTCGGCCGCATCCCCAGATCGCGCCATGTTGGCACGAATTGGGGATGCCGGCGCAGGCCCAGTCGGCGCAGAATGACCCTCGTCGTCGCGACCGCGGCGCGGACGCACCCGATCGGCGGCCGGAGGGAACAGTGACGGCGCTGGACCAGCCCGTGCCGGGCCCCGGCGGCGAAGCGGAGGGCTTCCGGACCGCGCTCGCCCAACTCCTGAAGGCCCGTCACCCCATCCTGCTCGTGGAGAGCTTCGAGGAGGACCGGGTAGTCGCGGAGATCGCGACGGTGGCCGCGGACCCGGCGCTGGTGCGCACCCCCCGAGCGGTGCGGGTGTGGTCGGCCACCGGCGGCCTGGCCCCGCCCGGGCAGGCCGGCCCGGCGAACACGCGAGCCCCGCAGGCGGCGTTGGAGGAGGCGCTGCGGGGCAACGAGACGGCGGTGTTCGTCTTCAAGGACCTCCACCACTACCTGGGCACGGGACATCGGCCCGCGGATCCGGTGCTGCTGCGGCTGCTGCGCGACATCGCCTCGGTGTTCGGCGACTGCGTCGAACCGGCCTGTCTGATCCTGCTCAGTCCGTGTCTGGAACTGCCCGCCGACTTGGACAAGCACGTCACCCTGCTCGACTTCCCGATCCCCGACGTGGCCCTGCTGCGCGGCGCGCTCGACGAACTCGTCGAGACCAACGGCTCCCGAGTCGCGGTCAGCGCCACCGCCGAAGACCTGGACCGCCTCGCCCACGCCGCGCTCGGGCTGACCCTGGACGAGGCGCGCAACGCCTTCGCCCGCGCGATGGTCGACGACGGGGAGCTGTCCGCCCGCGACGTCGCGATCGTGTTCGAGCAGAAAAGCCAAACCGTGCGCAAGTCCGGGATCCTGGAGTTCTTGGCGCCCTCGGGTTCGGTCGCCGACATCGGCGGCCTGGAGAACCTCAAGCGGTGGCTGGCCAAGCGCGACGGCTCGTGGCTGGACCTCGCCCAGGACTGGGGGCTGCCCTCCCCCAAGGGCTTGCTGGTCACCGGCGTTCCGGGCTGCGGAAAGAGCCTCACCGCCAAGTGCACCGCGGCCCTGTGGGGCCTGCCCCTGCTGCGCCTGGACGTCGGGCGGGTCTTCTCCGGTGTCGTCGGCTCCTCGGAGCAGAACATGCGCCTCGCGTTGCGGACCGCCGAGGCGGTCGCCCCGGCGGTGCTGTGGATCGACGAAATCGAGAAGGCCTTCGCCGGGGTCGGGGACCGCTCCGGGGACTCCGGCACCTCCCAGCGGGTGTTCGGCACGTTTCTGACGTGGCTTCAGGAAAAAACGGCGCCCGTGTTCGTGTTCGCCACCGCCAACAACATCGACCGCCTCCCCCCGGAGTTCCTGCGCAAAGGTCGCTTCGACGAGATCTTCTTCGTCGACCTGCCCACCGGGCCGGAGCGGCACACGATCTGGCTCGTGCATCTCGAACGCCGCCTGCGTGCCCGCGCGGCCGGTAGCAAGCTCGTCGTGGACGAGGCCCTGCTGGCCTCCCTCGTGGCGGCCTCGGCCGGGTACAGCGGCGCGGAGATCGAACAGGCCGTGATCGCGGCCCTCTACGACGCCTTCGCCGAACGCCGGCCCGTGCAGCGCGAGGACCTGGAACAGGCACTGGCGGCAATGGTGCCGCTGTCGGCAACCCAGCGCGAACGCATCGCCGCGCTGCGCGAGTGGGCTGCGCTGCGCGCGGTTGCCGCCACCGCAGCCGAAGACCGCGACGAGGATCCCCTCGACCTTCGTGCCTGCGCCGAGAGGACGGTGCACCAATGAGCGTCACGGTTCGCCTAGTGTTGCGCCACGTGTACAGCCAGATCGAGGCCGGGGCGAGCACCGTCACCCAGACCCGGTTGAAGGACCGGGACCTGCTGATCGCCGCCTTGCAGGGTCTGGACGCCGAGATCGCCACCGTCGACGGGGTGGTCAGCGGGGTGTGGGAGGACGTCGCGTTCGCCTTCGTCTACGCCGAAGACGGCACCCTGGCCGCGAACTTCCCCCAGGACCTGGCTCTGGACCGGGCCCGGGAGTTCGTGCTGGCCGTGGACGCACAGTACGCCCGCGCAGTGCAGACCCTGGTGGCCGAACGCGTCCGGGAACGCGCCGCCGCGTTGGGCATGACGCTGGAGTCGGACACCGTCGGCCCGAATCGGGAACTGCTCCTCGTGCTCGACACCGACGGCGGCCGGTGATGGGCAGGCGCCTGGCGATCACCGTGAATGCCGACGGCACCATCGACGCGGAGTCCCTCGGCGTCTTCGGCAAAGACTGCCTCGATCTCGTGCCACTACTGGAGAGGCTGCTCGACGCGGACACGGTGAGCTCGTCGTTCACCGACGACTACTACGTCGCCTCCCACGGCGAGGCGACGGCTACTGCGGAAACCGTCGTTGAGCAGCACGACGCCTGAGCGCTACGCCCTGGAGGCGAAGAGCGCGCGGTCGCTGTGGATCGGCGCGTGGCTGCTCGGCCCGGTGTTCGTCGGGCCGTTCCTGCTCTGGGTCGGCGCACGGGCACGCCGCCTCGACTGGTTCGTGGCGGGCTGCTGCTACCCGGCCACGATCGGTGCGTTCCTGGTCGCCCGCAACTCGACGCACCGCGCGGACTTCGGCATGGCGCTGAATCTGGCGGGGGTGGCGGTCGTGTACCTCGGCGGCGTCGGGCACGTCTCCGTCGTGGTCAACGGTCTGCGCCGACGCGGGGTTCTGACGGTCTCGACGCTGGCCTACGTGCCCGCCGAGCCCGTAGGCGAACGCGCCGAGGAGGACTACCTCGCGGACGCACCGGCCGTCGCCGGCCTACCCGAGGTCGCACTCGTGCAGGCCAACACCGCCGCGGCGGAGGACCTGGCGGCGCTGCGGGGGGTGGACGCCGATCTGGCGGGGCGGTGGATCGCGGTTCGAGACCGGCGCGGCGGCTTCGCCGACCTGGACGACCTCGCAGCGGCACTGGAGTTGATGCCCCATCAGATCGTGCGGCTGCGGCCGCTGTTGTCCTTCTCCGACCAGGGCGCGCCGACGCGGCGGCGCGCCACCGGCGGGAGGCGGGTGCTCGATGCCTGAGCCGTCCACCGACGTCCGCGTGCTGCGCTTCGTCGAGGACACCCTCGCCGAAGGACCGGGGCGCCGCTGTGCACTGTGGGTGCAGGGCTGCACGATTCGCTGCCCGGGCTGTTTCAACCCACACAGTTGGCCCGCCGCCGGTGGAACCCTCGTTCCGTGGCCGGACCTGGCCCGCCGGGTCGCGGCGGCACCCGACGTCGAAGGCCTGACACTGCTGGGCGGGGAACCGTTCGACCAGGCCGCCGCGTTGGCGCCGTTGGCCGAGGCGACGCGGGCGACGGGGCGCTCGGTGATGACCTTCACCGGCCACACCCTGCAGGAGTTGCGCGCGGCGAACTGCCCGGACACCGACCGCCTGCTGGCCGCCACCGACCTGCTCGTCGATGGCCCATACCGCGCCGAACAGTCCGAGACCGAGCGTCCCTGGGTCGGTTCGCGCAACCAGCGGTTCCATTGTCTGACGCCCCGTTACGCCGACCTCTCCGGGAAGCTCGGCGAACTGCCCAACCGCGTCGAGATCCGCATCGGCGCCGACGGCACGGTGCTGCTCAACGGCTTCGCCACCGTCGAGTCCACCCGCGCCCTGCTCGCCGGGGAGTTCGAAGCCCCGCACCCCACCCCGCTGGCCCGGCGCAGGCGCCGATGAGCCTGCGCGAGGTGGCCGCCCATGCCGCGGTGCCACTGGCGGCCGTCGCGCTGATGTGCACCGGCGCCGCGGTGGCCGGCGGTCCAGAATTCGCCTCCGGGCGCAGCCCCGCGGGCCCAGGCTCACCCTACGGGCAGTCGGCAACGCCGGCCTCGCCCGAGCCGAGGGCGGTCTCGATCTCGGGCCTGCCGGCGCGGGCCACCGTCGCCGGTTACGCCCTGCGGCGCATCGAGGTCGCCCCCGACGAGGTCGCGACGCTGGACGGGGTGTGCGAATGGGCCGAGCCCGACCGCGGCCGGACGAGGGCGGCGGCCGGGTACTCGACCCGCGACAGGTCCGACTCTCCCTACGAGCTGGACCTGGCGATCGCGGCCTTTCCCGCGGTTTCTGCGGCCAAGCGCTACCTCGCCTCGGTCGAGCGCCAAGTGTCCTGCGGCTCCTACCCCTCCGAGTACGTCGACGAGGTCCGCTCCCTCACCGTGGTGTCGGGGCGCACGTCGAATCCTGCCGCCAACTCGCTGGGCTTCCTCCTCTCCAACACGATCACCTTCAAACGAAGCCTGTACCGGCTCCAGCGCGTCGGCAAGCTCGTGCTGATCCTCGGCTTGAGTCGGGTGGACGGCGCCAGAGTGGCCTTCACCAAGGTCGAGTTGCGCGATGCCGACGCCGTGCTGGCCGCGACGCGGGCCAAGCTCGAGCAGCCCCCCAAGCCCGCGACAACCCCCCGGCCCACATCCGCCCCTCGCCGCAAGGCCGCCACGTGAACCCACTGCCCGGCCCGGTGCTCGTCGCCGGGGCGACTCGGGGTCGCCTCGGTCGGCCGCGGCCGCCAAGGTTTCGCGGATGGGCTGCAGTCGGGCGAAGGACACCGATTCGGCCTGCCGCTGCCGAAGGGTGGCCGTCGCGGAGTGCTCGGATCGGTCGGTGGCCAGGACGCGATCGAGAACCTGGCGGGCACCTGCAGCGGCGCCGCTCGGCGGCGGTTGCGGGCAGGTGGCGTCCACCGCGGCCTGTTTTCCGGCGCGCAGCGCTCGGGTCGCCTGTGCCTCCCCACGGCGGCGGAACCGCCATAGGCCGGTGAGGTTGACGCTGGTGCCGGACTCGGCGAGCAGCGCGAGCGCGCCTCCGGCGCCGACTCGAAGAGTTCGGCCAGTCGCGTGGCCATCGACCGGTAGCGGGCCATCTGGTAGCTGGCTGGTAGCCGTAGCAAAGGCCCAGCCCTCCGGCCAGCGGTTGCCCGCGTCCTCGACGTCGCACTTGGAACCGCAGCGCGGCCCGCTTGCTGCCGAAGGTGTCCTACTGGCCGCCCTCGTCCTGACGCCAGCGCACCTGGTAGGCGACGCCGTCGCGCCGGGCTCGTTCCGCGAGGAACGCCATCACCGATCACCTCCGTAGGGCTTCCCGCGAAGTGATGTGTGCGCGTTGGTGGGCTCAGATCGGCGCGGACCGCGACCCGATGCTCCCCAAAATACTCCCCGATGATCTTGTATGAAAGGGCCCCTGATCTGTTGTCCCAGGTCAGCAACGCAGAGCCGGGGGCTCGCCGGGGGTTCGCGAAGATTTCGTGGGCCGGTGGCGGGCCCTTGGTGGTTTCGGGCTGGGTGTTCCGGGCTGGGCGGTGTTCGGGGAGCATGGTCGGGTCCGTCCCGGTAACGCCGGTAGCCCCTGTGGTGCCTTTGAGCCTGTAGGTCAGCATGGTGTGGAGGGCCGCCACGGGAACCGTGGAATGTTGCCTTCGAGCACGAGCGTCAGACTTCATGATCTTCCTGCCCTCCCCGGGACGGACCTGTTGACCGGGATCTGGGAACGGGAGGTGAGGCGCCGAT
>JBQTII010000012.1:0-3147 GCA_052388275.1 Sporichthyaceae bacterium | reverse complement strand
ATGGGACCCAGACGCTGCGCTGGACCGACACTGACGTGAACATGGCCCTGGTCAAGACTGCCTTGGAGTCGTTGGCCGCCCCGATGCCCGGGGACGACGGGGAGCCGGACCCGCGCCCGGCGGGGGTGCGGCGCGCGGATGCGGCGCTGGACCTGTGCCGGTGCGCGTTGCGCTTCGGGGAGCTACCTCGCCAGCGCGGGCAGCGCCCGCATGTGCACCTCACCGTCAACGCCGCCGAGCTGAAGAATGGCTCAGGGTTCGGGCGGGCCGCCACGGGTGAGGACCTGACCGTCGCGGTGATCCGCCACCTCGCCTGCGACGCGACCCTCACCGCGCTGGTCCTGGACACCCACGGGGTCCCCTTGAAGGTCGGGCGGGATGTGCGCACCGTGACCCACGCCCAATGGATCGCGCTGTGCGAGCGGGACCGCGGCTGCATCTTCCCCGGGTGTACCCGCCCCCCGGCGTGGACCGACGCGCACCATTGCACGCACTGGGCCGACGGGGGCACCACGGACCTGGACAACCTGGCCCTGCTGTGCGGGTTCCACCATGACCAGGTCCACCATCACGGCTGGGAGGCGCGTTTCGCGCCGGACGGGCACCCCGAGGTCCTGCCCCCGGCGTGGATCTGCCCGCAGCGCCACCCCCGACGCAACGCCTACTGGCACGCGGGACGCGACTTCGCCCGAAGCGAACCCGACCCCGACCCGTGATGGCCCTCCGCCGCGCGTGAACTACCACCGCGGTAGGGGGACGGGTTGAGTTGCGGGCGTAGGCAACGGCTCAGGTGACCGGGCTCGGGTCCGTGTCTACGTGCGCGTCCGGTGCGGCATCCGTGCGGTGGTGCAGGTCGACCGTGCGTTCGATCGCGCCGCGCGAGGAGCCCAGGACCCACCGCCGCCCCTACCGCCGCCCCCACCCCGGCCCCGCCCGCCCGGCCGGACAAGAACCTGATCGGGCACATGGAGCGCAGCCGCCCCGCGGACCGTGATCGCGAACAGCGTGGGGGACGATCTCAGTAAGGCCTGGCCGCACGGCCGCTGCGCATGAGGGGCAGTCAGTTTTCTCGCCCCGGGCCTGCGGGTGTCATTGCCCGGCGGCATCGTCGTCCGCCTCGGGCGCAACCTCCTCGGGCGCAACTCCTTCGGGGCCTCGGCATCAACTGATCGACCGCCACTGATCTCGCCTGACCCGCCTTGCCCTCGTGGCCGGCCCCGCCGTCGCCCGCTCCGCCGCGATCAGCTCCAGCAGCACGCTCGCCGACTCGTCGGCGGGTCCTGCGGCACGAGCCGCCCGCTGAACGCCGCCTCGAGGAGCGAGCGGCGTAGGGCGCTGGGATCCCCGGCCCGGCGAACAGGTTCAACTCCTTGCCGCCACGGTGGCTGTCGGCCCGCCGATTGCGCCACGTTATCGGGCTCTCAGGGGACGGCGGGGGAGCGCACGACGCCCAAGGCGACCTGGCGCGCGAGGGCGTAGACCTGTTCCGGCGTCAGATCCAGGCCTTCGCTCGCGATTCCGACGACGTTGATCCCGATCAGTGCCATGCGCAGGCGCAGGCGGAGTTCGTCGGGCGCTTCGGGGCCGGTGACGGCGTCGGCGACGACGTCGATGGCGCGGCGCCCGCCGCCGGGGCCGGAGACGCCGAGCTCGCGCATCAGGCGCGGATTGCCGTGTACGAACTTGCCGACCGCCATGCCTTGCGCCCGCGCAAGCTCGCCCCAGCGAACCAGCACGGTCTCCAGGTCGGGTCGGTCAGTGCTGATCCATTCGACCAACGCGTCGACGGCAGCGAAATAACCGCTGACCAGCTCGAGCGCGATCTGTTCCTTGCTGGCGAAGTGGTGGTAGAGCGCGGCCTTGGTCACCCCGAGCTCCTCGGCCAGCGAGCGCATCGAGACCCCGTCGTAGCCGTCGCGGCCGAACATCGCCACGGCAGTGAGCAGCACGCGATCGCGCGTCGAGGCCGGCGCCTGGGCCGGTGTCTCGGGGTGCGTGCTGCTCGACATGACAATCCTCGGGGTCGCGGCGTTCCGCACCGATCACGGTGTGCGCAGAAGCTATCGGGGTCGGGAACAGGACGGCGCCTAAGCCGGTTGCAGCTTACCGACCGGTCGGTAAGCTGGTCGAGTATCCATCCAGCCCGAGGAGATCCGCATGTCCACCCAGATCGCACCCGGGGTGCGTGCGGTGGACTCCCACGGCTATGAGCAGCGCTCGCACCGGGAGATCCTGCTGGTGATGTCCGGCCTGATGGTCGCGATGCTGCTGGCGATGCTCGACAACACGATCATCGCCCCCGCGCTGCCGACCATCGTAGGCGAACTCGGCGGACTCGAGCACCTGGCCTGGGTGAGCACCGCCTACATCCTCGGCACCGCGGTCTCGACCCCGCTGTGGGGAAAGCTCGGCGACCGGATGCCGCGCAAGCCGGTGTTCATGGCCGCGATCGTGGTCTTCGTGTTCGGGTCGGCACTGTCCGGAGCGGCGCAGTCGATGGGGCAACTCATCGGTTTCCGGCTCCTGCAAGGAGTCGGCGCGGGCGGGATCCTCGTCGGGGTCATGTCCGTGCTCGCCGTGCTGATCCCGCTACGCGACCGCGGCCGCTACATGAGCTATTTCATGGCGATCATGCCGATCTCGATGATCGGTGGGCCGCTGGTCGGCGGCACCATCACCGACCATGCGAGCTGGCGTTGGGCCTTCTACGTCAACGTCCCGCTCGGGGTCCTGGCCCTGCTCGTGGTCGGGGCGACGATGCACCTAGGCGCGACACCGCGTAAACGGGCCCGCGTCGACTGGCCCGGCGCGCTGCTGATGATCACCTGGATCACCGGCCTGATTCTGATCACCACCTGGGGCGGGTCGCAGTACGCCTGGGGATCACCGACGATCCTGGGACTGTCCGCGCTTGTCGTCGTGACCTTCGTGCTGTTCCTGACGGTGGAGGTGCGAGCCGCGGATCCGGTGCTGCCCCTGGGGGTGTTCCGCAGCCGCAACTTCAGCCTCGCGGGCGGACTGAGCCTGGTCGTCGGCTTCGCCCTGTTCGGTGGCATCACCTTCTTGCCGCAGTTCCAGCAGTACGTCCAGGGCGCTTCGGCGACGAACTCGGGCCTGCTCCTGCTGCCGATGATGGTCGGCGTCGTG
>JBQTII010000011.1:0-24054 GCA_052388275.1 Sporichthyaceae bacterium | reverse complement strand
GATCGCCACGATGGCGTCCAAGCGCTGGGCGGCGGTGCGCAGCGCCTTGTCCGCCCCGGTGGAGCCGACGTAGAAGATTCGCTCGGCGGCGGAGATCAGCATCGAGGCGATCGCCTCCGGTGGCAGTCCGTCGCGGGCCCGCCCGGCCGCCCGCTCGCGCTGGATCTGGGTGGTCAGGGTCACCCGGAACGGCTCGGAGACCACCGTCCACACCTTGGCCAGATCCGGAACCGCATGCTGGTTCTCCAGGACCGCGGCGATGACCGCACGGTGCGCGAACCAGGCCTCCATGCCGGCTCGCAGGCTCATTCGCAGCGCGGCCTCCGGGTCGGTCCACTCGGCTTCGAGCTCGAGGTGGGTCTGGCTGTACATGTCGGCGAAGATCTTCGACATCAGCGCGGTGACAACATCGTGCTTGGAGGAGAAGTAGTGGTAGAAACTCGCCCGCGATAGTTCGGCCTCGGCGATGATCTGGGCGACGGAGATCTCGTGCAACGGAACGGTCGCGAGCAGTGCCTCGGTGGCCGCGAACACCGCCTTCTCCACCTCCGCCTCGCCGGTGTGCGCACGGGGTCGACGGCGCGGGGGTGGTGCATCGCTGGCGGGCACGTCCTCAGCCCTCCAGAACCTCGCGGACAGCGAGGAACTTGGCTGTTGCCTCAGCAAACTCCGCGTCCGGGTCGGACCCGGCGACGATGCCGCATCCTGCGAACAGCCGCACCTGTGGGCCCGTCACTTCCGCGCACCGCAGCGCGATACCCCACTCGCCGTCCCCGCGAGCGTCCATCCACCCGACCGGTCCCGCGTAACGACCGCGGTCCATGCCCTCGGAGTCCGCGATCACCCGTGCCGCAGCCTCCGACGGGGTTCCGCACACCGCCGCCGTCGGGTGCAGCAATCCGGCCAGCGATAGCGCGTCGAGGGGACTGCGCAGCGTTCCGACCACCTCGCTGGCCAGGTGCACGACGTTGGCCAACTCGAGGATCTCGGGTTGGCCCGGCACGTCGAGCTCCAGGCAGTAGGGGCGCAAGGCGTCGGCGGCGGAGTGCACCGCATAGGCGTGTTCCTCCTGGTCCTTGCCGGAGTCCACGAGCCGCGCCGCCGCGATGGCTGCGGCGTCATCCCACGCCGTTCCGGCCAGGACCCGGGAGGTGATCCGATCGCCGTAGCGGCGAATCAGCAGCTCCGGGGTTGCTCCGATCAGGCCGTCTACGGCGAAGGTGAAGCACGAGGGATAGCGCGCGGCCAGGCCGCGGATCAGGTGCCGGGTGTCGATGTCGTGCTCCGCGGTCGCGATCAGGTCGCGGGCGAGTACCACCTTGGACAGTTCGCCGGCGCGGATTCGCGCCACCGCCCCGGCGACGGCGCGGCGCCAGGCGGCACCCGACATGGCCCCGTCGGTGATCCGCACCCTGCCGGGGAGGTTCGGTGCGGGTCCGGGCCGGGGAGTCTCCGGTTGAGCCGACCCGATGACGGTGAGCCAGGTCCGTCCGTCGCGGCGGCCGAGTACGACCTCCGGCAGGATCAGCACCGAGGGCGCGGAATCGGCGAACGCGAAACTGCCGAAGATCACCGGGCCGGTGCCGGGTAGGCCGACCTGGTCATCGATGACGGCGCCAAGGCGCAGCTCTCGCCACCAGGTCGCGGCGCGCGCGAAGCGGTCCGGCCCGGTCAGCGTCAGGTCGGCGGCGCAGCCCCACCCGATCAGGCCCTCGCCGTTGTGGATCCAGGACAGTGCGGCGCCGGCCGGGAGCAGATCGATGAGCTCGCTGGTGGCTCGGACGTCGGAGCTGGGGATTTCGACGGTCCACACCGTCAGTGGTTCGATCCAGGTGGCGGTGGTCATCTGACGCGCCCCCTCCTGGTCACGGCCGGTGCCTGCGCCCGCTCGTCGGTGCGGGTCGCCCGCCCTCAGGGTACGCGGGCCCGGGTGCCCGGGGTGTCGTCAGGGAGGCTCACCGGACGTCACGGTCATCACGCTCGTCGGGCCCGGGCGGGCGTTGGGGCAGGATGGACACGTGACCCGTGCTGCCCTGGACAAGAAGCCCGCCGAGGTCGCGGCCATGTTCGACGGGGTCGCGAAGCGCTACGACCTCACCAATGACGTCCTGAGCCTGGGTCAGACTCGGCTCTGGCGCCGTGCGGTCACCGCAGCGGTCGCCGCGAGGCCGGGGGAGCGGATCCTGGATTTGGCAGCGGGAACCGGGACCTCGTCGCTGCCGTTCGCCGCGGCGGGAGCGCTGACGGTGCCCTGTGACTTCTCGCTCGGCATGCTGGCGGTAGGTAAGGCGCGGTCGCCGGAGCTTGCCTTCACCGCCGGGGACGCCACGGCCCTGCCATTCGCCGACGCCGTCTTCGACGCGGTCACCATCTCCTTCGGGCTGCGCAACATCGTCGACCCCGAGGCTGGGTTGCGCGAGATGCTGCGCGTCACCCGGCCGGGCGGGCGGCTGGTGATCTGCGAGTTCAGCCACCCGAGCTGGGCACCGTGGCGCACGGTGTACTCCGAGTACCTGATGAAGGCCTTGCCCGCGGTCGCCACCAGGGTGGCAAGCAACCCCGACGCCTACGTCTATCTGGCCGAGTCCATCCGCGCCTGGCCGGATCAACGCACCCTTGCGACCCTGATCGGGCGCAGCGGGTGGACCAGGGTGGGCTGGCGCAACCTCACCGGCGGGATCGTCACCCTGCATCGGGCGCACCGCGCTTCCTGACTGCCCGCCGGGGGGAACGCTGAATCTCGTGCTCAGGATCACAAAACAATCGTTCGTTAGTTGTAGCGTCTAGTCGCCGCCTTCCCGCAGGATGGGAACGAACCGCACACCCTGGACGGGAGGATTGTCATGAGCGAGCGCAGCGAGCGAATCAACAAGGACAGTGCACTGTCGCTCATTGGGTGGCCGAGCGGTAGCGAGGTTAACCAATGAGCGTGCTGGACACCTTCCGCCTTGACGGGAAGGTCGCCATCGTCACCGGCGCCTCCGCGGGTCTGGGCGTGGCAATGGCGCAGGCGCTGGCCGAGGCCGGCGCCGACGTGGTGCTCGGGGCGCGCCGGTCCGGCGGTCTGCACGACACCCAGGAACTGGTCAAGGCCGCCGGCCGCCGGGCGCATTGCGTGGTCGCCGACATTGCTGAGCCGGCGGACTGCGCGAATCTTGTCCGCGAATGCGTTGAGACGTTCGGGCGCCTCGACATCCTGGTCAACAACGCGGGCATCGGGCGCGCCATCGCTGCCTCCAAGGAGACCCCGGAAAGTTTTGACGAGGTCTACCAGGTCAACGTCCGGGGCAGTTTCCTGATGGCCCAGGCCGCCGCCGCCGCCATGACCGAGGGCGGGTCGATCATCAACATCTCCTCGATCATGGCCTTCTGGTCCGTCGGCATGCCGCAGGCCTCCTACATGGCCAGCAAGGCCGCCCTGCTCGGCATGACCAAGGACCTGGCCCAGCAGTGGGGGTCCCGCAAGAACATTCGGGTCAACGCCATCGCCCCGGGGATCTTCCAGACCGAGATGACCGGGCACTTCTTCGAGGAACTGATGGCGGCGCAGGGCCCGCGAATCCCGCTCGGGCGCGCGGGGGACCCGGCTGAGCTTGCCGCGGCGGTGCTCTTTCTGGCCAGTGATGCTTCGTCCTACATCACCGGCGAGACCCTCGTGGTCGACGGCGGCCGCACCATTCTGTGATCCATACCCGCGGACGTCCGACCATCAGCGTCCGGGGGGCCACCATTCGTCGGACATAAGGAGAGTTCATGGGCAAGGCACTGCTGGTGGTTCTGACCAACCCGGTCGAGGGCCGGGAGGACGAGTACAACGACTGGTACAGCAAGGACCACCTGCCCGACGTGCTCAAGGCCGCCGGGTTCGACGCCGCGCAGCGATTCGTGTTCGTGGAGTCGAAACTCTCCCGCCGTCCGGCCGCGCCCTACCTGGCGATCTACGAGGTCGACGCCGACCGCCGGGAGGAGGCCGAGAAGCTCTTGCTGGAAGCTGCGCAGACCCCGGCGATGCCCATAAGTGATGCGCTCGGCCCGCGCCCGATCACGTGGTGGTTCGAGAGCGTCTGCGAGCGCGTCGAGGCCGGCGCACTCTGACATGGGTAAGCCAAGGTGGCGGCAGGTGTTCGACACGGTGGAGCGCGCGGTGGGCGCCCCGCTGGAGAACGCCGTCGCGCACAACCGCTTCGGTGACGCCGTTGCCTTCTGGGTCAAGGGCCCGCGTGCGGCAGGGCGCGCCGTCCGGCGCCAGGTCGACGACCGTCTTGCCGGTGTGCTGCACGGGCTCAACATCCCGACTCGGGAGGATCTGACGCGGGTCAGCCGTCAGCTCGCCGTGCTCACCGGCGAGGTGCGCGCCTTGTCTGTGCCGACGGATCACATCGCGAGTTTCGTGGATGAGCTTCAGGAGCGGCGGGCGGCCGATGCCGCTACGGCTCCAGAACTGACCCCTGATCAGGCTGACGGTGCCTAAGCTCCCCGGGCTGCCCTCGCTGCCGTCGGTGCCGAACTTTCCCTCTGCACTGGACGGTGTGCGCAAGGATCTGGAACGCAACGCCCTGCGCCTGCGCAACGGGATCAAGTGGGCTGCAGGTACCGAGTTCGCGCCGCCCGCTCCGACCGCCAGTGATGTCATCTTCTCCGACGGCAAGGTCACAGTCCGGCGCTACCGCAGCCCACACCCGCGCAAGCATGCGATCCCGCTGCTGAATTTCCTCGGCCTGGTCGGGCAGTCCTACGTCTTCGATCTGTGGGCGGGAAACAGCATCGTCGCACTAGAAATGGAACAGGGGTTCGACGCCTACGTCCTGGACTGGGGAATCCCCGACGAGATCGACTCGGCGAACACCCTGGAGACCTATCTGCAGGGGTATCTTCCGCGGGCGATTCGTGCTGTGGCGGCCACCGCGGGCGCGGATCAGGTGGACGTCATGGCCTACTGCATGGGCGGGTGCATGGCTGTGCACGCCCTCGCCGCGCAGCCCAATCTCCCGGTGCGATCCCTGGTCACGATCGCCACCCCGATTGATTTCACTAACCTGGGCCCGCTGATCGATGCGCTGCGGACCGGCGCGATCACCCCGGAGGACGTGCTCGACGACACCGGCAACCTGCCGGGCTCGGTCGTGCGGGAGAGCTTCAAGTCCCGTAAGCCCACCGGTGATCTGGTCAACTACGCCAACCTTTGGCAGAACCTCTGGAACGACGAGTACCTCGAAGGTCATCAGGCGATCGGGCGCTGGCTGCACGAGCACATCCCGCTGCCGGGCGCCTTGTTCCGCCAGGTCGTGCCGATGTGGCTGGCGAGCAACGGCTTCGCCACGGACAACCTGCGCCTGGGGGGTCGACCGGCCCCGCTCTCGGCCATCACCATCCCGGTGATGGCGGTCGTGGCCACCCGCGACGACATCACCACCGAGGAGTCCACGATGGCGATTGCGGACGTGTTGACCGGCACCACCGTCGAACTACTGCGGGTCGACGCCGGGCACGCCAGCTTGTTGTCCGGACGCAAGGCCATGAAGGGCGTCCTGCCCGGCGTGCTCGAGTGGATCGCATCCCACAGCGAGGAGAACAACCATGTCCCTGCGTGAGGTGACCGAGGCGGACACCGGCGCCGTCAGCACATTCTTTGGCACGCTCTCGGAGAAGGATCGAACGTTCTTCTGGGACGACGTCACCGAGCCCGAGGTCGTACGTCGCTGGCTCAGCGATCCCCGGCGCAGCCCGATGTGCGCCATCGACGACGGTGGTGCGATCGCTGGCTTCGCCGCGCTGGTTCCGCTTCCGAACTGGAGTGCGCATGTCGCTGAACTGGTACTGGTCGTCGCCCCACGAGCTCGACGGGGCGGGCACGGTCGAGCGCTGGCCCGCGCCATGCTGCTCGCCGCGTTGACCCGCGGATTCACCAAGGTGTCGGTCAACCTCAGCGCCGACCGGCCGGGCGCCATCGCCATGTTCTCCGGCATCGGCTTCCAGGGCGAGGCGCTGTTGCGCGATCACCTGTGCGAACCGGGCACGGGGCAGATGCAGGACCTGGTGATTCTCTCGCACCTGGTGCACGACACCTACGCGGCGATGTTGGCGGCTGGGATGGACACGGTGACCGGATGACGGTGAGGTCGAGGCAGGGGCGCGAGGACTATCTGGAGTTCGGCCGAGGCCGGGTGCTCGTGCGTGAGGTGGGCGAGGGCGAGCCGGTCCTGCTCATCAACGGCATCGGCGCACACACGCGTATGTGGGCCCTGATGGAGCGCACCCTCGCGGACTTGCGGGTGATCTCCTTCGACGCCCCCGGGGCCGGCCGATCCTCGACGCCGTACGGTCCGGTGTCGGTCCCGCACCTTGCGCGCCTGGCCGCAGCGGTGCTGGATCACGTCGAGGTAGACCGAGCCGACGTGATCGGGTACTCGATGGGCGGCATCGTTGCCCAGCAGTTGTGCGCGGACGCTCCCCACCGCATCCGCCGAGTTGTCCTGATCGGCACCACCCCGGGCATCGGCGCGGTTTATGGCCCGGCGATGTCGCTGCTGAACGTCAGCACCCCGGTCCGTTTCTTCTCCGACTCCCTGTACCTGCGTTCGGTCGGCAAGCTGGTGGGCGGGCGTGCCCGCACCGACCCCGAGTGGGTGCGGGCGCAGCTGCCCGTCCGGCTGGCGCACAAGCCGGGCATCCTCGGCTACTGCCAGCAGGTGGCCTCGCTCGCGACCTGGTCCGGGATGGCGCGACTGGCGCAGATCCCGCACCCGGTGCTGGTCGTGGCCGGCGACGATGATCCGCTGGCGCCCTTGGCGAACGCGAAGATCCTGGCGCATCTGATCCCGGACGCCCGATTGCACATCGCGCGCGGCGAGGGTCACCTGATGCCGTTGGACGACACCAGCGGTGTGCCCGATCTCGTGCGGGACTACCTCGCGGCTGTGGACCTCGCCGCAGCACCGGTGTGGCGCGATGCGGCACAGGTGGATTACGCCGCACTGGCCCAGGCCCTTGCGGGCACGGGCAGGCAGCTCCAGCCGCTGCCGTGGACCGTGTTCGGTGCACTGCAACGCCGACGCTGGATCAAGCCCGCGGACCACTAGCGTCGGTCCTGCTGGCCCCACATCCGCAGACCACCCCTGGTCCTGACGAGAAACGGACTCCCTGGTGACCCCGACGACGACGGCGCGCCGAGCCGCCCTGGAAGCCGCCCACCCGCACTGGGTCGCCCGCACGATCTCGGCGCAGTTCGACCAGGCCGCCACCCGATTCGCCGACCGGCCCTTTTACCTGGGAGCAGATCGGCAGTACACCTACGCCGAGATCCGCGACTGGTCCCAGGCGATCGCCTCCGGTCTGATCGCGTACGGGATCTCTGCGCGTGATCACGTCGCCATGGTGATGGCGAACTACCCCGAGTACGTTGCGGTCAAGCTCGCGATCTCCCGCGTCGGGGCCGTTGCCGTGCCGATCAACTACAACCTGCGGCGCCATGAGCTGGCGTACATCCTGCAGCAGTCCGATGCGCGCGCGCTGTTCGTCATGGACGCGCTACGGGATCTGGACTACCTCGCCGATCTGGACGCGATCGCGCCGGGTTGGGACACCGCCAAGCCCGGGTCACCGGCCGGCGGGGCGAATCTGCCGGGCCTGAACCACGTCTTCGTGCTGGCGACCGAGGGCGGTGAGCCCAGGCGCGGGACCTCAATCGCCGCCCTCGCGGCGAGCAACACCGCGGATAGTGACGCGGAGTTAGCCGTTCGCGAGGACGCGGGTGATCCACACTTCCGCGCCGACGTCATCTACACCTCGGGGACCACGGGCCGTCCCAAGGGCTCGATGTGCACCCACGACATGCTCAACCGGATCGCCTACAGTTCGGCCTACACCCGGGCCATGGAGGACGGGCGGCGGATCATCTTCGCGCTGCCGATGTATCACGTCTTCGGTTACGTCGAGTGCATGATGGCGGTCGGCTTCGTGGGCGGGGCGCTGATTCCGTTCGTCGCGTTCGACGCCGAGGCGATGCTTCGCGGTGTCGAGCAGTACCGGGCCACCGAACTCGTCGGCGTCCCGCTGATGACCCTGGCCGAGATCGATCTGCTCAAGACGAGATCGTTCGACCTGTCCAGCCTGGTCGCAGTGTTCAACTCCGGTGGGCTCTCCCCGGCGTGGATCTGGGGCCGGATCCGCGAGGTGTTCGGCGTCGAGGAGGTATGCAGCGGATACGGCATGACCGAGACCACTGCTTCGACGGCCTGCGTGCTCCCCGAGGACCCGGACGAGCGCTTCGCCACCCACGGCAGGATGAAGCTCGGGGGAGTGGCGGGCGATCCGGCGCTCGGGGGCTCGCTCTCGGAGTACCGCGCGGTGGATCCGGCCACGGGCATGGACGTGCCGACCGGTCAGCAGGGCGAGTTGATCTGCCGCGGCCCGGTCATCACCCTCGGGTACTACAACAAGCCCGAAGAGACCGCGGCGTCCTTCACCGCCGACGGGTGGTTCAAGACCGGGGACATGGGCACCCTCGACGCCGACGGTTATCTGACTCTGACGGGGCGTCTGAAGGAGTCCTACCGCTGCAACGGCGAGATGGTGATGCCCAAGGAGATCGAGGACCTACTCAACGAGCACCCGCTGGTAAAGGCGAGTTACGTCGTCGGCATCCCGCACCCTAAGGCCGGCGAGGTCGGCTGCGTCTGCGTCGTCGCGGCCGGTGAGCAGCGTCCGGACCCCGAGGAACTCATCGCGATCTGCCGCGAGAACCTGGCCCGCTTCAAGGTCCCGCGCCACGTGATCTTCGTAAGCGCAGAGGAGGTCCCGATGACCGTCACCGCCCGCCCGCAGAAGTTCAAGCTGCTCGAGCTGGCCAAGATCCGACTCGCGGAGTCCGGCCAGCTCTGACGAACGGCTCGCAGGCTGGTGATCAACGGTGTGGCCGCTGGGGCACTTCGAAGTCCCGACGACGCCACCCTGCTTTCGACCTTGATTGACAGCCGCCAGGAGTGCGCGGTCGCCGCCTGAGTGCAGCGCTCATACCTTGGCGGCGTCGAGAAGTCCGTCCCAGGTGTGCAGCTTGATCCGGGCATTGGGGCGAGTCATGCCGAGCGCGATTTCCGCGGCGTCGATGGCCGCCCAGCCCTCCAGTCGCACCAGGCGGGGGACGCGCTCGGTGAGCAACTCGAGCGCCGAACCCGGGCTTACCTGACGTGCCGTCAGTTGATCGCGATCGGTGAGCATGACCGCGACGGTCTCGGTGGCATCGGAGCGGTTGGTCCCGATGACGCCGGTGGCCCCGCGCTTGATCCAGCCGGCTGCGTACTCGCCGAGGGGCACGTTGCCGCCGATGACCCGGTGCTCGGCGGTGGGAATCGTCGAGCTGGCGTGGTCATACGGCACGCCCTGCGCCGGAACTCCCAGGTAGCCGATCGAACGCAGCACCATCGAGACCGGCAGCTCGCGGGCGGTCTCGTCCCGGCCGACGAGGAGCGCCTCGACCTTGCCCTCGCCGCGCAGGGCAGCCGGCGGGGAGTAAAAATGCACGTGCAACCGGCGCGCGGCCCCGGTGAGCGGGCGGATCCAGGAACGCAGCTCGTCCACCAGCCGGTTGACGTTCTTATCTGTGCCCGCCTCGACGCCGGCGAAGGCCGCCGGGTCGACGACGACATCGACGTTCTCCAGCTCGCCCATCTCGCGCAGTTCCTTGATCGTGAACTTCACATGCTCCGGACCCCGGCGCCCGACGATGTGCACATCGGTGACGGTTGACGCGCGCAGCGCCGCCAGCACGTCGTCCGGGACATCGGTCTCGGCCAGCTCCTCGGCCTGGCGGACGAGGATGCGGGCGACGTCGAGGGCGACGTTGCCGAGCCCGATCACGGCGACCTGGGTTTGCCCGCTCAGGTCGTAGCTGCGGGCATCGGGATGACCGCTGTACCAGGCGACGAAGTCGGTCGCGGCCTCGCTTCCGGCGAGGTCCTCACCGGGAATCCCCATCGGCCGGTCCGCGGCGGCCCCGAAGGTGTAGACCAGCGCGTGATAGTCGGCGAGCAATTCGGCCGCGCTGAGGTCCCGGCCCAGCACCACGTTGCCGAAGAAGCGCACGTTCGGGTGGTCGATCACCTTCTGCAGGGTCCCGGCGAGGATCTTCATCTTCAGGTGGTCGGGCGCGATGCCGTAGCGCAGCAGGCCGAACGGGACCGGCAACATCTCGAAGATGTCGACCTGGGCGCCCTCGTCCCTCTTGATCAGCGCATCGGTGATGTAGATGCCGGCCGGTCCGGCGCCGACGACGGCCACCCGCAGCGGCGGCGAGGTCGGGGGGTTCGCGGTGGTGGTCACGGTGCGCAGCCTAGGGAGTAGGTGTCGGGTACCGGCAAAGCCCCGACCGCGAGTGGTGCGGCCGGGGCTTCGTCAGATTCGACAGGGTCGCCTCAGTCTTCGATGGTGATGACGCGTTCGGGGCATACCTTCGCCCCGTAGCGTGCGGATTCCTCGAGGCCGGGGGGGACCTCGACGAAGCCGCCGCGGTGCAGGTTGTAGCCGTCGTCGTCGAGTTCGTAGACGTCCCCGGCCATGACGGCACACCGACCGTGCCCGGTACACCCCTGCTGTCCGCCGTCGACTCCGATCGCAATGTGCGCCTTCATGAGGCCAGCACCAGTCCGCTCACCATTGGAGGGTGACGTGGCGCATCGAGCGCAGGAAGCCCGAGACGTAGACGGGCTCACCGCCCGGCTTGACGCTGTAGTCCGGGATCCGGCGCAGGAATTCTTCGAACGAGGCTCGCAACTCCAGGCGCGCCAGGTTGGACCCGATGCAGCGGTGAATACCGACGCCGAACGCGGAGTGCAGCACGGTCTCGCGGGTGATGTCGATCTTCTTGGGGTCCTCGACGACGCGCGGGTCCCGGGAGGCGCCCGCGTACAACATCATGATGAAGTCGCCTTCCTTGAGCTCGCGACCCCCGATCTCCACGTCCTTGGTGCAGGTGCGCCCCAGAGCGACGACCGGTGCGTACACCCGGGCGAACTCCTCGATGGCGCGCGGCATGTAGGTGTCCATGTCCGAGAGCAGCACCTTGCGGGCCTCGGGGTTCTGAGCCAGCCAGTGAATGCCCGAGGCCATGACGTAGGTGGTCGTCGCGATCCCGCCGAAGGTCATGTCGACCAGGACGCTCACGCGGTCGGCCCAGGTGGATTCGGCGCCTCCCTCGTAGGTCACGCCGGCCGCGATCATGTCGACCATGTCCCCGCGGGGCTCTTCCTTGGAGCGCTTCTCCAGGTACTCGCCCAGGTACTGGAACACGAAGCCGAACTTGGCGCCGCGGACCTCCGGGTCGAGGTTGAAGGTGCCGTCCTCGACGCCGTCGACCAGCTTGTCCAGGTCGTCGATCGGCACCCCGAGCACGTTTTTGAAGAATGCCCAGCCGGGCAGCAGCGCGGCGAACTCGGTGACGTAGTCGCACTCGCCCCGCTCGATGAAACGGTCGATCAACTCGTTCGCATCGGCGCGGATCGTGGCCTCGTACTCCCGGATCGTGGCCGGACCCATGAAGGGGTTCAGGGCCTGGCGCCACGCGGTGTGCAGGGGCGGGTCGGACTCCTCGGGGTAGAGGTAGGGCAGGCCCTCGGGCCGGTTGGGCATGTAGCCCTTGGCGGCGGAGAACGTGCGCCAGTTCTGGCCCACCTCGCGCACGAGCTTGTTCTGGGCGACGAGGTAATAGCCCTCCCCGACCGTGCTGTGCGCGACGGGGCACTTCTCGACCAGGTCGTCGATGATGTCGGAGTGCTGGTCGTTGAAGCACGCGGCGTCGAGGTCGAAGTCGTTGTAGATGTCGCGGCCGTACTTGGCTATCGACGCGTCGATGTCCGCCTGGGTGGGCGGGTGATACTCGGTTTCTTGTGCCTTGAATCCCATGTGCGAGTTCCTCCTCTGGCCTGGGCCAGGCCGACGAGCGTGAGAGTGGGCGAGGACCGGAGCACCGAGGCTAGTCCTCGCCGGCCGGTATGCGTCAGAGCAGCGTGTAGCCGCCGTCGATGAGGTAGTCCGAGCCGGTGATGAAGGAGGATTCGTCGCTGGCCAGGAACACGGCGAGGCTCGCCACCTCGCTCGCGTCGGCGATGCGCTTGACGGGGTTGTTCGCGATGATCGCCTTGATCATGTCCTGCGGCAGGCTGGCGGTGATCGCGGTCTCAATGGTGCCCGGACTGATCGAGTTGACCCGGATTCCCTGCGCCGCGTTCTCGGCGGCCGCGGTCTTGGTCAGCATGACCACCCCGCCCTTGGCCGCGCAGTAGCTGGACATCTGGGGGAAGGCGACGGTGGCCGCCATCGAGGCGGTGTTGATGATCGAGCCGCCGCCGCTGGCGAGCATCGCCGGGATGGCGTACTTGATGCCGAGGAAGACCCCGCGCAGGTTGATCGACTGAACCTTGTCCCAGCCGTCCTCACTCATGTCGGCCACCGGGGCGATTTCGCCGTCGATGCCCGCGTTGTTGTACATGATGTCGAGCTTGCCGAAGGTCGACACGGCGGCGGCGATGGCGGCCTGGACACTCTCACCATTGGAGACGTCGGTGTGCACCGACAGCGCGCCGTCGCCGAGTTCCTTGGCGATCGCCTCCTGCTGGCCCGAGATGTCGGCGAGCACGACCTTCGCGCCCTCAGCGTGGAACCGGCGTGCGGTCGCCGCGCCGATTCCCGACCCCGATCCAGTGATGATCGCTACCTTGCCGTCGAGCCGTCCGGCCATGGGTGTCTGCTCCGCTTCGTGTGGGGATCGGCCGCCGCGTCATCGCAGGGGGATCCGGGCTGGGAATACGCAACGAACGTACGTTCGTTTTAGCTGCGGTGTCAAGACTCCCACCCGGTCCCCGGCCCGGGGTCGCAAAGCTCCCTGGGCCGAGCTCATCGCGGGCACCTTGACGCGGTCAACGGCAGGTGGGACGGTGCTCCGAACAAGCGTTCGTCTGGGACCCGGGAGGCTCCGTAGCTGCCACCACGCGGCCCGCAGTCGACGTCTGTCGCAAGCGGGTCGCCGCCGCCTGTGAGCGTGCCGCGGAGGTGTTGGCCGGCGCGCCCGGCCCTGACCTGTCCGAACCCAACGCTGTCGCCGTCGAACTGGCCGCCTTGCGCGAAGAGCTCCGGACGGTGCTGGTCGACCCCCTGGCCGACCCGGCGCAGACGGTCCGCCTCGGCGAGTGCCTGCAGGAGCTGGCGGCGCTCGCGAACCGGTTGCGCGCGCACGTGCTGGCCATCCGGTTCGCCACGCTCGAACGGATTCACCAGGGCCTTGCCCGGCTGCGTGGGTTACCGACGACTGCGGAGCTCGTGCCGGCGGCCGCCGAGGAGCTCGCCCGCTGCTGCACCTTCGACCGGACCTTGGTCTCCGCAGTGCGCGGATCCTCGTGGCGTGCCGAGGCCGTGTGGATCCGGCCGGACCACGACCCGCTGCTCGCGCGGCGGATCTCCGACTACGTCACGGGAAACTGGATTCCGCTCGGTGCCGGGGTGCTGGAAACCGAGTTGGTGCGCCGCCGGGTACCGATCCTGGTGCGCGAAACGGAGAACCGCCAACGCGAGAACCTGATGGCGGTCTCGGAAAGCCCGGGCTTCGTTGCCGCTCCGATCCTCGCCGGCCAGCGCGTCATCGGCTTCCTGCATGCCGACTGCACCGCCGGCGCTCGCGAGCTGACGATGCTCGATCGCGACAACATCGCCAGCTTCGCCGAGGGGTTCGGGCTGGTCTTCGAACGCACCGCCCTGCTGGAGCGGCTGGAGCGCCAACGGGCGCGGGTGCACGACGCCTTCGGCGCCACCCAACGCGAGCTGTCCGGCCTCAACGACGCGGACACGGTGCTGATCCGGCGCGAGCGTTCCTCGGTCGCGGTCGTCCGGATGGCCGCCGGGCTCCGCAAGATTGCCATCTCGCCGGTGGACCAGCTGCTGACCGTCCGCGAACGTCAGGTCGTGGACCTGATGGTTCAGGGTGCGCGAAACCGGCAGATCGCCGACCAACTCGTGATCGCCGAGGAGACGGTGAAATCGCACGTGCGCTCGATCTCGCGCAAGCTGCGCGCCTCCAGCCGGGCTGAAGCGGTCTCGCGCTACCTGCGGATGCGGGAGGAATCGTGAGTGAGCGCAGCGCGCGAACCACTAAGGACAGCGCGCCCGGTCCGTTCCCGCTGCCGACGACCAGCGCAGGTTGGCGGGCCGCGGGGCACGAACTCGACCGGGCGCTGTCCGCCCTCGCGGAGCGGGCCGCGCAGACCGTCGGCCACGATGTCGATCTGGGTGGCGTTGATCCGGCGGCTGCGCTGGGACACCTGGTTCTGGCCTGCCTTGAGGAACTGCGCGATGACAGCGTGGGGGCACCGAGGCGGGTGGCGGTCGCGAGCCTGCTCGCCGACTCCGAGCGGCTGGCCGGCGCGCTTTCGGAGCGGACGATGGTTAGCCGGGCCCGTCAACTCGCCGAATGTGAGCGTGGGCTGGCGCGCTTGCGGGAGATCACGACAACCGCGGGCCTGATCGACGGCGTGTGCGATGAGCTCATTCGCTCACTCGGCTTCAAACGCACGATGCTCGCCCGCGTCGAGGCGGGGATGTGGCGACCCTGGAAGGGCAATGCCTCGATGCTCGGTGAGGGCTGGGTTTCGGAGTGGATCGAGCGAGCGATCCCGCTCGACGATCTGACGCTGGAGACCCGTCTGCTGCACGAGCGGCGCCCGGCGCTCGTGCTGGACACCAACGTCGCCGGCATCGCGCGCATCGTGCACCAGGCCGGGGTCCGCTCCTATGTGGCGGCCCCGATCATGCCCGGCGGGCAGGTCGTCGGTTTTTTTCACGCCGATCACGGACCCGATGGGCGCACGTGCGATGAGACCGACCGCGATATTCTGTGGACGTTCGCCGAGGGCTTCGGCCACCTCTACGAGCGGACCACTCTGCTCGAGCAGGTGGCTACCCGCACCGAGGCTGTCCGTGCGACGGTCGCCGGGCTCACGCGGGCGATGGACGAACTGGCCGAGGCCGAGCTGACGCTGGTCCACGAGGCTTCGCCGGGCGATGAACGGGTGGTCGTTCGCCAGGGCCTGAGTACCCGGCTGGGGCAGTTCACCGCACGTGAGCTGGAGGTTCTGGAACTGATCGTGGCCGGTGCCCGCAACAACGAGATCGCGCAGCGCCTGGCGATCACCGTCGGAACGGTGAAGTCCCACGTGAAGAGCATTCTCGCGAAGCTCGGCGTGCTGAACCGGTCCCAGGCCATCGCGATGTATCTCGGGGCACCGGGCCCGGACCCGGACAGCGACCGCCCGCCGGTGCTCGACGCCCTTGAACGCCGCGGGTGACTTGACGTGGGGACCTGCCGGTGTAACGCTGCACGAACGTTCGTTCGTCAAGTGCGGGGTGCTCGGCGCCGAACCGCTGAAGGGAAGCTGTCATGACGAAGGAACCAGACTTCGACGCTGTCGTGATCGGGGCCGGCATCAGCGGTCTCTACCAGGCCTACCGGCTGCGCGAGATGGGCTACCGCGTGCTCGGGGTCGAAGGCTCCGACGACATCGGCGGTGTCTGGCACCACAACCGCTACCCGGGGTGCCGCACCGACTCCGAGAGCGAGATCTACGGCTACTTCTTCAACGACGAGCTCATGGCGGAGTGGAACTGGCCGGAGCGCTTCGCGGCGCAGCCCGACGTGCTGGCCTACCTCCATCGCGCCGCCGAGATCATGGACATCCGCAAGGACTTCATGTTCAACGCCAAGGTCACCAGCGCCGTCTGGGACGAGGCGAACAACGAGTGGACGCTGAGTTTCGGCCAGCCGCACCGCGCACCGGTGACGGCGCGCTTCGTGTTCTCCGCCCTCGGGCCGCTGTCCTGGCCGCAGATGCCCAAGATTCCCGGCATCAACACCTTCAAGGGCGAGAGCATCCACACCGCCGCGTGGCCGCGCGACCCCCATGGGTTCGGCCCCGCCGAGCGCGATTTCTCCGGCAAGCGGGTGGCCGTGATCGGCGTCGGCTCGACCGGCGTGCAGTTGATCCAGGAGGTCGCCAAGGTCGCCGGTCACCTCACGGTGTTCGTGCGCGACCCCAGCTGGTGCACACCACTGGGCAACGGACCCATGAGCGCGGAGCGGATGGCGCAGATCAAGGCGTCCTACCCCGAGGTCGTCGCCCAGTGCGATGCGTCCCTGGCCGGCTACCGGCACGAGTTCATCCTGGCGAACCTGCTCGACGTCCCGAAGCAAGAGCGGGACGCCAAACTGGAGGAGCTCTACCAGGGACCGGGCTTCTCGCTGTGGCTCGGGAATTATCAGGACGTGCTGTCCGACCCTGCGGCGAACAGGTATCTGTCGGAGTTCGTTGCGCGCAAGATCCGGGACCGCGTCAACGATCCCCGCATCGCCGACATCCTGATCCCGAAGGATCACGGGTTCGGGATGAAGCGCGTCCCGCTGGAGACCAATTACTACGAGGTCTATAACCAGGACAACGTCACGGCCGTTGACCTGCACTCCACCTCGATCACCCGCATCACTCCCGACGGCGTCGAGACGCCCGAGGGTCTGCACGAGGTGGACTTCATCCTCTACGCCACCGGCTTCGACGCGATCAAGGGATCGTGGAACCACATCGACATTCGCGGGACCGGCGGCATCTCGCTCAAAGCGGAGTGGGACCAGGGCATCCGGACCTACATGGGCATGCAGACCCCTGGGTTCCCCAACTTCTTCACCCTGGTCGGACCGCAGAGCGGCGCCACGTTCTGCAACATCCCGCGCTGCTCGGCAACCGCCAACGACTGGCTGAGCGAGATGATGATCCAGGCCAAGAAGAACGGGGTCGTGCGCATCGAGCCCGAACTTGCCGCCGCCGAAGCCTTCACGCGTTATGCCGAGAAGCTGCAGAGCAAGCTGCTGCTGGGTCAGACCAACTCCTGGTTCACCGGGATCAACCAGAACCTCGAGGGTCGCGACAAGCGCGAGGTGCTGCTGTTCGTCGGTGGCAACCCCAGGTTCCGGGCCTACTGCGACGACGTGCGTGAGAACGATTACAAGGGCTATGTGATGTCGTAATGGCTCAACCTCCCGGGAGGCTTTCCGGTAAGACCGCGGTGGTCACCGGCGGCGGCGGCGGTCTGGGCTCGGCTATCTCGGCTGCCCTGGCCGTCGAAGGCGCGCACGTGCTGGTCGTTGACCGCTTCACCGAGGCGGCGCAGGCCATGGCCGCCACGATCGCGGCTGACGGTGGATCAGCCTCGGCCGAGACTTTGGACATCGGTGACCGCGGGGCCGTGATGGCTTTCGGTGCGCGCGTCTCGCAGCAGTACGGTCAGATCGACGTGCTGGTCAACAACGCGGGCATCTCCCCCCGCAGCCGGCCGGGCGACGCCGACCAGATGCGCAAGTGGGACGAGATCATCGCCGTCAACCTCACCGGGCAGTGGGACATGTCCGTTGCCGTGCTGGATGCGATGAAGCACCCCGGCGCCAGCATGATCTTCCTGTCCTCGATCGCGGGGTTCTCGGCGCCGCGCTCCAGTGCCGCCTACGGCGCCACCAAGGCCGGCGTCCGCTCGCTGGTGCAGTACTTCTCGCGCACCCTCGGCCCGACCGGTGGGCGGGCCAACGGGCTGGCGCCGGGGCGGATGAAGAGCGCCCTGATGACGGTCGAGGGCGAAGGCAACGCGAAGTTCCTGCAGCGGGTGCCGCTGGGCCGCGTGGGCGAGACGCACGAGATCGCTGGTCCGGCCGTGTTCCTTGCCTGCGACATGTCCTCCTACGTCACCGGGGTCACGATCCCCGTCGACGGCGGTTACCTGGCGCTGTAGGCCCGGGGGCGCTGACTCGGTAGTAGATCTCTCCGCGGGATCAGCCCACGCAGCCGGGGTACGACTTTATGTACTTTCGAGGGATAGATTTCCATCGTCGGAGTAAGGACCACGCGCTCGTTGCACGGCAGACTGTCACTCACCTGATACCGCGCCCGGGGTCTGTTCCCCACGCGGATCGACTCGCCTTCAGGAGGCCCCCACGTGACCGTCAAAGACTTCGAACCGGCTCCCGCCGCTTCGATCGAGCATCTGGTACCCGCTCAGGCGTACAAGGACCTGAGTCCAGCTCAGCGCGAGGCGCAGAGCATGAACCGGACCGGGCAGTTGATCTGCGCGCTCTGGGGCCCGGGAATGATCATCTTCTTCGTTCTCGGCGCGGTCGTGCTCTCCGGGTACTGGCCGCCGGCCAAACTGCCCGGCGCCAGTGCCACCGAGGTCCTGGAGTGGTACGCCGACAACAACACCCAGCTCAAGGTCGGTCTGGTCTTCATGACCATCGCCTACTCGGTGATGTGCTGGTACGGCGTCGCCATGGCCGTCCAGACGCGCCGTAAGGAAGGCGCCTTCCCGGTCTGGACCTACGTCCAGCTGACCTGCATGGCATGCGGTACCGCGCAGATCGTCATCATGGGCGCCGCCTGGGCGGCCGCTGCCTTCCGCGCCGGCGGGTGTTCGGACAAGAACCCCTGCGACATAGCGGTGGGCTCCCAGGAATACCTGGCCTACGCCCACGATGTGCAGATGATGCACGACTTCGGCTGGATGATTCTGCTCGGCACCTGGATGCCGTTCACCTTCTGGAACCTCGCCCTTGGGGCCTCGATCCTGCTGGACAAGACGGACACCCCGGTCTTCCCGCGCTGGACCGGCTACCTGAGCATCCTCTCGGGCGTGTCCTACGCGCTCGGCTCCGGTGCCTGGTTCTTCTTCGAGGGCGCGATGGGCTGGAACGGAGCGATCGCGCTCTACTGGGTGTTCATCATCTTCGGGTTCTGGGTGCTGACGTTCGCGTACTACAGCTACCAGAACGCGCAGCGCGGCTTCGTGCACCAGCAGGACGTGTTGGCGAAGTAGGGACCGACCACGAGTGCGGCGCCCGTGAAGCGTGCGGGCGCCGCACTTATTTCCCACGAATGCCGGAGCGAGTTTTCGTGACTGACATCCAAGCGCCTCGAACGGTCTACTCCGACCCCATGGGCGGGCTCTTCTCCGATCCCTTCGCCGGGACTCCGCGGGGCGAGGCGATCCGCCTTGCCGCGGAGCGTACGCGCAAGCCCATGCGTGGCCGCATTCCTGGTGAGGTGGGGGTCTGGGTCTTCATCTTCGGCGACCTGATGGCGTTCGGCCTGTTCTTCATCGTCTTTCAGAGTGCGCGGATGGATGAGCCCGGCGTCTTCGAGGCCTCGCGGTTGACGTTGCACCTGGAGTTCGGGGCGATCAACACCCTTCTCCTGCTGGTCGGCTCGCTGCTGGTGGTTCGGGGTATCCGTGCCATGCGGACCGGCACCGGCCGAGCACCATTGCTGTTCATCCTCACCGCGTTGTGCGGACTGTGGTTCGTGATCAACAAGATCATCGAGTACCTCTGGGTGATCGACGACGGGTACAACGTCGGAACGAACCTGTTCTACGGGTACTACTTCCTGATGACGGGTGCTCACCTGTTGCACCTGGTGCTGGCCCTGCTGGGCATCCTGGTGGTCATCCGGATCTCCAAGCGCGAAGTGCACACCGCCAAGGACCTGCGCAACGTCGAGGCCTTCGGGGCCTACTGGCACCTCGTCGACCTGCTCTGGGTGATCTTGTTCCCGCTGATCTACCTGATGAGGGTGTGAGCGCCATGAATGTCAAGGCGCTGGAACAAGAGATGGCCATCGTCGATCGCTCGATCAAGCACGCCGGGCGTCCGGTGACCGTGGTGTGGGCCATCCTGATGGTCGCCACCCTGATCTCTTGGTGGCTCGGGGACGGACACGGGGCGACCAAGCTTGCGGCGGTGCTGGTCATCGTCACCGGATTCATGAAGGTGGCCCTGATCGGCGAGCACTTCATGGAGTTGCGCAGCGCGCCGCCGCCGCTACGGTGGGCGTTCATCGGATGGTGCACTCTGGTCCCGGCGATCCTGTGCGGGATCTACCTGATCCGGTACTGAAAGCCCCGCAGTTCGCCGCCGCTGGTCCCTTGGCACAGGCCGAGGGCCTTCCTTCGGCGTCGTGGACGTAGACACCGAGGCCCCTCGAGCGGTCCTATGGAACCGAAACGATGCTCACTCCCGGGAGCGACTGTATGACGATCACCGCGAACCCCTCCGTGCGCCAGGTCCTGGCGCAGGCTGTTGCGGACCCGGCCTACGCCGCTATCGCCCACAAACCGGTGTGGCAGGTGCCGCATCTGGCGATCACTGTCGGCTCCTGGGCACTGTTCGTGGGCAGCACCTGGGCGTATCTGGCCGGTAACCTGCCGCTGCTGGCCATGCTGTTGCTCAACCAGTTCGCGTTCTACGCCACGTTCACCCCGTTGCACGACGCGGTGCACAACGCCGCGTCGGGCAACCAACGCGTTAATGACGCGATCGGCACGGTGGCCGGAAACCTGTTGCTTCCGGGGATCACCACCCCGGTCTATCGCCGTCTGCACATGGAGCACCACCGCTGGGTCGGGGACCGCGGCCGCGACCCCGACCACTGGTTCGTGCACGCGCCCAAGCCGCTGCTGCCGATCGTGTTCGCCGGTCCGGAGTGGATCTGGGCCTACTGGTGGCTCACCAAGCTCTGGAAGACCTGCAGCAGGGCGGAGAATCTGCGGCTGGTCGCGATGCTCGTCGTCTACGGCGGGATGTACGTGGGCTTCCTGGCCTCGCCTTACTGGAAGGAGTTCATCCTCTGCTGGCTGATCCCGCACTGGCTCGGCTTCTTTGTCCTGGTCTACGTGTTCGCGCACATCCAGCACCCGGAGGAGTCCACGTGGGCGGTCGCGCCGTTCCAGAGCACGGTCGAATTGCGTGGCACCAAGGCCGGCAAGGTGTACTGGCTCGGGCAGACCGATCACTGCATTCACCACGCCATGCCGCACGTGCCGTTCCACAAGTACCACCTGGTGTGGGACCTCTCGGACTCGATCCTGCGTAAGCAGGGCATCCCCGAGCGTGGGCTGTTCCGCGGACCGGAGCCGTTCGAGATCCCGCGCCGGGCTTACGACACGACGATGGCGGCGCGCGTCGTGGAGGCCCGAGACGTCGGCCCCGGCATTCGGGAGTTCACCTTCGAAGGAGTCGAGGGCGAGCTGCCTGAGTTCACCCCCGGCTCGCACGTGGACCTGCACCTGCCGAGCGGGCGGGTGCGCCAGTACTCGCTGTGCGGTCGGGTCGGCCCGCGTTACGTCATCGCGGTGAAGGCGCTGCCCGACGGTCGCGGCGGATCGCTGGAGGTGCACCAGGCGCTGCGCGTCGGTGAGGTCGTCACGGTCAGTGCTCCCCGCAACAATTTCGAGCTCGTCCCCGCCCCCCGCTACGACCTCGTCGCGGCCGGGATCGGGATCACGCCGATGCTCTCCTTCGCCCACCACCTGCACGCGGCGGGCACGCCGTTCACCCTGCACGTCTGCGCACATGACGAGGCGTCGGTTCCCTTCGGCGCCGAGCTGGCCTCCCTGCCATTCGCCTCCGCTATCACGGTGCACACCCCCGGCCGCGCCTTCTTCTCGCTCGAGCGTTGGGTCGGCCGCTGGGCCGGCGATAGCGTCGTCTACGTCTGTGGCCCGGCCGCCTTCATGGACGCGCTCGAAGCCGAGGCCGCGCGCCTGGAGTATCCGATCGACGCGGTGCACCGCGAGTCCTTCACCATGGCCGTCATCGATCTGACCGACACCCGGCCCTTCGAGCTCGTGCTGGGGCGCAGCGGTCGAACCTTCCACATCCCGGCGGAGCGCCAGGCCCTCGACGTGCTCCTGGAGCACGACGTGGCGGTGCCCTGGTCCTGCTCGCAGGGCGTCTGCGGGACCTGCGTCACCCCGGTCCTCGACGGCGAGGTGGAGCACCGCGACGCCGTCCTGTCCGCCGAGGTCCGAGCGTCGAACTGCGCGATGACCCTGTGCGTCTCCCGCGCCAAGGGCGACCGGGTCGTCCTCGACCTGTAAGGCTCACGCCCGCAGCGAGGCGTCGTCCATCGGGATGCCCATCACGCCGGCCACCCGGTCGAGATCGACATCATGAGCGAGCAGCGTGGCGCCGGTCCGCCACGCGACCGCGGCGATCATGCAGTCGATCAGGCCGCGCGGGGTCACCCCGACGCGACGGCATCGGCGGTAGATCCGGCCCGCGGCCTCGAAGTCCGCCACGGCGTCGAAGCGCACTGCGTGGAAACCGCGCAGGAACCGTCGGAGCTCGGCCTCCCGCGCATCGCTCCTGGCCCCGGCGAGCACCTCCATGATCACCGGTTCGGTCACAGCCAGTGGCCCGTCGGTTTCGATCAGCGCGCGGACGCGGAGGTGGACGGCGCTCCCGGTGGCGCGGTCGTTCTCGACCCAGGCCGAGGTGTCCGCCAGAATCACGGTGCCGCGCGGGGTCCGACGTCGTCCGGGACGTCCCCGATCGCGTGGGCTCCGGACATGGCCAGCGCCTCCTCCCGGGTCATGGGCTGCCCGGCCAGGTGGCGCAACGCCAGATCAACGGCGTCGGTCTTCGTCCGCACGCCGTACCGATCCATGATGGCCCGGACGTAGTCGTCCTCGAGCTCGATGTTCGTCCGCACCTTCATACACGTACTATACACGTTACGTGTACAAGCCGTGTATCGCCACGGGTTCCAGCCTGTGTCAGCCCTCGGCTTGCGCCTTCATGACGTCCATCAGATCCAGGACACCGAGGGCCTCGTGGGCCAGGCCGAAGCCGAGGTGAGCCTCCATCAGGCGCTTCCACTCCCGGGTGAGCACGGCGCGGGCGTAGCGGCGCGCCAGCGGGGTCTTGGCGGCGATGTTCGCGGCGTGCTCGCGGGCACGGACCATCAGTTGGTCTCCGGGCAGCACCTCGGACACCGCGCCGTACTCCAGGGCCTGCGCGGCGGTGAGCTCCTGGCCGGTGAGCAGGAAGTAGCGGCCACGGTTCGGGCCCAGGATGTGGGTCCACACCAGGTGCGCACCGTCGCCGGGGACGATGCCGGAGGCGAAGTGCGGGGAGTCGGAGAACGTCGCGGTCTGCGAGGCCAGCACGATGTCGGCCAGCACCGGGAGCTCGGGGTGGTTCAGGACCGGGCCGTTGACCGCGGCGATGACGGGGACCTGGATCGCGAGCATGTTCGTGATCAGACGCTGGCCCTCGTGGATGATCTCCGCCCAGCCGGCCGCGTTGGCCAGGCTGAAGGAGGCGAAGTCGATGCTGGGGCACCACGCGTCACCGGTGCCGGTGAGGATGACCACGGCGTTGTCGGGGTCATTGGCGACGTCCCCGAAGGCGTAGGCGATCTCGTCGTGAGAGGTCGCGCTCCAGACCAGGGGGCCGCCGTCGGTGTGCAGCGTCATCTCCAGGATGCCGTTGTCCGAGCGCGCGAAGTGGACGTTGGCGTACCGGTCCTTGTAGTCCTCGAAGCGCGGGGCGATGCGGGTCATTGCACGTCCTCCTGTGATTGCGAGCCGGCTCTTCTTGCGGTCTGTCCTTGTGTGGCAGCATGCTGTGTCTAACGAACGCTTGTCTAGGGGTTGCCCTGCCTCTTGTGTGTCACTGCGCGGGCAGCATCCCAGGCGGCAGCGCCCTGGCATCGCCCCCACCTTCAGGAGCACCGCGTGGACTTCCGGCACACTGACGAGCAGCAGGAGTGGAAAGACACCCTGCACCGCTTCATGGAGCGTGAGGTCGGGCGGGAGTACACCCGCGAACACGACGAGGCCCGCAAGTTCCCCGACGAGGTGTACGCCAAGGCCGCCGCCAACGGCTGGCTGGGGATGCTCGTCCCGGAGGACCTCGGCGGCGTCGCCGCCGATCCCGTGATGTTCGCGATCTTCTGCGAGGCAATCGCCAAGTTCAGCCTGGACACCTCGGCCTGCCTGATGACCTCGATGTTCACGATCAGCAACATTGTCCACCACGGCACGCCGGAGCAGCAGAAGGAACACATCCCGGCGTTCCTGGCCGGTGAGCGCAAGTTCAGCATCTCGATCAGCGAGCCGCAGGCAGGCTCGGATGCCGCGAACATCTCCACCAAGGCCGTGCTCGACGGTGCGGACTGGGTGCTCAACGGCAACAAGACC
>JBQTII010000010.1:0-8608 GCA_052388275.1 Sporichthyaceae bacterium | reverse complement strand
CGCATCTGGTGGACCGACCCGGGCGTGCACCAGAACCTGGCCTTCGCCGGCCAACCTGACCCCTGGTCAGGGATGCAGTGCTGGCTGCAGAAGGTCCGGATGGAGAAGGCCAAGCCGCAGGACCAGTACGGCGACGTCTTCGTGGACACGGCGCGCTCGATGGTGATGTACCGCGAGTGGCTGGCCAAGACCAGGGCCACGCTGGGCCCCGGCGGTCAACGTCGGCCCGAGTTCTTCATGCGCCCCGTCAAACCCAAGCGTCGCGCGTTCTACGTGGACCCGCAGTGATCCCCCCAACTTCTGCGTGTGTCCGGGGCCTTCAAGGCCATGCGACACCCCGACACGCACGCAGAGGTTGCATCCTGGGGCCCGCGTCATGAGTCTTCTCGGTGTGCGCGACCGCTCCGGGATCGACCTGGTCGCGGCGCGCGCGCGTGCCGGCGCGGTCCTCGACCCCGATATCGGGCGCGCGATCGGTGAGCTCGGCATGCTTGGTGAGGTCAGCGCGGACCGGCGCGGGGTCCTGAGGGTGACGGTGCGGCTGACCACCTCAACCTGCCCGCTGGTCGAGGTGTTCCGCCAGCGCATCACCGAGGCGGTCGCCGAACTGGACGGCGTGCGCGAGGTCGTCGTCGCCTACTCCGAACTGTCCGCCCGCGAGCGCGCGGATCTCGCCGGGCAACTGCGCGCCGGCGCACCGTCGCTGACCAACGACCTGGGCCTGCGCACCCGGATCTACGCCGTCGCCAGCGGCAAGGGCGGGGTCGGCAAGTCCACGGTGACGGCGAACCTCGCCGCCGCATTGGCTGCCAAGGGCTCCAAGGTCGGCATCCTGGACGCCGACGTCTACGGCTACTCCATCCCGACGCTGTTCGGCGTCGGACGCGAGAACCCGGTCGTCGTCGGCGGGCTGATGATGCCGGTGCGCTCGCACGAGGTCGCCTTGATGTCGATGGGCTTCTTGGTTCCCGAAGGCGCGCCGGTGATCTGGCGCGGACCGATGCTGCACAAGGCGTTGGAGCAGTTCCTCCTCGATGTGCACTGGGGTGACCTCGACGTGCTGTTGCTGGATTTGCCCCCCGGCACCGGTGACATCCAACTCTCCTTGCTCGAGCTGCTTCCCTCGGCGGCACTTCTCGCCGTCACCACCCCGCAACCCGCAGCGCAAGGCGTCGCAAGCCGGGTCGTGGCCATGGCGAAGGATTCGGACATGCCGATCGCCGGCGTCATCGAGAACATGTCGGCGCTGGCGTGCGCACACTGCGGGGAACACACCGACCTGTTCGGCTCCGGCGGCGGCGCCGAACTCGCCCTCGCCGCGGGTGCGCCCCTACTCGGCCAGGTTCCGCTGGACCGGGCGTTGCGAGTGGCCGGCGATGCGGGTACCCCCGTGGTGTTGGCCCAACCTGACGCACATTCAGCGCAGGAGCTTGCCGGCATTGCCGCCCGGCTCCCGGTGGTGCGCCGTTCCCTCGCCGGACGCCCACTCCCACTCACCGTCGCATAGCGCCGATGAGCGCACCCGGGCGTGGTGATCACAGCCGCAGCAGCATGCGCATCGCGCGTTGCACCTGCCACATGGCGTCCGGTTCGATCCTGCCCACCAGGGTGATCAGCCGGGCCGTGCTCAGCGTGCGGATCTGCTCGGTCTGGACGTAGCTGACCTCGTCCAGGCCGCTGGCTGCTGGCTCGATCTCGATGTGGGTCGGGTAGCCCCGGCGGGAGCGGGTGAGGGGGCAGGCGATGACCAGGCCCCGTTGGTTGGCGCGGTCATCGGAAACCACCAGGGCAGGCCGGGCAAAGCCGGCTTCGTGGCCCAGCGGTTCCCCCAGGTCGATCAGGTAGATCTCGCCGCGCCGGGGGTCAGGCATCGTCGAGACCGTCGCGCAGGCTGCGGTCCCACAGTCGTAGTTCCGCGGCGAGACTGGGGCCGAGGCCGCGTGCCGCCTCGGCGTCGACAGCGCTGCGGTAGGCATCGAAGAACAAGGCTCGTTCGTATTCGTCAAGCGCCGCACAAACGACTTCGTCTGCGGTCTGGGCCGTCGCAGCGCCGAGGGCATTGATCCGGTCGCGCGTCGGTACGGACACCTTCACCGTGGTAGCCATCAAGTGAGTATACCGAAAGACGCGACAACGGTATACCGTGAGCCAGCGGGCGCGCGACGTCAGCTGAGGCGGCGGTAACCGGCCCTCAGGATGCGCTCGGTCAGGGCTTGGGACTGCTTGGGCACCCCGATCACGGTCGTGGTCAGCCCCAGTTCCTCGGCGCGTTCCAACACCGAACTGAGCACGAGCGCCCCGGTGGTGTCGATGCGCCCGAGCCCGGTCAGGTCGATCTGCAGGCTGCGCATCGTCGGGTGCGCGGTGACCGCGTCGAGCACCGCCTCGTCCAGTCGCTGCGCCGTGCCGAACCACAAGATCCCGCGCGGGGACAGGTACAGCACCTCCTCGTCGGCGCGCACGTCGACCTCCAGTTGCAGCCCCCGCCACAGGAAGATCAGCAGCGAGAGCCCGACGCCGAACCCGACGGCCCAGTCCAGGTGCGGCGCGACGGCCAAGGTCATCACGAACGTGCTCCACGCGATGACGGCCTGGGGCACCGAGAGCTTCCAGAGCCGGATCAGTGGCCGGAACTTCATCAGCGAGAGGACCGCGGCGATCACGATCCCGCTCAAAGCGGCAAGTGGCATCGGTTCGACGATCGCGACGAAGGGCAGGAAGATCAGCACCGCGATCCCGGTCACCGCGCCAGAGAGCCGGGTGCGTGCCCCGGACTGGCGCGCGATCGCGCTTCGGGAGAACGAGCCGCCACAGGGCATGCCGCCCGAACAGGCGGCGACGACGTTGGCCGCGCCCTGAGAGATGAACTCTCGATCCGGATTCCAGCGGCTGCGATCCTCGGCAGCGAACCGCCGCGAGATCGAGGCGGCCTCGGTGAAACCGATCAGCGCGATCAGGGCACCGGACACGACCAGCTTCGGCAGCTGATCCCACGGCAGATCGTCGACGGTGAAAGGCAGGAAGCCGCTGGGCACCTCCCCGATCGTGCGCCCGTCATAGCCTCCTGCCGCAGACACCGTGGTGGCCACGGCTGCGCAGATCAGCACCCCGGGGATCAACGGGTGTACCCGCCGGGCCAGCAGGATGACGGCGACGGTGGCCAGGAGCACCAGGACCGCCGCCCCGCTCCAGAGGCCGGGATGACCCAGCGACCACAAGGCTTTCGCGAGTTGGTTGTCATAGTCCGGGCTCTCGCGCACCCCCAGTCCTTGGGGCAGTTGCGAGGCGGCGATCAGGATGGCTGCGGCCGGAGTGAAGCCGAGCAGCATGGGCTGCGACATCAGGTAGGACACCCACCCGGCGCGCAGCAGCCCTAAGGCGATCCGGACCAGGCCGACGACCAGTGCGAGCGCGAACCCGAGCGTCACGTATTCCGGGCTGCCCGGCGTTGCCAGGGTGTTCAAGGCGCCGAAGGTCAGCAGGGCGGTGATCGCCACGGGGCCGGTCTGCAGGTAGGGGGAGGAGGCGAAGAGGGCCGCGGCGATCGGTGGCAGCGCCGAGGCGTAGAGCCCGGCGATGGGCGGCATTCCGGCGAGGTCGGCGTAGGCCAGGGACTGCGGGATCACCACGACCGCGACGCTGAGGCCGGCGATCACGTCGCCCAGGTGCGCCCGAGGATTCCCCACAGCTCTCATTGTACGTACAATTTGGACGGGTGGTCACGGCGGCGGGACGGTCGGTCCGGCGCGCGGCCACCGGGATCGAGCAGTATGTCGATGTTTACTGTTGGGGTTGGACCGCGACGGGCGCAAGCGAGGTGGAGATGAGCGAGTTCGGGGCGCCGCACCCGCTCGACCGTAGTGCCCGGGCGCCGTTGTGGGCCCAGTTGGAGGCCGACCTGGAACGCCGGATGCAGCTCGGGGCCTTCGACGAGCTGTTTCCCGGCGAGCACGAGCTCGCCGAGCAGTACCAGGTCAGCCGCCACACCGTCCGCGAGGCGCTGCGCCGGATGCGCGCGGCCGGCGTGGTGGACTCCACCCGAGGGCGGGGCAGCTCGGTCCGGCACACCGCGATCGAGCAACCCCTGGGTGCGTTGTACTCGCTGTTCCGCTCGGTGGAGGGTGCGGGCGCGGACCAGCGCAGCAAGGTCCGCGTCCTAGAACTTCGCTCCTCGCCGGAGGTCGCAACCCGCCTCGAGCAGCCCGCGGGCACCGAGTTCGTCTACATCGAGCGGCTGCGCCTGGCCGACGCCGAACCGCTGGCCCTGGACCGCAGCTGGCTGCCCCGCGCGATTGCGGAGCCACTACTGGACGGCGCCTTCGAGCACACCAGTCTCTACGGCGAGCTCGCTCGCCTCACCGGGGTTCGCCTGACCGGCGGGCGTGAGGTGATCCGCGCCCTGGTCCCGGATCCCGGCGTGCGCCGGCTGCTCGGGATTCGCGCCGACACCGCTGTCCTCTCGGTCGAGCGGCTCGGGTGCCTGCAGGGTCGCCCTCTCGAGTTCCGGCACAGCCTGATCCGCGGCGACCGGTTCTCCCTCACCGCGCAGTGGCCCGGCAACGCCGGCTATCAGGTCGACGCCGACCTGACCTGAGGAGTGCGGGGAGCGAGCGGTCGGCCAGCGATCAACGTTGAGGCTGGTGGTGCACGCCACGCAGCCGTCCGCGCCCCACCGGTCACGACCCTGATCTCCAGCCGACGCGCCCCGCCAGGTCCGCTGCGTCCTCAGCGAGTCAGGGCTCCGACGAAGTCCAGCACCGCGCGGACGAACACGTCGTTGTCGTCGGTGGCCGCGGTGTGCGCGGCGGAGGCAACGTCGGTGACCTGCAGCTGCGGCAGCACCGCGCGGAACTCCTCGACCCCGGCGTCGTCGACGACATCGGAGAGCAGGCCGCGGATCAGCAGCGTGGGCACGCTGACCTGCGCCGCGGCCGCATCCAGCCGGGGCCAGTACGGGGTCACGTCGCGCATCCCCGTCGTCAGCATCACCGGATCCCAGTGCCAGATGAAGCGCCCATCGGCGCGCCGGCGCAGGTTGCGCGCCAGACCCGAGGTGACGCTGGGGCGCGGGCGGTGCGGCAGGTACGCCGCGACGGCGTCTGCAGCCTCCTCGAGGCTTGCGAAGCCGTCGGGCGCGCCGAGCATGAAATCGACGATCCGGTCGGCGCCTTCCTGGCGCAGGTGCGGGACGATGTCGACCATCACCAGTCCGGTGATCAGCTCACCGAGCCGGGGCGCCGCGAGCATCGCCGCAAGGCCACCCATGCTGGCCCCCACCAGCAACACCTGCCGCCCACCGGCCGCGGAGGACAACTGCGGCACGACGCTCGCGACATCGTCAGCGAAGTCCTCGGGCAGGTAGTCCCCGCTCGCGGACCACTCACTGTCGCCATGCCCGCGCTGGTCCAGGGCGACGGCGCGCAGTCCGGCGGCCGAGAGCGCCGACAGCGCGGCGCCCCACGACGAGCGGCGCTGGCCGCCCCCATGCAGCAAGAGCACCGTCAGGGCGGCGGTCGGCCCGGCGGCCTCGGCGGTGAGGGCGAGCCCGTGGGCGTGCAGATGGAGAATCTCGTGGGCGCTCACCGGGGCATTCTCCCCCGGGCAGTACGGAGCCGTACCGCCACCCCGGTCAGACGGCGCGCCCGGCCGCGGCCTCGTCGGCCCGGGTGCGTCCGAGCAGCGCGATCAGTTCCTCGTGGAACTCGAACCAGACCTGGTGGTAGCTGTCGATGGTCGGGCGGGCGACGTAGGTGTGGTCGCCCTCGCCGAGCTTGGTGATCGCCGTCGCGAAGCGGGAGCGGTACGGGGCCAGGCGCGACACGATCGTCAGGATTCGCTCCAGCAGCGGCGTGAACGCCTCGTCGACCGCGACGATCTGGGCGATCACTGCGGCGTCGTAGGCGGCGTCGGTGTGGTCGTTCGGCGTCGTTCCGCCGATCAGCTGCCAGTTGGTCACCGCGGTCTTCAGGGCGGTGTTGACCTCGTCGAAGTCGTGGTACGCCGCCTCAAGCGCGGCGTGGTCGATGCCTGGGCGCTCGGCGTCCAGCAGAGCGACCAGTGCCTCGCGTCCGGCCGGCGTCAACCGGTAGGCCGGGCCGCCCGCCGCCAACTCCCGGTCGAGCAATGTGTCCAGAGCCGACTGGGCGCTGCCCGCATCGGTTCCGGCGCACGTCGACACCACGGTGACATCGGCGCGACCCTTGAGTCGTAGGGCCGTCAAGACGGCGAGGTCGAGCGCGGACATGGGGGCGCCTTTCGTCAGGCCGGCGGGTGTGAGAGAACAGTGGGTGCACGTCACGTCCCGGAAAGTATCTCGAAAGACCGTGAAGGTAAGGAGCGCAGGTGAAAACCAAGGCCGCAGTGCTGTGGGGACTGGGTGAAAAGTGGCAGGTGGAGGACATCGACCTCGACCCGCCGAACGAAGCCGAGGTCATGGTCAAGATGGTGGCGAGCGGGCTGTGCCATTCCGACGAGCACCTGGTCACCGGTGACATTCCGGTGCCGCTGCCGATCCTGGGCGGGCACGAGGGCGCCGGCGTCGTCACCGAGGTCGGGCCCGGCGTCACCGACGTCGCGATCGGCGATCACGTGGTGATGAGCTTCCTGCCCTCCTGCGGGCGGTGCTCGTACTGCGCGCGCGGCATGACGAACCTGTGCGACAGCGGCGCCGCGCTGATCCTGGGCCCGCAGCTCGATGGCACCTGGCGTTTTCACGCCCGCGGCGAGGACGTCGGGCAGATGTGTCTGCTCGGCACGTTCTCCGAATACACCGTGGTCCCGACCCAGTCCGTGGTGAAGATCGACGACGACATCCCGTTGGACAAGGCAGCCCTGATCGGGTGCGGCGTGCCGACCGGGTTCGGCAGCGTGGTGCGCACCGGCGGGGTCAAGCCCGGGGACACCGTCGCCATCATGGGCGTGGGCGGGATCGGGATCAACGCGGTGCAGGGTGCCCGCATCGGCGGTGCGCGCAACATCATCGCGATCGACCCGGTCGAGTTCAAGCGCGAGAAGGCCCAGGAGTTCGGCGCCACCCACACCGCGGGCAACGTCGATGAGGCCTGGGCGATCATCGCTGATCTGACCAAGGGTCAGCTCGCGGACATCTGCGTGATCACCACCGACGTCGCCGAGGGCGATTACATCGCACCGGCACTGAGTCTGGTCGGCAAGCGCGGCAAGGTCGTCGTCACCGCGATCGGGCACCCCGAGCAGATGGAGATCAAGACCAACCTGTTCGAGTTGACGTTGTACGAAAAGCAGATCCTCGGCTCGCTGTTCGGCTCCTCCAACCCCCAGCACGACATCCCGCGGATGCTGGAGATGTACCGCAGCGGCATCCTCAAGCTCGACGAGTTGGTCAGCCGCGAGTACAGCTTGGACGAGATCAACACCGGCTACGAAGACCTACTGGCAGGCAAGAACCTGCGCGGCATCATCCGCTTCTAGCCCGCCGGCTGACCAAGGCTCAGCCCCCGGCCGCGCCCCAGGACTTCAGCACGTCATCGAGGTCGCTGGGCGCGTCCGGGGGAGGGGTGGGAACCCCGGCCGGAGTGCGCGAGAAGCGTGGAGCGGGCGCGGCCTGGACGGTGCCGCCGATCTCGGCGACGGTGCCCCGTGCGGCCATGTGTGGGTGCGCGGCAACCTCGCCCCAGGCCAGCACCGGCGTGACGCACGCGTCGGTGTCGGTGAACTGCGCAGCCCATTCATCGCGGGACTTCGAGGCGAACCGCGCCGTGAAGATCTCCCGAAGTCGGGGCCAGCCGCCGCGGTCCATCTGCTTGGGCAACTCCTCGAGACAGAGCCCGAGCCCCGCGACCATCTCGGCGTAGAACTGCGGCTCCAGCGACCCGACGGCCACGTACTTGCCATCCGCACAGGCATAGGTGTCATAGAACGGGCAGCCCGTGTCGAGCAGGTTGGCCGCCGGTTCGTCGCTCCAGAGCCCGGCCGAGCGCAATCCCCAGATCATCTGACTGACCACCGAGGTTCCGTCGATGATGGCCGCGTCGACGACCTGACCCCGCCCGGAACTCCCTCGTTCGAACAGGGCGGCGAGGATGCCCATCACCAGGAACGTCGAGCCACCGCCGAAGTCGCCGACCAGGTTGATCGGCGGGGTCGGACGGGCCCCCGCGGTGCCGATCGCGTGCAGCGCACCGGTCAGGCCGATGTAGTTGATGTCGTGCCCAGCCCGGGTGGCAAGCGGACCGTCCTGGCCCCAGCCGGTCATCCGGGCGTAGATGAGCCGCGGGTTGCGGGCCAGCATGTCGACCGGCCCGATGCCCATCCGCTCCGCGGCGCCGGGCCGAAATCCCTCGATCACTACGTCCGCGACGTCGAAGAGCGCGAGCAAGGCCGCGCGGCCTTCGTCGGTCTTGATGTCCGCGGGGACATTGCGCCGCCCGCGTTGGGTCCAGTCCTGCTTGCCTGCCGGGACGACCTTCAGCCCGCCGGAAGGCCGATCCACCCGGACCACGTCCGCACCGAGGTCCGCGAGCATCATCGCGGCGTGCGGGCCCGGCCCGATGCCCCCGAGTTCGAGGATTCGTAGCCCGCTCAGCGGTCCGGTCATGGTCATTTCCTCCAGCGTGGTGTGACTGGGCGA
>JBQTII010000009.1:0-20023 GCA_052388275.1 Sporichthyaceae bacterium | reverse complement strand
AGTTACGGCGGCCATAGCGAAGGGGAAACGCCCGGTTCCATTCCGAACCCGGAAGCTAAGCCCTTCAGCGCCGATGGTACTGCACTGGTGACGGTGTGGGAGAGTAGGACGCCGCCGGACATTCTTTCGATAAGGGCCACCCGTCTGGGTGGCCCTTATCGGTTTAAGCTGATGTTCGAACGGAAACGGCGAGTAACGATGAGTGACGCACGTAAGCGCGATGAAGGGCATCGTCCCAGCGTCAATTCGGATCGCGGGCGGTCCGGCGCAAGGTCGGGTGCGGCGGGAAAGCCCGCACGGGCGCCGTCTCAGGGCACCGCCTCATCCGGGCCCAAGAACCCGGTCCAGGCCGTACCCCCCAAGGACCGCGCCGCGCCCAGGCGGGAGCCAGGTCGCCGGCCCGTCGCGGCCGGGCCGCGCCCTCCCGAGATCGAGGCCGGCATCACCGGCCGGGAACTGGACCGCGCCATCGCGCGTGAGCTGACAACCCTGCGGGCCGAGGCCGCCGAGGAGGCGTCGAAACATCTGGTGATGGCCGGGTTGCTGCTGGACGTCGACCCTGATCTGGCGTACGCCCACGCAAGTGCCGCCCGGCGGTTGGGTCCACGGGTCGCCGTGATTCGGGAGGCGCTGGGGCTCGCCGCGTATCACCGCGGCAAGTACGCGGAAGCTCTGTCCGAACTGCGGACCGCCCGGCGGATCTCGGGCAATCACGAGTTCTGGCCGGTGATGGCCGACTGCGAGCGGGGGCTTGGGCGGCCCGAGCGGGCCCTGGCGATGGCCGCGGCGCCGGAGGTGGCGGGGCTCGACCGGGCGGGGCGGGTCGAGATGCGCATCGTCGCGGCCGGCGCCCGTGCTGACATGGGCGAGCTTGAGGCTGCGGTGGTCACCTTGCAGAGCGCGGATCTACACGAGCCGGGGGTCAAGGCGTGGTCGGCTCGCCTGCGGTGCGCCTACGCCGAGGCGCTGGCCGCGGTGGGTCGGACTCAGCAGGCACGAGAGTGGTTCGTGCGGGCGCTTGAGGCTGACCCCGACGGCGAGACCAACGCCGCCGATCGCCTCGTGGAGCTCGACGGTGTGGTGTTCCTGACGGACGCCGATCTGGGCGACGATGATGTCGTCAGTGGGCCGGCAGGGCCCGCGGCGGCCGGGGCGGCCGGGGCGGCCGGGGCGGCCGGGGCGAGCGATGGGTGATCCCCTGGCGGTCGGCAGCGCGCCGCTGGTAGCCGCCTATGACGGCGCCCTGCTCGACCTCGACGGGGTGGTGTACGTGGGGCCGCACCTGGTTCCCCATGCGGCGTACGCCCTGGCACAGGCCCGCGACGCCGGGATGCGGCTGGCGTTCGTGACCAACAATGCCGCCCGGACCCCGCACGCCGTCGCCGAACACCTCACTCGGCTGGGCGTTCCGGCGCAGCCGAGTGAAGTGGCCACCTCCGCCCAGGCGGCAGTTCGCGTGATCGAAGGACTGATACCCCCGGGCTCGGCCGTGCTGGTGGTCGGTGGTGAGGGTCTGGAGGTGGCACTACGGGAGCGTGGGTTCGTCCCGGTGCGCTCGATGGCGCAGGCGCCGGTCGCGGTGGTGCAGGGATTCCATCCCAGCGTCGGTTGGGAGCTGCTGGCCGAAGGTGCCTACGCGGTAGGCAGCGGGTTGCCCTGGGTCGCGAGCAACACCGATCGCACCATCCCGACCCCGCGCGGGATGGCGCCGGGTAACGGATCGCTGGTGGAGGTGATCCGCCTCGCCACCGGTGCGGATCCGATCGTGGCGGGAAAGCCGGAGCTGGCACTGCACAGCGAATCCATCGCCCGGGTGGGGGCCCTGCGCCCGCTGGTCGTGGGGGACCGCCTCGATACCGACATCGAGGGTGCCCAGCGGGCGGGCGCGGACAGCATGCTGGTGCTGACCGGCGTCACCGGGGCGGCCGAGCTGTTGCGGGCCGCGCCGGCGCACCGCCCCACCTACCTCGGCGCTGACCTGCGCGCCTTGCTCAGCGCGCACCCGCCGATCGCACGCGCCGGCGGCGCGGCCGCGGTGGCGGGGTGGCACGCCCGCGCGCACCAGGGTCGCCTCGCCCTGGACGGTTCGGGAGATTTCGTCGAGGGGCTGCGTGCGGCGTGTGTCGTCGCCTGGGAGGTGCTGGATGAGCAGGGGGCAGGCCTGGACATCACGCCGGCCCTGGCCGGGCTCGGCAGGTGCGCTTGGCCGCCGAGGCCGGGCCCTCGTGCAGTGTCGTCCCGGTGACGTCGATGGCCGGGGGTCCTTGCAAAGATCAGGGGGTGAGGCGCACCCGTGACGAAGCCGCGCTCGTGGCAACGTTGTTCGCGATCACGGCGCTTGTGCTGTATCTGGACCGAAACTCCTCCCTGGCTCAGCAGCGCCTGCTCGGCGCTGCGGTGTGGCTCCTGCTGCTCGCCATGCTGCGGCGGGAGAGCGCCCTGGTGCGCACCCAGGTCGGCGTCGTCGTGGTGTTCGCGACGGCGGTGGAGTACACCTTCGCCGGTGTCCTGGAGGTCTACACCTACCGCCTCGACAACGTTCCGGTGTACGTCCCGCCCGGGCATGGGCTGGTCTATCTGGGCGCCCTCATGATCGGCCGGCTGGCCTGGGTCCACGGGCACCGCCGAGGACTGCGAGCGGCGGTGGTGCTGGTGGGCGGAGCCTACGCCGCCTGGGGACTGACCGTTTCCGACCGGGTGGACCTGCTCGGCGCGATCTGGTTCGCCTGCCTGGTGGGTTTCCTGTTCCTGGGGAGCTCGCAGGGGCTCTACATCGGGGCGTTCGTCGTGGTCACGTTCTTGGAGTTGCTGGGTACGCACTGGCAGATCTGGACGTGGGCAGCGGAAGATCCGCTGCTGGGGGTGAGCATGGGCAACCCCCCGAGCGGCGCGGCCGGGGGGTACGGCTGGTTCGACCTGGCGGCCTTGATTCTGGCCCCGCGGATCCTGGCCCGGGTACAGGGCCGGGGTCGGGCCCGCGCGCCCGTGCATGGCGCCCCTCAGGTGCGCAGGTAGCTCAATGCGGCGGTGTGCAGCACAAGATTGCCTGCCAGGGCGCTGCCACCGCCGGGACCGGGCCGTCCGGCGATGTCGGTGAACGTCCCGCCCGCCTCGGTCACGATCAGGGCGGGCGCGGCCAGATCGTGCAGGGACACCTCGGGTTCGGCCGCGATGTCCACCGCGCCCTCCGCGAGCAGGACATAGGACCAGAAGTCGCCGTAGGCACGCGTTCGCCAGACGGTGCGGGTCAGGTCAAGGAAACTCGGCAGCAGGCCGCGGTCCTCCCAGCCGGACAGGCTGGCGTAGGACAGGGACGCATCGGCGAGGTCGGTGACCCCGGAGACCTGGCACCTCGTCGCAGGGGCGCCGAAGGCGCTCGTCCAGGCGCCCCTGCCGGCGCCCGCCCACCAGCGTCGTCCCAGGGCCGGGGCGGTGATGACACTGACGATCACGTCCACACCGTCCATCAGGGCGATCAGGCTGGCCCAGACCGGCACGCCGCGCACGAAGTTCTTGGTCCCGTCGATCGGGTCAATCACCCAGCGCCTGGCCCCCGCTCCGGTGTCGGCGAACTCCTCGCCGTGCACCGCATCGCCGGCCCGTTCGATCGCGAGCAGCTCGCGCAGGCGGCGTTCGACCTCGCGGTCGGCATCCGTGACCGGAGTCAGGTCGGGCTTGGACTCCACCGCCAGGTCGAGGGCGCCGAAACGGGCCACAGTGATCTCATCGGCGGCGTCGGCGAGGCGCAGCGCCAGCGCAAGATCATCGCTGGGGAAATCCGCGCTCGCGCCTTGGGGGTCATGCCCGAGGTCGTCGTCGAGGTCTCCGCCGGGCATGGCGCTCAAGGTACCGCGATGCCGCGAGTGTGACCCGGTGTGATCTGACTCACCAGGCAGGTAGCGACCGGTGACCTCGGGCGAATCGATCGGATGAACCTGTGCCCCCCCGGGCGCGCTCGGCGCAAGCCGGAGGGTGTTCGTGCTCGAATGACTCCGACGCCCCGAGCCCGAGGAGCAGCTCATGTTCGACCAATTCCTGGATCTACCGCTGCACGTCCTCGTGCTGCATTTCGCTGTGGTGCTGATTCCGGTGTGTGGGGTGTTCACGGCCCTCGTCTTCCTGAAGCCGTCCTTGCGAACTCGTCCGGTGAGCGTGCCGATGATCGGGCGGCCCCCACTCACGCTGCCCATGGTCGCGCTGGCCACCGCCCTCAACGTCGCGATGCTGGTACTGACCTTCGTCACGGTGCGGGCCGGCTACGCCTTGCAGGAGAAGCTGGACCCCTCCAAGGAAAACGTGCCGAACAACGATCACGAGAAGTACGGCGAGCTTCTGCTCTGGATCGTGCTGGCCCTGACCATCGTGTCGATCCTCACCGTGTTGGTCACGCGGATCGACAGTTTCGCGCCCACTGCCCGCACTGGACTGGCTGTCGTGGTGGCGGCCCTCGCCGCGGCGTCGATCGTGTTGACCGTGGTGACCGGGCACACCGGCTCGCAGTCGCACTGGGGTTTCCTCTACGAGAGCAAGTAGGCGCGGCGCCCCGCAGGCGCCATCACGGGGTTTGGGTCGGGGCGCCGGAGTCGCGCACGCGCAGCAGGCGCCGTAGGGACGCCAGCCGAGCGGGGTCGGATTCGCCGCGCGCGACGAAGGCATCGAGGGCACACTCTGCTTCGTCGTGCGCGCAGCCGCGAGGGCAGTTCTGGGTGCCGGGCACCAGGTCCCCGAACGCGCGCAGCAGATCATCGGCCCGCACGTGTGCCAGGCCGAAGCTGCGCACCCCGGGGGTGTCGATCACCCAGCCTCCGCCGGGCAGCAGGAGTGCCAGCGCCGAGCTGGAGGTGTGCCGGCCACGGCCGGTGACGGCGTTGACGTGGCCGACGCCGCGGTTCGTGCCCGGGACCAGGGCGTTGACCAGCGTGGACTTCCCGACACCGGAGGATCCGACGAGCACGGAGATCCGCCCGGTCAGACGATGGGTCAGATCCTCCAGACCGGCGCCCGCTCCAGTGACGACGTGGTCCACACCCAAGGGCGCGTAAGCCCTCGTCAGGGCATGCGCGGGAGCGAGGTCGGATTTCGTCAGGCACAGCAGGGGAGCGAGGCCGGCCTCGAACGCGGCCACCAGGCACCGGTCGATCAACCGCGGCTGGGGCTCCGGGTCGGCGAGTGCCACCACGATGACCAACTGCTCGGCGTTGGCGACCAGGACTCGCTCCACCGGATCGGTGTCGTCGGCGCTGCGCCGCAGGGTCGAGGTCCGGGGGAGCAGGCGCACGATTCTGGCCAGGGTGTCCGGCCCACCACTGGTGTCGCCGACCACTCCCACCCGGTCGCCGACGACCACTCCCCGACGGCCGAGTTCGCGGGCCTTGACCGCCACCACCTCCCGGTCGGGCGCCGTGTCCAGGCGCACGGTGAGCCGGCCGCGGTCGACGGTGACCACGCGAGCATCCACGGCGCCCTCGTGGCTGGGGCGCAGGGTGCTGCGTGGACGACTGCCCCGGCCCGGTCGCACCCGCACGTAGTCCTCGTCCAAGCGCTTATGCCCACCAGCCATGCTCAGCCCGCCACCTGGAGCAGCTCGGCCCACATCCGGCCGAAGCCCGGCAGGGTCTTGGCGGTGGTGTCGATGTCGTCGATGAGGACACCGGGCACGGCCAGCGCGAGGATCGCTCCGGTGGTCGCCATCCGGTGATCGGAGTAGCTGGCGAAGACACCCCCGTGCAGGGGTCGCGGGCGAATGACGAGACCGTCCTCGGTAGCGGTGACGTCGCCCCCGAGCTTGTTGATCTCGGTGGCGAGCGCGGCCAAGCGGTCGGTTTCGTGGCCGCGCAGATGACCGATCCCGCGAAGCGTGCTGGGGGAGTTAGCGAGCGCTGCCAGGGCGGCGATCGTCGGGGTGAGTTCGCCGACGTCATGCAGATCGACGTCGATGCCGTGCACGACGCCGGTGCCGGTGATCGTCAGGCCTACCGAGTCGAACCGAAGCTCGGCCCCCATCGCCGCGAGCAGGCTGCGCAGGCGATCCCCGGCCTGGGTGGTGCTCCGTGGCCACCCCGGGATCCGCACCCGACCGCCGGCGATCAGGGCGGCAGCAAGGAATGGTGCGGCGTTGGACAGGTCGGGCTCGACGTCGAGCTCAATTCCCTGCAGCGGGCCGGGCTCGACCACCCATCGCACCCCGCCCTGCTCGATCACCCTGGCACCGACCCGCCGAAGCATCGCGAGCGTCATCTCGATATGCGGCATCGACGGCAGCGCAGCGCCGACGTGCTCCAGGTCGAGGCCGCCGGTGAACGCGGGTGCGGTCAGCAGTAGGCCGCTGACGAACTGCGAGGAGGCCGACGCGTCGATCTGCACCCGGCCACCTTCCAGTGCACCGGCGCCGTGCACGGTGAAGGGCAGGGCGCCCCTCGGGGCGTCGATGGTCGCGCCCAGCGCGCGCAGCGCCGCCAAGACCGGCCCCATCGGCCGCTCGCGAGCGTGGGCGTCGCCGTCGAAGCTGACCGGTCCGGTGGCCAGGGCTGCCACCGCCGGCAGGAAGCGCATGACGGTGCCGGCGAGCCCGCAGTCCACCTGCGCCGGACCGCGCAGTGGCGCCGGGGTGATCCGCCACGCCGGGGCACCGGGCCGGGCCGGGTCGGACTCGACGTCGATCTTCGTGCCGAGGGCGCGCAGGGCGCCCGCCATGAGGTCGGTGTCGCGCGAACGCAGCGGTCCGCGCAGCAGGCTCGGCTCCGCAGCGAGCGCGGCGAGAATAAGCGCGCGGTTCGTGATGGACTTCGAGCCGGGAAGCTGCACGACGGCGTCGAGGGGCCGCGAGGCGCGCGGAGCCGGCCAGTGCGATGTCACGTCCATTGAGCCTAGCCACCAAAGGGGGACGTTCGCTTCACTCGCCGGGATGTCCCTTCGCTTTGCGTACCCGGCGTGTGAAGCTGCGCTGCAGCGAGGAAAGCGGGCAACAACAGTGGGTGGTGGCGTGCGACGGCTGATCCAGACGCCGGGCGGACCGGCGAGCGCGGAGGTGTTCGAGGCTGCCCGAACCGGGCGCTCGCGTTCTGCGCGAGGAGTGCTGGTGCTTGGGCATGGCGCCGGCGGGGGGACTGACGCGCGGGATCTGCAGGCCTTGGCTGCGACCCTGCCGCGGCTCGGGACTGCGGTGGTGCTGGTGGAGCAGCCGTGGCGGCTGGCCGGGCGCAAGGTGGCGGTGCGGCCGGCGGCGCTGGACATCGCCTGGAGGGCGGTGCTCGAGGAACTGGCTGCAGCCGGCCTCACCAGCGCCGGTCTGGTGGTGGGCGGGCGGTCGGCGGGCGCCCGGGTCGCGTGCCGCACCGCGGCGCAGGTGGGAGCGGTGGCGGTTCTTGCGCTGGCCTTCCCACTGCACCCACCGGGCCGACCCGAGCGCAGCCGCGGCGCTGAGCTCGCGGGCGCGGGAGTTCCGACGCTGGTCGTGCAGGGCACCCGGGATGCCTTCGGCGCCCCGGAGGACTTCCCGGCCGGCGTCGAGGTAGTGGGTGTGCCCGGGGCCGACCATGGGTTCAAGGTCGGGGCCCGGGCGGTACCGGATCAGGCCACGGTGCTGGCCGATCTGGTGGCTGCGGTGGCCGGCTGGCTGCCCGTTCACGCGCCCTGACCCCGGCGGCGGGAATCAACTGCGCACCGGCCCGTGTTGAGCCCTGCGAACGCGACGGCCGCCGTGGTCGTGCCGGGTAGGTCGGAGGTGACGCATGCTGGCAGTGCGTGAGCCCGTGCTCGCCGGAGGTGGCTCGCGGCGTGGCGAGAAGGATCGCTTAGTCTCCACGGTGATGACCAACGCCGAGACCGAGACCGATCGCGTCGCACGATTCGAACGTGACGCGCTGCCCTTCCTCGACCAGCTCTACGCGGCCGCGATGCGGATGACCCGAAATCCCGCCGATGCCGAAGATCTCGTTCAGGAGACCTTCGCCAAGGCGTTCGCCGCCTTTCACCAGTTCGCCGCCGGGACCAACCTCAAGGCCTGGCTGTACCGGATCCTCACCAACACGTTCATCAACACCTACCGCAAAAAGCAGCGTGAGCCGCAGCAGAGCGCAGCCGAGGACATCGAGGATTGGCAGCTTGCTCGCGCGTCGTCGCACACCTCCTCGGGTCTGAAGTCCGCCGAGGTCGAGGCGCTGGAGCACCTTCCCGATTCGGACGTCAAGGATGCGCTCGCGGCGCTACCGGAGGAGTTTCGGATCGCGGTGTATCTGGCGGACGTTGAGGGTTTCGCCTACAAGGAGATCGCCGAGATCATGGGAACTCCGGTCGGAACGGTGATGTCCCGGTTGCACCGGGGGCGGCGAGCCCTGCGTACCCAACTGGCCGACTACGCCCGGGATCGCGGACTCGTCGCCGCGGACGAAGGAGCGACGTCATGAGTGGGTTGCCCCACTTCACCTCGTGCGCGGATGTTCTTGCCCGGTGCGCGGAGTTCCTCGACCACGAACTGCCCGACGCCGACTGCGGGCAGATCAAGGAACACCTCGACGAGTGCGGACCCTGCCTGGCCGAGTTCGGGCTCGAGCAGATGGTCAAGGACGTGGTGAAACGGGGGTGTGGCTGCGAGCCCGTTCCGGAGGACCTGCGGGCCAAGGTGCTGGGCCGGATTCGCGAGGCCCAAGCCTCCCTCGGCGAGAACTGAGGGCCGTCACCCCAGGCGTGACGTAGCCGGGCCGATCTGGACCTACCAACCTGGACGGATCGGGCAGGAACGTACAAAGGCCCCGCGGTTGCCGGTTCGGCAGCGGGGCCCTCGTTGATCTGGTCTTGTCAGGAATTCGGACGACGACCGTGGTTCGCCTTCGACTTCTTGCGTCCCTTGCGGCGGCGGGCGGCCTTACCCATCGGGCTCCTCCTGCTCATCTCGGAGTGGTGATTCGGGCTCTACGCCGGTGGGCCGACGATTGCGGCATCCTCCCACAGGTTGCCGGCGGGCCGCTCGGCGGCGTGATGGCCGCCCGGTGACAGAAGTGGCTTATAAGACCACTCGGACGGCTTATAGGCAGGTGTCGGACCCGCGCCTAATGTCGAATTGATCATGGCCTGAGGTGGTTGTGGGGTGTGGGAGCGGGGGTTCACGTGGGCGCGAAGGGGCTGATCGCACCGCGCCACCCTGAGTCGGGACTGACCCAGGCGGCCCAGCGTGAGATGGTCGCCCGGCTGCTGGCGGAGCTGGACGCCAAGGACCCCTACACCCGAGGGCACTGCCAGCGGGTCGCCCGGCTCTGCGAGCTGCTCGCGCTCCGGTTGGGTTACTCCCCCGAGCGCCGCGAGACGCTGCGCAGGGCGGCCTTGCTGCACGACATCGGAAAGCTGGCCGTTCCGACCCAGGTCCTGCGTAAGGACGGGCCGCTCGATGCCGCGGAGAACGCCCTGATACTTGCTCACCCCCAGCGCGGCGCCGGGATCGTGACCGCAATGGGTCTGGACCTCGCCGTCGGGGAGGCGATCCTGCATCACCACGAGCGGGTGGACGGCCAGGGCTACCCGGATGCCCTGATGGGCGATCAGATCCCGGAGACCTCGCGCATCATCGCGATCGCCGACGCCTTCGACGCCATCACCTCCACTCGCGCCTACAGCCCTGCCGAGTCCGCCGCGGCCGGCCTGGCGGAGCTGACGCGCTGCGCCGCAAGCCACTTCGACGCCCGCCTGGTGGCGGAGTTCGCCGAGGTCCTCGCGGACGTGGCCGACTATCGTGACCCGGCGTGGACAGTGCCGCGGTGGCCGAGCGAGAGCTGGGCAGGCTAGGCAAGGCCTGGCGCCTGGCCGCGGCAGGCGCGGTACTCGGCGTGCTCGCGTGGACCTCGGCCGTCGGCACCGATGACGCGTTTCCGCTCGGCCCGCTCACCCAGTATTCATTCCGCATCGATCCCAACGGTGAGATCCGGGCGCTGTGGGTGGCGGCGGACCTTGCCGACGGCACCACGCGCCGCCTCGACATCTCCTCCAGCGCCGACGTCGGGGTCAACCGCGCCGAATTGGAGGGCCAGCTGGATCGGATCATCGCCGACCCGTCGCGGCTCGCGACCCTCGCGCAGGCCTGGGCCGGTAAGCACCCTGAGCGGCCTGCGCTGCGGCGCATCGTGGTCGGGCAGGACGTCGTCGAACTGCGCAATGGAGCCCGAGCGGGCCGGCGTATTGACATCTTCACCAGCTGGACAGTGCTCAGCGAAGTTCCCCCGCGATGAGCGCGCCGGGGCTCAGAGCGGTGTGGCGGTGGTGGTTCGCCGCTGTGCCGCTGGCGCGCATCGCCTGGCTGCGGGCAGCGATCTATGCCTTCGTCATCGTCGACGTGCTGGTGTTCGCCAACGATGTACCGGGCCATGCGCAGGCGCCGGCCGAGCTCTACCGCCCGCTCGCGCTCGCCCGCGCGCTGCACCTCCCGGCGCCGACCCAGGCCGCCGCCTTCGCGCTGCAGTGGGGCCTGATCGCTGCCTGCGCCCTCGCGGCGACGGGGCGGGCGCCGCGGCTGCTGGGCTGGCCGATCGCGGCCGGCTTCGGAATCTGGCTGTTGTGGGAGATGTCGTACGGCAAGGTCGATCACGATCATCTCGCCCTCGTGGTGGCTGTCGCCGTGCTGCCGACCGTCGGCGCGGCCGGACGGTGCGCACGTGGCGGGGACGAGCGCGCGGCGTGGGCGTTGCGGTGCATCCAGCTCGCGGTGGCCGCGACCTACGTGCTTTCCGTGTGGGCGAAGCTGCGTCATGGCGGCTGGGACTGGCCGACCGGGGCGACGTTGCTGTGGGCCATCGAGCGGCGAGGCACCGTGTTCTCCGACCCCCTGGCCGACTTCCCGGACCTGTTGGTGTTTGCCCAGTGGGGGGTGCTGATCGCCGAGGCCGCGGTCGTCGTCGTGTTCTGGCTGCGCGGCCGTGCGCTGGGCGTTGTTGTGGGTGCCTACCTGGCGTTCCATCTGATGACCTACGCGGCGCTGTCCATTCACTTTGCGCCGCTGGTCATCTGCTGGCTGGCGTTTGCTCCCCTGGAGCGCATCCCGAGCTGGCGGGAGAACCGGCGCCGCCGCTCAGTGCTTGGGCGGGCGCATTCCGCAGGCGGGCCCGCCCCCGGGTAGCCGGGTGCGCATCCGGGCCATGGTCCGGTAGCACCCGTGGGCCAGCCACCGGATCGGAGGAACGCGCAGCAGGGCCCCGAGCGCCGCCCAGCCCTTGCCGCAGTCCAGGAGTAGCCGAGCTACTGCCTGGGCGCCGCCGTCGAGTCGACCGTCGGCGGCGACCCACACGATTTCGTATCGGGCGCGCGCCTCGCTGACGCCGTAGGCGTCCAGGTTCACCCGCTGCCAGGGTTTGAGCTCCGCGGAGGTCGGCAGGCGCCGGCTGATGAAGCGGGCACAGCGATTGCAGAAGCCGCAGTCCCCTTCGAAGATGAGCAGCGGGCGGGTATTCATCTCATCATTGTGCCTAAGGGGACCTCGGAGCTCTCGCGGCGCCGGTGAACGGCGCCGAAGGCGAACAGGCCGACGCCGGCAGCGAGCGCCAGATCCCCGACGCTGTCCACCTCGCGATGACCCGGTACGGGCACCGGGATGCGGTCTGCGAGCAGCGGCAGTCGCGTTGCCCCGTCGAGCGGTTCGTGGCGCCGCTCGCTCTGCAGTTCGAGCACGTCGATCGGGACACCGGCCCGCTGCGCGGCGCTCACCGACACCGGCATCGCCCCGTTGGCCAGGATCACGGTGGCGTTGGCGAGGACCCCGGCCACGGCCAGCGCCACGCCGGGGACGGCAAGGTTACGGGCGGCGAACTGGATCATCAAGGTCGCCGCGACCGCGAACGAGATCGGATACGAGTACGGAATCTGACGTGCCATCACACTCTCGCCGACCAGCACGAGCAGCGCAGTCAGCAGGAGCGGAACCCCGCAAATGCCCACGCGGGTGACCCGGCCGCCCGGTGTTCCGGCGAACCACCCGATTGCCAGCGCGGCGATCAACACCAGCAGCGTCAGGCCCATGACAGCAGTCTGGGCGCCGGCGCCCCCTACGGCGAGCGCGCCTCGCCGTGCTCGACACAACGGGCTCGCCAGCCGTTCGGGGTCACCTGGACGACCAGGCGCCGCCGGCACCGGCCGCAATAGCGCGGTGGCTCCAGCTCGCGGGCGTTGCGGCAGGCGGCGTGCACGGGATCACCGACGGATCGGCTGGGCTCGCCGCAGCGATCACAGAAGCCGTTCTCGATCACCGGACCAGGGTACGGACGATCTAGAGCAGGGTGGACCGCGGATAGGCGATCGCCGGGTCGGTGATCACGTTGACCAGGTACGGAACGCCCGAAGCGAAGGCGCGGTCCAGGGCCGGGCCGATCTGCTCCGGTGAGTCCACGAGTTCTCCGGCGCCGCCCAGTGCGCTCACCACCTGGTCGTAGCGCGTGCGGGGCGTCAGATCCGCTGCCACGTCATAGCCGTAGAGGGCTTGCATCGGGTGCTTTTCCAGGCCCCAGCAGCCGTTGTTGGCCACCACCACGACGACGGGGAGGCGGTGGCGTACGAGGGTGTCGACGTCCATCAGCGAGAATCCGGCGGCGCCATCGCCGAGCAGCAGGACGATCTGGACCCCCGGTCGGGCCACCCGGGCGCCGAGGGCGTATCCCAGTCCGGTGCCCAGACACCCGTACGGGCCGGGGTCGAGCCAGCAGCCGGGGCGGGACGGCTCGATCAGCCGCCCCGCGAAGGAGACGAAGTCCCCGCCGTCGCCGATCACGACGGCGTCCGGGTCCAGACGGGGAATCAGCTCACCCAGGATGCGGGCGGGGTGCACGTCGGGAGTGCCGGTGGCGAGCAGGGCGGTGTCCTTGCGCACACTGCGGGTGGACACCTCGCGCAGCCGGTCCGACCACGGCGCCCGGTCGACCGGCTCGCCGGCCGCGCTGCACAGTCCGTCCAGGACCAGACTCAGGTCTCCCCAGGCCGCTGCGGTGAGCTCAAGGTGGGTGGCCACGCGGTCGGCTGCGTCGGTCAGGTGAACCACTGCCGCGGGATCGCCGTCCACGCCACCGAAGCGTCCGAACCCCAGCCGGAAATCCAGCGGGGTGCCCACCACGAGCACGAGGTCCGCTCCTGCGAAGGCGGCCCCGCGGGCCCGGGTCGCGGCCTGGGGGTGTCCGGGAGGCAGGATGCCCCGTCCCATGCCGTTGGCCACCACCGGGATCTGGTGCGTTTCGGCCAGGCGGCGTGCGGCGTCCTCGGCGCGGTCGGACCAGACATCGGATCCGAGCACGAGAACGGGAGCCCGGGAGCTCCGCAGCAGAGCGCCGATGCGGGCCAGCGCCGCCGGATCCGGCGTGCGGTCCAGTGCGGCGATGCCGTGTGGAGTAGGCGCGGCGCCGTCGGCGAAGACCTCGTCGAGCGGGAAGTCGAGGAATACCGGCCCGCGGTGGGCGGTGGTCGCCAGGTGCAGCGCCTCGTTGATCGCGGTCGGAATCTGCGCCGTGGTCGCCACCGTGGCCGCACTCTTGGTCACCGGTGCCAGCAACGGCGGGTGGTCGAGTTCCTGCAACGAGCCCGATCCCCACAGCGCCTGGGGGGCGCGGCCGCCCAGGATGAGAACGGGGGAGCCGTTGAAGTGGGCCGTGGTGACGGCCGAGACCCCGTTGGTGATTCCGGGCCCGGCGGTCAGCACCGCCAGCCCTGCTCGCCGCGTCAGCTTGGCTACGGCCTCGGCGGCGAAAACCGCGCTCTGCTCGTGCCGGACGTCATAGAGCGGCATCGGCGGGTCCGCGGTGACGGCGCCGTCGTAGAACGGGAAGACATGCCCCCCGGACAGGGTGAACATCTCGGTAACCCCGTGAGCGCGCAGGACCGGCAGGGCCAGATTGCCGCCGTGGCCGTGGATGTCCACGTCAGAATCTCCCTCGTCGCGCCGGAAAACCTACTGTGTGTCAGACACAAGAGGCCACCTTTGGCCGGTCAATGTCGCAACGTGACACAGGCTCACTCAGTGCAGCGCCGCTCCGACGGGCTCCCTACCAGGCTTGACCTGCTCGGCGAAGTAGTCGTCGGGCTCGGTCTCGTCGTCGCCCTCGGGCGAACCGAAGCGGCCGAGCAGCCAGGTGCCGCCGACGGCGACCGCGATGTTCACCGCGACGGCGATCAGGCCGGTGTAGATCGTGGAGTCGGTGTCCAGGCCGAACTTCTCCAGCTTGAACAGTGCCCCACCGAAATGCTCCTTGCCGGCCGCGACGTTCTCGGTCTCGTACAGCATCCACATCCCGACCGTCATGCCCGCGGCCCAGCCGGCGATCAGTGCGTGGCGGTGGAACCAGGCCGTGTAGAGCCCGAACACGATCGCGGGCAGGGTCTGCAAGATGATCACCCCGCCGATCAGTTGCAGATCGATGGAGAACTGGGGGTCCAGCACGAGGATCGTCGCCACCGCGCCGGCCTTGACGAACAGTGAGGCGAGCCGGCTGACCTTGGCCTGCTCGGCCTCGCCCGCCTGCGGGCGCACATAGGCCTTCCAGATGTTGCGGGAGAACAGATTGGCCGCGGCGATCGACATGATCGCGGCCGGGACCAGTGCCCCGATCCCGATCGCGGCGAAAGCGATCCCGGCGAACCAGTCCGGGAACTGGTCGTCGAAGAGCAACGGCACGATGGTGTTCGGGTCGGCCTTGCCGTCCTCGTCGACCAGAGGCTTGATGCCGGCCGCGATCGCCATGTACCCCAGCAATGCGAGCAGGCCAAGCACGAGGCTGTAGGCGGGCAGGGCCGCCATGTTGCGTTTGATGGTGTCGCGGCTTCGGGCGGCCAGCAGACCGGTGACGCAGTGCGGGTAGAGGAACAGGGCCAGCGCCGAACCCAGCGCGAGCGTGGAGTAGCCGATGATCGTCGCGTCGGCGAGCTCGATGCCGTCGTTGGGGTTAGGGGTCGCGGCGAACTTCTCATCGGCCGCGCCGAAGATCGCGTCGAACCCACCGAGCTTGATGGGGATCACGATGATCGCCGCGAGCACGACGATGTAGATCAGCGCGTCCTTGACGAACGCGATCAGCGCGGGCGCGCGCAGTCCCGCCTGGTAGGTGTAGGCGGCGAGCACGGTGAAGGCGATGATGATCGGCCACTCGCTGGTGCCGAGGAACTCCTGGGTGCCCACCCCCATCACCTTGAGCACGGCCTCGATGCCGATCAGCTGTAGGGCGATGTAGGGCATGGTGGCGACGATGCCGGTGATCGCGATGATCAGGGCAAGTGCCGGTGAGCCGTGGCGGCCGGCGATGAAGTCCGAGACCGTGACGTAGCCCAGGGCGCGCGAGACCGACCACAGCCGCAGGGCGACGAAGAACACCAGCGGGTAGACGATGATCGTGTACGGGACCGCGAAGAAGCCGAGAGCCCCGGCGCCGTAGATCAGCGCGGGTACCGCAACGAAGGTATAGGCGGTGTAGAGGTCTCCGCCGATCAGGAACCACGTCACCCACGGTCCGAAACTGCGCCCGCCCAGACCCCACTCGTCGAGGTTGTCCAGGTTCGCCTTGCGCCAGCGCGAGGCCGCGAAGCCCAGCACGCTGACCCCGACGAAGAGAATGATGAAGATCGTCAGTTCAACCTTCTTGACCTCCACGTCAGCACCCGGCCAATCGGTCGTCGCCCGAAGAGGTTTCTGCGCCGGTGCCTGAGCCCGTCAGAATGCGGTCCGCGCGATAGACCGCGACGGTGCACAGCACCGAGAGCGGGATCCACATCAGCTGGTACCAGTAGAAGAACGGCACCCCGGCGATCTGCGGGTCCGTGCGGTTGTAGAACCAGGGAAAGAGCGTTGCCCAGAGCGGGATACTCAGCAGCAACGGGTTACGTAGTCGGGGATCCATGGCTCGACCTCGGCAGACGGCGCTGACGTGAGGTCAGCACGGTGGGCGCCGATTCAGGCGGCGGGTCTGTCGGCGTCGTTGAGGTTTCCAGTTGGGCGAGCGGACCGCAAGGCACGGGGGCGCACCACCCCTCTTCGGGTAGTGATCGGCCCTGTCGAGGCGCACCGGAAGGGGCATCGCCGCGCTGTGCGCCGCAATCCTCGGCACGGGGGTGGTGACCCGGCGCCCGTAAACGTCAGATCGTGTCAGCCAAGGCCTTGATCGGCATCTTCAGGTCCATCAGCAGGGCGAGGTCCTCGGAGGGGTCGCGGCCCAGCGTCGTCAGGTAGTTGCCGACGATGACGGCGTTGATGCCGCCGAGCAGTCCGTCGCGGGTGCCCAGGTCGCCCAGGGTGATCTCGCGGCCCCCGGCGAAGCGCAGGATCGTGCGTGGCAGCGCCAGGCGGAAGGCGGCGATCGCGCGCAGGGCGTCTTGCGAGGGGAGCACGGGCAGCTCGCCGAAGGGCGTGCCCGGGCGCGGGTTGAAGAAGTTGAGCGGCACCTCGTCGGGAGAGAGCGAGGCGAGTTGGGCGGCGAACTCCGCGCGCTGGGCCACGCTCTCACCCATGCCGATGATGCCGCCGCAGCAGACCTCCATGCCTGCCTCGCGCACCATCGCCAGGGTCTCCCAACGCTCCTGCCAGGTGTGGGTGGTGACCACGGTGGTGAAGTAGGACTTCGCGGTCTCCAGATTGTGGTTGTAGCGGTGCACGCCCATCGCGGCGAGCTCGTCGACCTGCGCCTGGGTCAGCATGCCCAGCGACGCGGCGACCTGGATGTCGACGGCCTCCTTGATCGCCTTGACCCCGTCGCGCATCTGGGACATCAGGCGCTCGTCGGGCCCCCGGACCGCGGCGACGATGCAGAACTCGCTCGCGCCGGTGGCGGCAGTGGCCTTGGCGGCCTCGACCAGGGCGGGGATGTCCAGCCACACGGAGCGCACCGGGGAGGTGAACTGACCGGACTGGGAGCAGAAGTGGCAGTCCTCCGGGCAGCCGCCGGTCTTGATCGACACGATGCCCTCGACCTCGACCTCGGGCCCACACCAGCGCATCCGGACCTCGTGGGCAAGCTCCAGCAGCGCGTCGAGGTGCTCATCGCCGAGGTTGAGCACCGCGAGCGTCTGGGCCTCGTCGAGGCCGATGCCGCTGCCCAGCACCTGCTCGCGTGCGATCGCCAGCAGGTCCGCCGCACTGGATTCGGCGGCGCGGTCGGCAAGGGTGGTCATGGAGATCCTCTGGTCAAGGGCGGTGCCGTAGCCCGAATTGTGCCGCATCGAAGGCCCCACCCAAGGCCGGGGAGAGCCCCGCGCGGGCCAACGTGAGGAACGACGCACGCTCGGCGGCTCCTGCTCCGGCCGGCACGACGCCCGCCAGCGGCCGCGCGGCGATGCTCTCCAGGTCGGCGATGTTGGCCCGCGTGGCCAGATCCGGATCGCTGGGCCAGGACCCGATCACCACCCCGGCGAGCTGCACGCCGCGGTGGGCCAGGGCTTCGCAGGTCAACGCAGTGTGATTAAGCGTGCCCAGGCCGGGGGCGCTGACGACGAGCACCGGGGCGCTCAGCCGCCGGGCCACGTCGGCGATCGTGGTGCCTTCGGCATCGAAGCGCACAAGCAGGCCACCGGCGCCTTCGACGAGGACCAAACGCCGGGTGGCGGCTAGGGCCTCGATCTCGGTCACTGCGGCGTCGAGGTCGGCTTCGGGCATCCCCGCGACTCGTGCGGCCGCGGCCGGGGCCAGCGGATCGGCGAAGCGTGCGAACTCGTGCAGGTCGCTGACGCCGCTCAGGCGCCGGATGTCCTCGAGGTCCCCGGGTTCGCCGGACGCCAGGCCGGTCTGCGCGAGCTTGACGACCGCCACCGCGGCCCCGCGGTCGGCGGCGAGGGCCGCGATCGCGGCCGTGACGACGGTCTTTCCCACCCCGGTCCCGGTCCCGCTGATGATCAGCACGCTCACGAGCAGGCTCCAGCACCCGGGTCGGACGCAAGGCTCTCCAGGGCCCGGCGGGCCAGGGCGAGGTCGGCGTCGGTGAGGTCGGCGCGGGCGGTCAGGCGCAGGCGGGAGATTCCGTCGGGCACCGAAGGCGGGCGGAAGCACCCCACTCGAACTCCCACGCTCGCGCAGGCGGCCTGCGCGGCCAGAGCGTGCACCGGTTGCCCGATCAGCACCGAGCACACCGCGCCGCGCGGCTCGGGAGAGTCCAGGCCGAGCTCGCGGGCCAGCGCCGAGAGCTCACGGGCACGTCGGCGCACGCGCTCGGCCAGCTTGGGCTGCTCGCGAAGCAGCGTCAGGGCAGCCAGAGCCGCTCCTGCATTGGCCGGGGCGAGAGCGGTGTCGAAGATGAACGAGCGCGCGGTGTCCACCAGGTGCTCGATCACCGCCCGCGGTCCCAGCACCAGACCGCCCTGGGAGCCGAGCGACTTCGACAGCACCGCCGTCACCACGATGTCGGGGGCGCCGGCCAGTCCGTGCGCGTGGACCAGTCCGCGCCCACCGTCACCGACGACGCCGAGCCCGTGCGCCTCGTCCACGATCAACGCGGCGCCGTGGCGGCGGGCGGCGGCGAGCAGGTCCGTGAGCGGGGCCAGCTCCCCGTCGACGGAGAACACCCCATCGGTGACCACCAGGGCCCTGGTCTCGCTGCGCTGGGTCAGCGCACGCTCCACCGCGGCGGTGTCGCGGTGCGGGGCAACCACGACCCGGGCGCGCGAAAGTCGGCACGCGTCGACCAGCGAGGCGTGGTTGCGGGCATCGGCGACGATCAGGGTGTCGGCGTCACTGAGCGCGGTCACCGCGCCGAGGTTGGCCAGGTAACCCGAGGAGAAGACCAGGGCGGCCTCGGCGCCGGTGAAGTCGGCGGCGGCCGATTCGAGTTCGGCGTGCAGCGTGGTCGATCCGGTGACCAGGCGGGAGCCTGTCGACCCTGCTCCCCACTGCCCGGCCGCTGCCGCCGCCGCCGCTATCACCCGCGGGTGCCGGCACAGCCCGAGGTAGTCATTGCTCGCCAGGTCGAGCATGCCGACCTCGGGGGTCCGCGGCCGCAGGGTTCGGCGAAGGCCGCCCGCCACACGCTCCGCGGCGCTGGTCTCGACCCAGCCGAAGGGATCTGTGGGCTCAGGCATGTTCCACGCCGTTCTGACCTGCGCGCCGCAGATGCGGCGCGCTCTCCCGCAAGGTTCGCGCCAGGACCGCGAGCAGATCCACCCGAACCGCAGGGACGGGCGCCCACCAGGGCCCTGCCCCCGGCGGCCGGCGAACCCCCAACAGCAGCGCGAGGTGCAGCGAGCGCAGGAACGAGACGGCGTTGCTGCGCTGCGGTGCCAGGTCGTAGTCCAACGCGGCGGCGCCCGCCAGCCGCGCCACCCAGGGCTCGAGCACGCTCATCTCGACCAGGTCCCGATGGAGTACGGTCACGGCCGCAGCGGCGAGTCGGTCGGCGTCGGTGGTGGTCCAGGTGTGGATGGTCGGGGCGAGCACCCGATCGGCAAGGGTGTCCAGCAGGGCGACCAGCCCCGCCTCGGCGAGGTGGCGACTACTTGCCAGCGCGCCGATCAGGGCACCGCCGTGGGCCAGCGCGTCCGCGCGCCCGGCGCCGGGGACGCGAGGGCTCAGGTCGCGCTCGGCGGTGAACCAGTGCAGTCCACGGTCTCCCCAGCTCAGGACCTGCTCGGTGGGCATCCGGTGGTGCGCGCTGTCGCGGTGCAGCACGGCGGCCAGGGCTGCTGCCGAGAACGATCGGCGCAGCACTCCGGGGGTGCCGTCCTCGCCGAGGCCCACCCGTAGACCCTCGCTCAGCCCGTCGCCCAAGGCGGGCAGCAGGTCGTCGTAGATTCCGGTGGCGATCCAGCGCTGCAGCAGGTGCAGAGCCACGTCGGCGCGCAGGAATTCCTCGACGGCGCCCAGCAACTCGACGAGTTCGACCGTGAGATCGGGCAGGCCGCGCCCGGCTGGGAGCCGCGAGTCATCGGCGAGGACGGCGGCCCAGTAACCGGGATCGATCACCGTCACCGGGATCCTCCTGCGCGCCTGGCAGGTCGGCTCCGGCTCTGTCACCGGGCCTCCTCCTGGGCGCGAGGGCTGCTGTGGTGGGGCGATGCGTCGGCGGTGGCGATTCTTTCGGGCGTGCAGGTCGAC
>JBQTII010000008.1:0-107119 GCA_052388275.1 Sporichthyaceae bacterium | reverse complement strand
CCCACGTGTTACTCACCCGTTCGCCACTGATCCCCACCGAAGTGGTTCACCGTTCGACTTGCATGTGTTAAGCACGCCGCCAGCGTTCGTCCTGAGCCAGGATCAAACTCTCCGTTGATGTCTTTTGTTGGGGCCGCCTGGCGAGGCAGTCCCAGACACATCGAAGTGTCCTGGCGATCAACGCGACCCACTGACTGAAATCGCGTTGATTACCAAAGAAAATCCGTTATACGGCTGGGTCCAAGGAGAGTCGGATGACCCTCAGAGAAGCCCTGCCAACGGGGTTATTTGGCATTGACTTTCGGCACGCTGTTGAGTTCTCAAGGTACGGACGCACACCTTCGGCGGTCTCCCAACCGGCGTCAGGGCAACTCTCAAAACCTACCGATGCGCTCGGAGGCTGTCAAATCGACGGAACTCCTATTGCATCCACGCACGACCATCCCCGCACCGTATGTCGCCGATGCGGAGACAGGCAGATCATGGAGGACCACCCGGGGATCGGCCACCGCTTCTGCGGTGTCCGTTGCTCCCTGCGGGACGCCGTGGAGAACAGTACGTTTGCCGTTCTGGACCGTCAAATCACGGCGTGGCGTGGGCAGAGGACGAACAGCGAAGGTCGCATCGAACTCGAGAGCTAGGGAGCTTGGGCAGTCATGTTGGCCATCGCCCACCGCTGCCCGACGACAGTTGCGGGAGTCGCGGTCGCGGCGGCGGCGGGCGCCCAGGTCTACGAGGTCGATGTCCAATCCATCGACGGTGTCCTGGTCAGTTCGCACTTTCTGCCGCTGTTGCGTGGGTTCCCGCGGCTGCGCCGGGATCGCGCCAGGCTCACCTGCAGGGCGCGGGACGTCCGCGAATCGGACCTCGGGCTCCGCCTCGCCTCGCTGCCGGCCGATGCGCAGATTCTGCTCGACCTCAAGGCCGACACCGGGGCGCCTGCGCTGGCCCTGGTGGAGCTGCTGGCACGCGCCGACCTGGACGTGGCCCGATGTCACGTCAGCACCAAGGGCTGGCACACCCTGCCACGGTTGGCGGAGCTCGGATTCCGGACCTGGCGGACCGTGGGCGATGCTGGCGCGCTGGCTCGGGTCCTGCGCTGCGAACCGGTGGCCGACTATGCCGTGACCGTGCGCCACAACCTGCTCGATGAGGGAGTGCTGCGCGAGCTGCGCTCCCTGGCGCCCCGGGTGATGACCTGGACGGTCAACGACCTGCGCCGAGCCCGCGAGCTGGCCGCGTGGGGCGTCGACGGCATCACCACCGATTCCCCGTCGGTGCTGGCGTTCATCGCCGATCACAACCGCGGGGTAACCGCGCCGGGCGGGTGAGTCCTCGGGGGCTTGCCCGGCGATCAGGGTCGGTCCTGGACGCGGCACCGCCCCACCGGGATGAACCCGGCGGGGCGGTCAGGTCCGCCGTGGCGCGATGGTCGCCTCGCGGCGCACAGCACGAACGCGGCCCCAGCCGAACTGGGTTCCCGCGACGGCCTTTTCAATTGGGACCCGGGGACACATGGCGCGCCCGTGCGGACCTGATCCGATGGTACCCACGGACGAGGTCACGTCCAGGTCAGCTCGTCCCCTGGAGTGCGCCTCAGCCGCGGACAATCCAGCCGTCGACATCGATGAACTTTCCGTCGCTGTCCCCGGACTTCTTGCCGAGCACCTTGATCGTGACGGTGTGCCTCCCCGCGCGCAGCACGTCGGAGGCAAAGACCACCTGGCGGTACCTACTGCCGTCGAAGTAGAGATTGACCTTGCGGACAAGTACGCCGTCGAGGTAGATCGCGGCCTTGCCGAATTCGTCGCTGGTGCGCGCGATCCAGGAGACCTGGCGACCGCTGAAGGTGAAACTCGCGCTCGCCCCCTTCTTGGCGGACCTGATGCTGGAGCCGCCGAGCGCCCGGGAAGAGAACTTCGTCTTCCAGGCCGAGCTCGCGCCGGCGAACGACGTGCCCACCGAGGAATCGAAGCTCCGCAGGACGAGCGGGACGCTGCGGGCGGACACACCGGCAAGCCCGAGATCATCGAATACGCGGGTCCGGAACAATGTTGATCCGGACTGCAAGACGAGGGCGACCGAGGTCAGGGTGCGCGACCCCTGCGCGACAAGGCCCCAGCTCCTCCCGCCGTCGGTGCTGGCCTCGAGCTCTACGCGATCGATCAGGTCCCCATCGGGATCGGTGGCCCGGCCTAGGTTCACCTGCACCGGCACGCCGGAGCGGGCTGACCGGCCCTCGGCAAGCACCACTGAGGGGGTGGGGACCACGGGCGCCTGATTCGGCCCCTGAAGTGTGAGTGGCGCGAACAGCATCCGGTTCGGCGAACCGCTTCCCAGATCGGTGAGTACGCCCTGGGTCGCGGTGTCGATGACGGCCTGCTGCACCTGAGCGGGCGTGGCGGACGGGTTGGTCTGCAGGTAGGCGGCGACTGCGCCGGCGACGTGCGGCGCCGCCATCGACGTGCCCGATTGAGAGCCTGAAGAACTGTCCGAGAGGTGGGATGCCGATTCGATATCGGTGCCGGGGGCGAAGATGTCCACGCACCGGCCAGTGTTCGAGTAACTCGCCCGGCGATCGGTTCGGTCGGTCGCCCCAACGGTGATCGCCGAGGAGATCCGGGCGGGAGTGACCGCACATGCATCGCGGTTGAAATTTCCGGCAGCGACTACGAAGGTCACACCTGCCGCGACTGCCCGCTCAATCGCCAGATCCACATCGGGGAGTTCGCAGTCAGATCTCGGATCGCAGCCGAGGCTCATGTTGGCGACCGCAGGACGTGTCGGATTGGCAAGTTTCCATGCGGTCACGAACTCCACTCCGGCGATGACATCGGAGAATGCTCCGCCGCCGTTGCATTCGAGCACGCGGACCGGAACGAGCGTCACCGCCGGCGCGAGGCCGAAGGTGGCACCGCCGAGGGTTGCGGCTACATGAGTCCCATGCCCTACCCCGCGACTGGGACCACGGAGATCACAGCGGTCGGGGTCGGTGGTGCCGTTCCCGTCTGCGATCGCGGAAAAGCCGGGCGCGACCCGGCCACTGAACTCCCGATGCGTCGCGCGGATCCCGGTGTCGATGACGAAGGCGGTGACGCCTGCCCCGGTGGCAGCCAAGGAGAATCCGCCGTCGAGCGGGAGCCTGCGCTGATCGACCCGGTCCAGTCCGTAGGGAGTCTCGGAGACGTACACCTTCTGATCCGGGGTGATGCGGGCCTCGGGGTGCTCGGCGCGGAAGGCGGCAAGCTCCGAAGCCGACAGAGTCGCGGCGAAGCCGTTCAGGGCCTCGGTGTAGGTGTGGTGAACCTGGGCACCCTCGGCGGTGGCGTCGTTGCGGACCTCGCGGACCTCGGAGTTGGTGGCGCCGGGCTCGATCGTGACGATGTACCGGTCCGGGATGATCTCCGACTGAGACTGCGGGACAACGGGGGCCGGTTCCGGTGTGGAGTAGGGCGCCGCGAGGGCCGTGGACGGCGTCAGCGCCACCGGTCCTGCCAGCGAGATCGCGAGCACTGCCACCGTGGTCAGTATCCGGGCACGTCGTACCTGATGAAGCGTCACAACATCTCCCCCGTGTAGCCGTGCGACACCGTCTCCCCAGGCGGTGCTTCGTGCGGTGGACGGGACCTCCCCAGATCCCGTCCATGTGGATCGCTAGCGCAAGGTCACAAACGCGTCCACGTCGACGAGGGCCGAGGTCGAGGCCGCGGATTTGGTGCCCGTCGCCCGGATCGTGATCGTGTGGGTGCCCGGCGCGAGCCCGGCGACGCTGAACACCGCCCGGCGGGCGGAATCGGTGCTGCGGTAGAGATCCACCGTGACCGGCGGGCCGCCGTCGATGGAGACCGTCGCGATGCCGCGGGTGCGCGACCAGGTGCCGATCCAGGCGACCTGCGTGCCGGTGAAGGTGTAGGTCGCCTTGGAGTTCGCCGTCGATGACTGCCGCCGAGACCCGCCGTAGAGGTCGGCGTGCGTGGAGTTCGTCCACTGCGCCGAGGACGCGAAGGTGGCGACGGTGTGATCGCTGCGGGTCAGGGTGTAGGTCGGCGTCGTGGCGTAGGCGCCCACCGCTCCGGTCGCGTCGGTGGCCCGGACCCGGAAGCGGTGCGAGGGCGAGGCCAGGTGAACCGTCATCGAGGTCGCCGAGGGCGAGGGGAGGGTCAGCACGGTCCAGTTCGTCCCGCCGTCACGGCTGTGCTCCACCCGGTAGGAGGCGATGGGGTCCGCATCGGTGGCCGACCAGCTCAACGCGGCCGGCACATTCGACGCGGCGCCGGCCGGGGTGATCTGGCTACCGGTCGGGGTCACGATCAGGACCGGCACGGTCGCGACCGGGCCGGCATCAGGGGCGGGCGCCGGTGCCGGTGCGGGCGCGGGTGCGGGTGCGGGTGCGGGCGCGGGTGCGGGTGCGGGCGCGGGCGCTGGACCCGGTGTCGGCGCGAGGGCGCCGAGCACGCTGTACAGCAACTTGTCCGGGGAACCGACGCCGATGTTGGAAGCGGCATCGCCGGCGATCGCGACCAGCGCATCGCGCACGCTCGCCGGCGAGGCCGTCGGGTTGGACTGCAGATACGCAGCGGCGACCCCGGCCACGTGCGGGCTGGCCATCGAGGTCCCGGAGATCGTGTTGGTGGCGCTCGTGCCGGTGTGCCAGGCGGACCGGATGCTCGCGCCAGGGGCGAAGATGTCCAGGCAGGCGCCGAAGTTGGAGAAGCTCGCGCGCACATCCGAGCTCGTGGTCGCGCCCACCGTGATGGCGGCGCCGAGGCGCGCCGGCGAGGAGTTGCAGGCATCGGTGTTGCTGTTGCCCGCGGCGATCGTGTAGGTGACGCCCGCGGCGATGGAGTTCGCGACGGCGGTGTCCAGCGCGGAGGAGATCCCGCCGCCCAGGCTCATGTTGGCCACCGCCGGGCCGCCCAGCCTGCGCTGCTCGTTGGTCACCCAGTCCACCCCTGCGATCACCCCGGAGGTGCTGCCACTGCCTTCGCAGTTCAGCACCCGGACCGGCACGATCCGCACGCCCTTGGCCACCCCGAATTTGGTTCCCCCCAGCGTTCCCGCCACGTGCGTGCCGTGCCCATTGCAGTCGGTCGTCCCCCGCCCGTCGCTGATGGCGCTGTATCCCGGCCCTACCCGGCCGCTGAACTCGGTGTGGCTAGCGAGCAGTCCGGTATCGATGACGTAGGCCCGCACGCCGGCGCCGTCGTTGGTGTAGCTGTACGACCCACTCAACGGCAGCGCGAGCTGGTCGATGCGGTCCAGCCCGTAGCTCGGCGGCGAAGGCTGGGTGGCGTAGGCATTGATGCTGAAGTCCGCCTCGATGGTGCGCACCTTGGTGTTCTTGCGCAGCTTGGCGACCTGGGCGTCGCTCATCGTCGCGGCGAAGCCGCGTACGGCCCGGGAGTAGGTGTGGGCGACGTGGGCACCGTCGCGCACTGCGGCCTTGCGGATCTTGGTGATGGCCTTCTTGCTTGCCCCCGGCTTGAAGGTGACGATCCAGGCGTTCTCGATGCGCTGAACCTTCGTGGTCGACCAGGCCGCCGTCCCCAGCTCGGGATCGCCGGAAGCGATCACGGGCAGAGCGTTCAGCGGGCTCACCAGCACCGCGGCCAGCACGGTGACGAGAGCACTTCGGTGCGCGAAGCGAGGGGTCGGTCGAGCGCTCACGTGAGCTCCTCATTCTTGGCGCGTGGGCAGTTCCGGACTCGGGCAGTGCGTCACCCGTTGCCGGAGTGTTCGGTGTGCGTCCGGGTCTACTTGATGGCCGGGCGGTGAGGGCTTGCGGACTATGACGCGAGGAAGATCGGCTTCGTTCCCTTCAGCCGGCGATCTTCGTGCGGCGGGAAACCTCGACTCACGGCCAAGTCCGGATCTGTCGTGATGACTCGTCAGATTGCAGACACGTCGGGGGAAACACGCAATTCGGACGCGCGAGTCCGCTCAGTCCAGGACGATGAAGGCGTCCGCGGCGACCTTGGAACCCGAAGCCTTAGCCCGCTCAGTGCCGGTGAGCACGATGCGCAACGTGTGCCGTCCGGGCTTGAGGGAATCACCGAAGAGAACCTGACGGACCGCTCGCTCGCCGGTGTAGGTGTCGACCGTCGCGACGTGCTTGCCATCGAGGTAGACCTTCGCGCGGCCGCGATCGCGTCCGGTCGACCCGATCCAGCGGATGCGCGACCCGGTGAACGTCAACGTCAGGGTGGCGCCCTCGCGGCCGGCGATCCGCTCGGCTCCACCGGACAGCTTCTTGCCGCGTTCACGCTGCCAGCTCGAGCGCAGCTCAGCCGCCGACTCCTGCAGCAGCGCAAGGCGCATGGTGGCTGTTCGGGCATTGTGTCCCGACTTGCCGAACTCATCGGTGGCTCGAACCCGCAAGCGCAGGCTCTTCTGCGGTCGGGTCCAGACCTTCACCGATTCGGTCCCCCCGTCCACCGTCTCGACGGTCCTCCAGGTCTCCCCACCGTCGTAGCTGCGCTGGACCCGGTAGGTCGAGATCCGGTGTCCGTCGGGATCCGAACCGGACCAGCTCACCTTGACCGGAACCTCGTCGGTGCGGATCTCACCACCGGCACCAGGCAGCGACACGGTGGGGGTGCGCACGTTCGGAGCCCGGTTGCTCGTCGGCAGCAGGGAATACAGGAAGCGGTTCGGCGACTGCGATCCGATCCCGCTCAGGATTCCCTTGGTGGATGCCCCGATCACCACGGTGCGCACCGAACCCGGCGTGGCCTTGGGCACGTTCTGCAGGTAGGCGGCCACCGCCCCGGCCACGTGCGGCGCCGCCATCGACGTGCCTCGCTCAAATCGAAAGCCGTCGGAGTCATGGGCATCGGCGGACCAGATGTTCACCCCCGGCGCGAAGAGGTCGACACACGACCCGACGTTGGAGAACTCCGCTCGTGCCCCGTCCACCCAGACCGCACCGACCGTAATGGCTGCCGGCACGCGGGCCGGTGACACCTTGCAGGCGCTGCCGCCGCCGTTTCCGGCTGCCGCCACCACGGTGATTCCCGCGGCGATCACGCCTTGCACGGCGTCGTCGAGGTCAGAGTTCTTCGGCACACCGAGGCTGAGGTTGAGGACGGCCGGACCGCCGCGCCGCTTGTGGTGAGCCGTGGCCCAGTCGATCCCGGCGATCACATCGGAGACCCCCGTGCTACCCGAGCACCGAAACACCCGCACGGGGATCAGCGTGACCTCCTTGGCCACGCCCACACTGCGTCCCCCCAGGGTGCCGGCCACGTGGGTGCCGTGCCCGTTGCAGTCCTCGCGTCCGTCCTCGCTCTTGTTCGCCACGTCAAAACCTGCCATTACCCGGTCACCGAAGTCGTCATGGTCGGCGATTCCGGTGTCGACCACATACGCGCGCACACCCTCTCCGGTGCCGTTCTGGCGGAAGAGCCCGTCGAGTTGCGAGGACCGCTGGTCGATGCGGTCCAGCGAATCCAGAACGGAGGACTGCGGCGCGCTCGGCGCGACGTCCGCCTCGAAGAGGGAGACGACCTCGTCCGCGGCGATGGTGTCCACCGCCGGATCGGACTGCAGATCGGCGCGCGCGGCCGAGGTCAGGACAGCGGCGAAACCGCGGATCGCGTCGGAGTAGTCGTGCACGACCTGCCCACCGAGGGATTGCGCCCGCTCGCGGGCCGCGTTGATGTCGGCCTCGGTCGAGATGTCCGTGAACGTGACGATGTAGCGCTGCGAGTGATCAGCCACAGCCGCCGGTACGGACAGTGCCCCGAAGGCGAGCGAGGCCGCCCACAGGACAGCTAACCGTTGCCTCAGATGGCGAGAAGCGTTCACAGACCCCCCCGGGTGACTGGGCCCCGGGCCCACTGCTTCGAGGCTAGGACGCACTGCGTCGGGTGCGGGTTGCATTCAGAATCCGCACAGCTAGGCGAAGCGGACAAGCCGGTCAAATCCTGCAGTGTTGTCCTTCGGTGCCTGCCCCGTGGACGCGCTGTCGGTGGGTGCTGACAAGGTGAGCGGCGATGCTGCACCTGCACCGCTCCGCGGACTCCGACACCCTCGCCGGTGAGCTCGCGCGCACCCTGGACGCCCCGAGCGCCGATCCATTGCAACCGATAGTCCTCGCGGTGTCGGCGAAGGGCATCGAGCGCTGGCTGGCGCAGCGCCTCTCGCACGTCCTCGGCGCTGGCGGCACCGGCGCAGGCATCTGCGCGAACGTGACGTTCTCCTCCCCCACTCGCCTGCTTGACGACGTCGCCGAGCGAGCCGGCCGCGAGACCGGACCGTCGAGGGGCGATCCGTGGGAGCGCGACCGGTTGGTCTGGCCCTTGGTGGACTTGCTCGGCGACGGCGCCGCCGGTGAGCCGCTGAGCTCACGGCTGCGTACGGGCGCGCTCCGGTATCCGATCGCGGCCCGTCTGGCCGGACGCTTCACCGAGTACGGGCAGGAGCGGCCCGCCATGCTGGCGTTCTGGGCCACGGGCAAGGACCTGGGCGAGGACGGTCTGCCCCTGCCGGAGGACCTGCGCTGGCAGCCGCAGCTGTGGCGGGCCCTGCGGGCAAAGCTGGGCACTCCCAGTCCCGCCGAGCTCCTGCCGGCGACGGTGGCGCGACTGCGCGAGCTGCCGAACTGTATCGACCTTCCCCAGCGGCTACACCTGTTCGGACTGAACCGTCTGTCCAGCGCCCGGTTGGCGGTGCTGGCGGCACTGGCGGCGGACAGGGACGTGCACCTGTGGATTCCGCACGCCTCGCCGTCCCTGTGGTCCGCGCTCGCCCGCGGCGAGAGTCCTCGCCATCCCTTGCTTGCCTCGCTCTCGCGGGACGTGCAGGCACTGCAGCGCCGAATCCAGAGCGCCGCGCCTACCCACACCGACACCCACCACGATTCACCCGCGCCCCCGACCACACTGCTCGGTGCCCTGCAGCGCGCCCTCGCCGAGGATCACGCGCCCGGTGACGCCCCGGCGTTCTCCTTGGACGCCCTCGATCGCAGCGTCGGGGTGCATTCGTGCCACGGACCGGTCCGCCAGGTCGAGGTCCTGCGGGAGCTGGTGACGACGTTGCTGGCGGCCGACACCGCCCTGCAACCGCGTGACGTGCTCATCATGTGCCCCGACATCGACACGTTCGCCCCACTCATCACGGCAGCCTTCGCCGCCGATGACGACCTGCCGCCGACCATCCGCCATCCCGCCACCAGGTTGGCAGTCCGGCTCACGGACCGGTCGATGGTCGCGACCAACCCGCTGTTCGCGACGCTGCGCGCCGTACTGGAGATGTCCACCGGCCGTGCAAGCGCGACCGAGGTTCTCGACCTGGCCACCACTGAGGCGGTCGCCCGGCGGTTCGGTTTCGACGCCGAGGCCGGCGAGCAGCTGCGCCGCTGGGCCGCGGATTCTGGGGTGCGCTGGGGACTGGACAACCGCCACCGTGAGCAGTTCGGCCTCGCAGCGATCGGGGCAGGTACCTGGCGGGCCGGGCTGGATCGCATCCTGCTCGCCGCCGCGATGGACTCCGATGAGCATTGGCTGGGCACCGTCCTCCCACTGGACGGTGTGGATTCGGCCGACATCGACCTGGCCGGGCGGTTCGCGGAATACCTGGACCGCCTCGCCAACGCGGTGGAGTTCTGCTCGCGACCACTGCGGCTCCATGACTACCTCGCCGGCATTCGCGAACACCTACTTGGGCTCGCGGACACGGCCCCCGGCCAGAGTTGGCAGCGCCATGCCCTCACGGCGGAGCTGGCGGACATCGCCGAGGCAGCCCATGGCTGCGATCCACTGTTGGAACCCGCAGACCTGGCCGCGCTGATCACCTCGCGGCTCGGCGGACGGCCCACCAGAGCCGGTTTCCGCACCGGCACGCTCACCGTCTCCACGATGGTCCCGATGCGCTCGGTGCCGCACCGAGTGATCGTGCTGCTCGGCCTGGACGACAGCGCATTTCCCCGCGCGGGCACCCCGGACGCCGACGACGTGCTGGCCTGGCCGAGGAGGCGAGGCGGCGAACGGGACCCCCGCACCGAGGACCGCCAACTCCTGCTCGACGCAATCTGCTCGGCACGCGATCACCTGATGGTCATCTACTCCGGCGCCGACGAGCGCACCGGCGCCGAGGTGCCCCCGGCGGTGCCACTGGGTGAGTTACTCGACGCGCTCGATGAGGTGGCCACCTCGCCCGACGGGCGGCCGGTGCGCGCCCACATCACCGTGCGTCATCCACTGCAGAGTTTCGACCCGCGCAACTTCGGCCTCGGAGCACCGGATTCACCTCCGGTGCCCACCAGTTTCGACACCGTCGCCCTCGCCGGCGCGCGTGCACTGCTCGGCACCCGCACTGCGCCGCAGCCGCTGGTCGGTGCCGCGCTGGCGCCGGCGGAGCCCGGTCCGGTCGCGCTCGCGGAGCTTCTTGCCTTCCTCGTGCACCCGGCTCGCGCCTTCCTGCGCCAGCGCCTCGATGTCCACGCCACGCCTGCGTCGGAGCCGGCGGCGACCTCGATTCCGCTGGCGTTGACCAAACTCGAGGAGTGGGCGGTCGGGGACCGGCTGCTGCGGGCCCGCCTCGCCGGGGTGGACCTGCTCACCTGCGGCGAACGGGAACGCCGCCGCGGCGCGTTGCCCCCCAACGTTCTCGGGGACCGGGCGGCCACCCCGATAGTCGCTGCGGTGGAGGCGATCGTCGAGTGCGCCCGGGCGGACCTGCTGCGGGCCGAGGTGGACGTCACCGACCTCACCGTCGAGCTCGGGGGTGGCCTGGGGCCAGTGTTCGGTACCGTGCCCGATTGCCGCGGGGAGGTCGTCGTGCACGTCGGGTACTCCACGCTCGGACCCAAGCAACGGCTGACCGCGTGGGTGGAACTGCTGGCCCTGAGCGCCGCAATCCCTGATCGGCCGTGGCGGGTCGTCACCATCGCGCGACGGGGTAGATCGGCGATCCGCCACGTCCTCGGTCCGCTGAAGGAGGCGGACGCGAGGACGGAACTCGCCGCACTGGTCCGGCTGCGGCGCGACGGGCTGTGCGCGCCGCTCGCACTGCCGCTGAAGACCTCCTACGCCTTCTTCGACGCGCGCGAGCGAGGCATGTCCGACGGCGAGGCGCTCGGACGGGCGAATGAGGAGTGGACGGGCCGGGGCGCGGCGGCCGGCGAGAACACCGACCCGGCGCATCGCCTGCTCTGGGGTCCGCAGGCGCCCTTGCAGAGCCTGGACCTGGTGCGGCTGCGGTCGGTCACCGCCGACCTGTGGGCGCCGATCCGTCGTGCCGAGCAGGTGGCTGCCTCATGACCTCCCCCGCGTTCGACCTTCTCGGCCCGCTGCCGACCGGGACCAGCCTGCTCGAGGCCAGCGCCGGCACCGGCAAGACGTACACGATCGCGGCGCTGGTCACGCGGTACGTCGCCGAAGGCGCCGCCGAACTCGGCGAGCTGCTGGTCGTCACCTTCGGGCGCAGCGCGACCCGGGAACTGCGTGAACGCGTTCGGGAGCGACTCACCAGCGCTCGCGACGGCTTGCGTGATCCGGCCAGGGCACGCACCGGCGATGATCGGCTGCTCGCTCACCTGGCCACCGGTGATCTCGCCACCGTGAGGCTCCGTCAGCAACGGCTCGCCGCCGCGACCGCGGACTTCGACGCCGCCACGATCGTCACCACCCACGCCTTCTGCCAGCTCGTACTGCGCGGGCTCGGGGCGGCTGCCTCGGCCGACCCCGACACCGCCCTGGTCGAGGACATCCGCACGGTGGTCTCCGACGTGGCGGCGGACTTCTATCTGCGCAAATATCACCGGGAGACCTCCCGACCGGACTTCGACCCCGCGCTGGCCCAGATGATCGCCGCCGACGCCGCACAGGATCGGCACGCCGCCCTGGAACCCCGCGGTCACGTGCGGGTCGCCTACGCCGAGGCGGTGCGCACGGAGGTGCACAACCGGCTCACCGCCGCCCGCACCATGGGTTTCGACGACCTGCTGACCCGCCTGCGCGACGCGCTCGCCGACCCCGTCTGCGGACCCACCCTGGCCGCGCGCCTGCAATCGCGCTACCGCGTCGTGCTGGTCGATGAGTTTCAGGACACCGACCCCGCGCAGTGGGACATTCTGCGCAGCGCGTTCGGCTCGCAGGGGACGCTCGTGCTGATCGGTGACCCCAAACAGGCGATCTACGCCTTCCGCGGCGGCGATGTGCACAGCTATCTGCGGGCGGCCGCCGACGCGGATTCCGTGGCAACCCTTCCGCACAACTATCGCAGTGACGCCCGAGTGCTGCGCGCGCTGCACACCCTGCTCGGCGGCATCGAACTCGGAGATCGGAGGATCGTGGTCGGTGAGGTGAGCGCCGGCAATGTCGAGCCGTTACTCCAGCGTCCGGGCGGCGGGGCACCGGTGCGGCTGCGCGTGGTGAGTTCGACCGGGCTGCCGACGGGCAAGGGAGGTGTCCCGTTGGTCGCCGGCGTCCGGGCGGCGATCGTCGACGATCTCGGTGCGCAAATCGTCGATGTACTCACCGACGACAGCACCCTGCGGGAGAAATCGGCATCCCCCGCGCGCGCGGTCCGACCCGGCGACATCGCCGTCCTGGTCGCCACGGCACGCGAGGGTGATCTTGTCCGCCAACGACTCACCAGAGCCGGGGTGCCGACGGTGCTGCGCACTCACCAGAGCGTGTTCGCCACCCGAGCCGCCGGGGAGTGGGTCACCCTGCTGGAGGCCGTCGAGGCACCCTCGCGCGCGCCGCTGGTGCGCCGGTTGGCGATCTCGGACTTCATCGGGTTCGACGCCGACGCACTGGTGTCTGGCGGAGAGGGCGCCCACGACCTGCTGGTCGGTCAGCTGCGGCGCTGGGCTGCGGTCCTCGCCGAGCACGGCCCCGCCGGATTGTTCGCGCGCGTCGACGCCGAGCGGGGCACCTGCGCGCGGCTACTCGCGATTGCCGGCGGCGAGCGGGTCGTCACCGACCTGCGTCACATCGCCGACGTACTGCACGCAGCCACCACCGCCGACGGTCTGCGAACAGGTACCGCCCTGGCCTGGCTGCGGCGGCGGATCGTCGAGGCGGCCGAGAACCCGGGCGCCGAACGCAGCCGCCGCCTGGACTCCGATGCCGCTGCGGTCCAGATCGTGACCATCCACTCGAGCAAGGGTTTGGAGTTCCCCCTGGTATACCTGCCGTTCGCCTGGACCCGGCGAGGGTTTGAGCCCCCGACGGCGTTGTTCCACGACCCGGTGACCGCCGTGCGCTCGCGGCATCTGGGTGGGCCGGGCTGGGACGAGGCACTGGCCGCGCATACCCGTGAGCAGGCAGGGGAGGACCTGCGCCTGCTCTATGTCGCCGCCACCCGCGCACGCTCGGCGCTGACGGTGTGGTGGGCGCCCTCGACCACGACGCGCAGCGGACCACTTCACCGGGTGCTGTTCGCACCGCGCGGCGCACCGCCGCCGCCAGAGGTCGCGATTCCGGACGACGCGCAGGCCCTCGCGCGACTGACCGAGCTGGCGGGCACCTCGCAGGGATCGCTGGCGGTGGAGGCGATCAGCGCGCCGGGCGCCGCGGCACAGTGGACGGAGCCCGCACGGGCTCCAGGCGTCCCGGTCGTGGCGGTCTTCGACCGCAGCGTCGATCTGGAGTGGCGCCGGACCTCTTACAGTTCGCTGACCGCGGCCGCGCACGAGGCCTCCCCGAGCGCCGCGCCCGAGCCCGAACGGCCCGGCACGATCGACGAAGGCGACGGGGTTTCTGGCGACGGGGTTTCTGGCGACGGGGTCTACCACGATGCCGACCCCGATGACGCATCGACCCCGCTCCTGGCGAGGGCGGCCACGGTGTCGCTGTTCGACGATCTCCCGGCGGGCGCCGCATTCGGCACCTTGGTTCACCAGGTGCTGGAGCTCCTGGACCCGGCCGCGCCCGATCTGCCGTCGGCAGTGGACGCAGCCGTGGCCACCGCACTGGCGCACGCCACTGTGCCCGCAACAGACCCGGACCTGCTCGGCGCGGCCGTGCTTGCGTCGCTGCACGCGCCGCTGGGGCCGCTCGCGGACGGGCGGGCACTGAGCGGCTTCGCCGCCGGCGACCGCCTCTGTGAGCTGGAGTTCGAGCTGCCGCTGGCCGGGGGGGACCAGCCCGGGCGCCGAGTCCATCTCGGCGAGCTCGCCGCCCTGCTCACCGCCCACCTGGATCCGGGCGACCCGGTTCGTCCCTACGCCGAGCGCCTGCGCTGCCCGGACCTGGCGGGTCAACCGCTGCGCGGCTACCTGACCGGAAGCATCGATGCGGTCCTGCGGCTGCGCTCGCAGATCGGCGCACCTGATCGATACCTGGTGGTGGACTACAAGACCAACCGCTTGCATCCCCGCGGACCGGCAGTGGATGCGTGGCTGGACGAATACCGGGCTCCACGCCTGGGGCGGCACATGTGCGGCGCGGATTACCCCTTACAGGCACTGCTCTATCTCGTCGCGTTGCATCGTTACCTGACGTGGCGTCATATTGACTACGATCCCGCGACCCAACTCGGTGGCGCGCTCTACCTGTTCCTGCGCGGGATGGCGATCGAGGGCGCGGGCGCCCCGGATGGCCTTCCCGGTGTGTTCGCCTGGCGGCCGCCCGCGGCGCTGGTGGTGGCTACCTCCGATCTGCTGGCCGGTCTGCCTTGAACGTCGGCGCAGGAGCTGACCCGTACTCAGCGCGCGTGGCACGCCGGGCCGGCGGACTGCTCGCCGCGTTCAACCTCGCGGGGATTCTGTCGGCGGCGGACGTGCACGTCGCGGCCGCGCTGGGTCGCCTGGGCGGGGAAACCGACGAGCGCGTCCTGCTCGCCGTCGCCCTGACGGTACGCAGCACTCGGACAGGTTCGGTGGTCCTGGATCTTGCGGTCGCCGCGAACACGATCGCTGCCGAGGCGGGCGAGGGCACCGAAGGATCCGAGCCGGCGCCCTGGCCGGAGCCGAGCGCCTGGCTCGACGCCTGCGCGGCGAGCCCACTCGTCGCCGGCTCCGATGGCCCAGGCGAGCGGCCGGTTCGGCTGGTCGGTAGTTCGCTCTGGCTGGCGCGGTACTACGCCCAGGAAGGTCAGGTGGCCATGGATCTGCTGGCCCGGGCCACCGCGGCCGGACCCGACCTCGACGAGGCTCATCTGGCGGCCGCACTGTCCCGGTTGTTCCCGCACGCGCAGGACACCGACCAGCGCGCGGCGGCCGAGCTGGCGGCGCGCAGTCGGCTCGCGGTTATCTGCGGTGGCCCGGGCACCGGCAAGACCACCACGGTCGCCCGGATTCTCGCGCTGCTCACCGACCCCGGCGGCCCGCCCCCGCGAGTGGCCCTGGCCGCCCCGACCGGCAAGGCCGCGGCCCGGCTCTCCGAGGCGGTTACCGGGGCGCTGGGCGAACTGGCGGAGCAGGACCGTGCACGCGTGTGCGCGCCGCCGGCGACCACGATCCACCGCCTGCTCGGCGCTCGGATCGGCAGCACGCGATTCCGTCACCACCGCGGCAATCCGTTACCGCACGACGTGGTTCTGATCGACGAGGCCTCGATGGTCTCCCTCACCGTCATGGCGCGTCTGCTAGAGGCCGTGCGCCCCAGCGCCCGCCTCATCCTGGTCGGCGACCCAGATCAGCTGGCTTCGGTCGAGGCCGGCGCCGTGCTTGGCGACATCGTCGCGGCCACCGCACCGGCCGGCGATCACCAGGCCCAGAGTGCCCAGCTCGAGGCCGCGGTAGTGACGCTGTCGCGGACCCGGCGCTACTCCGGCGGCGGGGTGATCGCCGGGCTGGCGAGCGCCGTCCGCGGCGGTGCGAGCGATGCCGTGCTGTCCCTGCTGCGCTCGGGCGAGGGCGGGGTGGAGTTCATCGAGGTGCCCGACGACGAACCGGTGAACGAGCGCGCCGCCGCGCTCGTGCGGGCACCGGTGGTATCCGCGGCGCTGGCGATGATCGCCGCCGCCGAAGCCGGCGATGCAGACGGCGCACTACGAGCGATGGAGGCGCACCGGGTGCTGTGCGCGCACCGCACCGGGCCCCGCGGGGTGGCGCACTGGACCGACGCCGCGATGAGGGCGATCAGCGCCGCCCGCCCGGGAGCAGCCGCCGTGCGCGGGGACGGCCACTACGTCGGCGCACCGATCCTGATCAACGTCAACGACCGCGAGCTACGGGTCTTCAACGGTGATACCGGGATCGTGCTGCCCGCACCGGACGGCACCCTGCTCGCCGCGTTCCGCCGCGGCGAGCACGCGCATCTGGTCCCGGTGCATCGCCTGCCATCGGTGCGCTCGGCGCACGTCATGACCGTGCACCGCAGTCAGGGCAGCGAGTTCACCACCGTGACGATCGTGCTCCCGCCCGCCGATTCGCCCCTGGCAACCCGACAGACGCTGTATACGGCACTCACCCGGGCCAGCGACGGCATCCGCCTGCTCGGCTCCGCGGAGGCCGTCGCGCGTGCCGTGTCCAACCCCGCAGCCCGCGCCACCGGCCTCACCCGGCGGCTGCAGGGACGCTGAGCCTGCGAGACCTCCGCCGACGCCCGAACTCAGTCCCTCTTCTTGCCTGTGCGCGGCGGCAGGCAGGTGATGCGGTCCGTTGGCTTGTAGGTCGTGCGGAAGGTCTCGCTCTTGACCACCTTCCCCTGCACGTAGTACTCCCTGCGCACGTCGACGTCGAACCCGGACGACGGCGTCTGGGGCACGCATCCCTTGGCCCGGGACACCACCGAGCTCGGCTCTTTGAGGTTGTACCGCGGCGAGGTCACCGAGGCGATGCGCTCGAAATGCCGCGTGCCCCAGAAGGTGATGCGGATCAGGCCGGGCTTGTGGATCGCCCGGATCAGTACCCCGGTCGGGGAGTTGTTCCGAAAGCGCAGATCCTTAAGCCCGAACGCCACCGTCGCCTCACGGCCGGCCGGGTAGCGCGAAATGTAGAGCGAGTGCGGGTGGTGCTCGACGTCCTCGAGCCCGGCGAAGAACATCGCGTTGAACACGGTGGTCGCGGACTGGGAGACCCCGCCGCCCAGGTCCTCGGCGAACGCGCCGTCCTTGATCACGAAACCCTTGACGAAACCGTTCTCCTCGGTGCGCTCCCCCACGGTGTCGTTCAGGCTCCAGGTTGCACCCGGCACCACCAGCGAGGCGTCGATCAGTTCCGCGGCCCGGCCGATATTCGTCACCCGGTAGTCCACGATCGGGTAGTCGGTACGAAAAGTGGAGATGGGCTCGAGGATTCCCAGCGCGGCGGCCTGCGCCGTGGTGAGCTCGGGTTCGACGTCGACGACGTCTGCGAGCACCGACCGCGGGGCGGTGGCGGTGAATGCTGCCAGCATCCGCTCGCGCAGCGTCACCTGCTCGATCCGCTCCCCGTTGGCGCCGGGCATGAGTTGCGGCTTGTTGCGCACGAAGATGTAACTCGCGTCCACCGGCGTCGTCACCAGTTCGGGGTGTTGCTCCGTCAGATAATCGGCCAGGGCCTGCCCGTCGAGATCGCCCACCAGCGCCGCACCGACCGCCGTGATGCTCAGAAAGTCGTCGTACTCGCGGGGCTGCAGGCTGACGGGCACGCCGTCGAGATCGACGGTGATCGGGGCCGCCATCGCCGGCACCGCGAACTGCGAGCGCACCCGCTCGACCTCATCGTTGCCGATGACGGGCGCGGTGGTCTCGACGGTGAACTCCACCGCGTCTTGGTCCTCGGTAAAGGCCTCGCGCAGCGCCGCCGCCGCCTCCCCACGGAGCACCTTGCGACGCTCCTGCGCCTTCGTCGCCACGGCCACCCCGTCGACGAACGCGACCGACCCCTCGCGCAGCGGCCGGTTGACCTTGCCCGCGATCCGCTTGACCGCCTTGGTCAACGCGGTCTCGTCGATCGCGAACACCGGGTCGAAGTCCCTCCTGGCGCCGAAGAAGGCGGGCAGCAATCGCCCCGGGTCCAGGCTGCGACCGCTGCCGATCTGGGCGACGGTGCCCGGCACGTCGAAGACGAGCCCGGCGGCGGAAGCGGTGAGCTCGAAGGTCCGCGGCGCCGCCGTCACCCTCACCGTGCGGTCCACTCTGGCCGGCAGCAGCGCAGTCAGGCGAGCCTGCGCATCGGCCTGGGACAGTCCGCCGATGTCCACGCCCAGCACCCGCGCGCCGCGCGGGAGGTCGCTGCCGGAGGCGGCGTAGGCGGCGACGTAGAGCCCGAACAGGATGGACAACAGTGCACCGACGCCCACCGCGAGAACGCGGCGGGCCACCCACCGTCCGGGCCGGTCACCGCCGGCCGCCGGCCGAACCACGGGCGGAGGTGGTGGCGGCGGGCCGGGCGGAAGCGCTTGGCCGGACGAGGGTGGCGTGCTCACGAGGACATTTTCACCCGCGTAGGGTGCCCACGGCCCACGGCCCGCCGGATCGAGGGCGAACTCCCAGCCGTAGGGTCACAGCTATGAAGGCGCTGACCGACTCCGTGACCATCCAGATCGACGCTGCACCCCGCGTGGTCTGGGACCTGGTGAGCGATGTGACCAGGATCGGAGAGTTCTCCCCGGAAACCTTGGAAGGGCGCTGGATCGACGGGGCCACCGGCCCCGCGGTGGGGGCGAAGTTCCAGGGCCACGTCAAGCGAAACGGCCGCCCGCCCATGTACTGGACCACCTGCACGGTCACCGCCGCCGAACCCGAGCGGTTATTCGAGTTCGCCGTCGGGGTGCGGGGAATGGGGGCGGTCAACACCTGGGGCTACCGCCTGACCCCGGCGGGCGGCGGCACCGAGATCACTGAGTATTTCCGGCTGACCCCGTCGTTATTCATCCGGGTGTACTGGACCCTCGCCGGGCCCCTGCGCTCCAAGACCAACCAGCGCGGGATGCGGGAGACCCTCCAGCGCATCAAGGCCGTCGCAGAAGCGGCTTCTTAGCTCTGCGGACCGCCTGGGGAATATCCCAGTGAGTCGATGTAGTTTACAGGCGCATGGCCCGGGCTAGGACTGGCCCGGAGAACCGCTCACCACGAGGAGATCGCGCATGGGACTGCAGATCGGCGACACCGCGCCGGACTTCGAGGTCGACAGCACGCACGGGCGCATCAAGTTCCACGAATGGATCGATGACTCCTGGGCGGTGTTGTTCTCCCACCCCAAGGACTTCACCCCGGTCTGCACCACCGAACTCGGCGCGGTCGCCCGGCTCAAGCCGGAGTGGGACAAGCGCAACGTCAAGGTGATCGGGCTGTCGGTGGATGCCACCAGCGACCACGAGGGCTGGTCCCGGGACATTGAGGAAACCCAGGGCTACGCGCCTAATTACCCGCTGATCGGCGACAACGAGTTCATCGTGTCCAAGCTTTACGGGATGTTGCCGGCCGCCGTCTCCGGGGATGCGAAGGTACGTACCCCGGCGGACAACATGACGGTGCGCAACGTTTTCGTGATCGGGCCGGACAAGAAGATCAAGCTGGTTCTGGTCTACCCGATGACCACCGGGCGCAACTTCGACGAGGTACTGCGCGTCATCGACTCACTGCAGCTGACTGCCAAGCACCGCGTGGCCACGCCGGTGGACTGGAAGCAGGGCGAGGACGTCATCATCGCGGGCTCGGTCTCCAACGACGAGGCGAAGGAGATCTTCGGCACCTGGAAGGAGCCCAAGCCCTACATCCGGATCGTGCCGCAGCCCCAGTAGGCGAGGGGCGTATCCCCGTAAACACGAAGGACCGGCTCACCGCGGCCGGTCCTTCGTGTTGCGCCGAACCCGGCGACGCACGCCGTGTTCAGAGCACTTATAGGCGCTGGAGCGCTGCGTTGGGCAGATTCATCCGCCGCGTCTGGGTGCCGAAGTTGACCGTGACCGAGATCGCCCCGTCCACGCTGGTGACCGTGCCCAGCCCGTAGCGATCGTGGGAGACGTAATCGTTCACCTCGTACAGCTCCGCGGGCGGCGCATCCACCGGGGCCTGGTTGAAGGGGCTGGTGGCCAGCGGGCGGCGGACGTACTTCGACGGAGGCATATGCCTAGTCTGGGCCCAAACCGCCATTCCCGCGAGTTTCCGCACCTCGCCGGGGTCGGCCGAGCCCCGAAAGCTCCGCTTCCGCCCCCGATCGCACGCAGCAGGACCACCGTCGACACCAGGTATCAGGCCCCGGATACCGCGGCCGGCAGCCAGAACCCGATCAGCCCCGTCCAGGCGAAGGGACCGGTCGTGAACGGGGGCTGCGGGATCGTCGCCGTATCAAGCGCCGAGCTACTCCTCGGGCAACGTCAACACCGCCATGGTCGCCGGCGAGCGCGCCGCGCGCGAGCTCCCGGCGGCCCTGCGGCCCCTTCGCATCCCTTAACGCAGAGGTAGTTGTCGATAACTCTGTGTGGCGTCACATGGCGATGATGGGGTGTGCCGCGTGGCTCTAGCCCTGGGACCCGGAAGGTCAGCTTCAGCCACAACTGGACACGCGGAGACATCACAAGACATCGACCTCTTAGGTCTTGTCGTGCCCCGCTGCTACGTTTTCGGCACGTGATCTTGTTCCGGGGGGTGGCAATGGCCGGGCAGTCCGCGGAGGTCCTTACCGCAGTTGAAGCAGCCGACTATCTGCGGGTCAGCCTCAAGACCATCTACCGGCTGGCGTCGGCTGGCACGGTACCGGGACAGAAGGTCGGTCATTCATGGCGGTTCCGCCAGGCCGACCTCGTCCTGTTCCTGCAGGGCCAGTCGTGAACAGGACACCGGCGGCGACCGATGTTCTCGGCGAACTCCAGCAGCTGCGCGAGGCCGCGCTCAGCCGCACCCCTGTTTCGATCGGGCCCCGGCGCACGGCCTCCCCCCATGAGTACTACCGCTATCCGGCACGCTTCTCTCCGGGCCTGGCGGCGGCGGCCATCTCGGTCTTCACCGAGCCCGGCGATCTTGTCGGGGACTTCTTCCTCGGCGGTGGCACGACTCTGGTCGAAGCTCGATTGGCGGGGCGAATCGGCGTCGGCAGCGACCTGAACTCCCTCGCCGTGTTCGTCAGCTCGGTCAAGACCCGGCTCTACTCAGCCGACGACTTCGACTCAGTTCAGGACTGGGCCCGACGGGCAGTCGACGATCCCGACCGGCACCAACCTTGGCCGGCGGACGACCAGGCTCTCAGCTACTTCCGCAACTTTGAAGATCCAGCCTACGACGGCATCCGGAGCATTCTCTTCGGAGGGCTCGCGGCGTTAGGCGACATTCCCTCGCATCGAGCTAGAGACCTAGCTCGATGCGTTCTTCTGCGGGCTTCGCAGTGGGGCATGGATATGCGGAGTGAGGTGCCGACACCGGCCGAGTTCGCTACGGCGATCGTCGAGAACACCGATTCGACGGTGGATGCGGCCCGCGCTGCTACCCGGAACTTCCGACGAGCAGACCAGCTGTCCTACACCGACGGCTTGCCGAGGTCGCTGGTGCTGCACCAGGGATTGCCTGGCGTGGCCGGTCACCCAGCGCTCGGGCGCCATCCTGCACCACGGCTGGTGTTGACTTCACCGCCGTATCCCGGTGTGTACGTGAACTACCACCGATGGAAGTTGCGCGGTCGTCTTGAGACGCCGTTGCCGTACTTCATCGCAGGCCAGTCGGACGGCCACGGTCTGGCGCACTACACCATGTCAGCACGGAGTGACCGCTCCCAGGGCACCTACTTCAGGAAGCTAGAGGCGGCATTCACCGACATGGCGAAGGTCTGCGACTCCGCAACCTGGTTGGTTCAGATAGTGGGCTTCAACGACGTTCACGATCAGTTGGATCGATACCTTGCGACCATGAACAGAGCCGGCTTCACGGAGGTGATCATCCCGGACCTTGCTACCGCCGATGATGGGCGGCTGTGGCGCGACGTGCCCGGCCGTCGATGGTGGGCCCGCGCCGGAGATCGTTCCGAGATCGTTAACCACACCTCTCGTGAGGTTGTGTTGATCCACCGGCTGACTATCGCGTAGCTCACTCCTCGTTGAGCGTACCGATGGCCTGCAGCATGGGGATGAGGATGGGCCCCAGCGCCCGCGTCGTGCGCAGGACGTGGTCCTCAACCGGCTCCGCGTCATCCTCAACTTGCTGCTTGTGATGCTCCTGCAGGAGCGCGAGGCCGACGAGCACGAACCCGTAGATGAACTGCTTCTTCAGGACGTCGGCATTATCGGGCCGGGCCTTCTGGCTGTGCAGGAGGTACTTATTGTCGACGTTGATGAAAAAGTCGTAGGTCAGCACCTTCGGGTCCTCGGAAGCGTGCACGATCTTGAGCACGCTCAGCTCATCGAAATCGTGCGTAGTGAACTCGGCCGCCGTCACCGGGGTGATGTTCGGGAGGCTGAAGGTCGACTCTCCTCCGCCGCCCGACCCCTTTCCGGTGTTCTTAATCTTGGTCTTGCCACCGCCACCGCCGCCACCACCACCGGGGCCCGTCGGGGCAATGTCCAAAGTAAGGGGAAGTGTGAAGGCATCGAACCGGACGGGGTCGGTGACCTCGATCAGGTACTCGAGGGTGTCGCCAACCTTGGCCTCCGGGGGCAACTCCTCGAAGGAGAGGTGAGCGATTCCGGATTTCGGGCCCGTGGTGCTCCAGTCGCCGGCGTCGACCCACTGACCGTCGACCTTCCGGCGAACATTCCAAGCGCCGGGCTCGTGGTCCCGAAGAAAGTAAGCGTCCTCGGCGTCCGTTTCGAAGATCACCCGTGTGCGTACTCCGATGTGAGCCTTGCGGCGAAGCTCCTCCCCGTCTTTCCGGTCCCGGAAGCGGAAGTAGTCGGGGTACCGCTTACCCACGAACTCGCTGGCTTCGCCCACGCCGCCGCCTCCGCCGCCGCCATCCGGAGGGAAGGGCGATGAAAGACTCTGGCCCAGCAAGAACAACTTGGACAGGATTGGGTTGTTGCGCATCAGGCCCTGGAGGACGTCATTGAGAGGCTTGTCCTCAGCAAGCTTCTCCTGCACCCTCTTCTGACGGCGTTTCAGATGCAAGTCCTTGAGAGTGCCCTCGCCGCGGAGAAAGCTCTCCAGCTTGGCCTCGAGCTGGCGCGAGAGGTGATTCACGCTCAGGCGGTCGCGGCTGTTCATGAAGAGGTCTTCCCGCGTCTCGCCGTCGATCTGACTGCAGTCTGCGTACACCAGCATTGAGTCATCGAGGTACCCGAGACCCACCTTTGCGCGGGTGAAGAAGTCCGTGCTGTAGGTGCCGTGCATTTGGCCATTGACGCCGAAGACAACCCCGCTGGCCCGGTTGCGGTACTGCTTCGCGGTCGCCTTGTCCTTGAAGACGTACACGCGCAACTTGATCTGCGTGCCGTCGTCCAGGGCGAGAATTCCGCCGATCGGCTCATCGGTCTCGAGCTTGTCGGCCTTGTCTCGGTCGAGACGGGCCACCAGTCCAAGCGCGTTGGTTTCGAAGCTGCCCGCGTGGCCCTTGTACTCGGGCCGGCACTCGAAGACGCGGATGGGGAGCGCGAGCTCGGGGAGCCCTACGTCGATGCGCCGGAGCAGACCATCGTCCGCAAGCACGATATTGGACTTCGTGCCCTGCCAGGTGTACTCGTACAGCTTCACCAGGGATCCGTACTGTGACTTCCGGTGGTACGCGTCCCGCACGTCTTTCGTCACCTCGGGGAAGATCGGCATCTCCGCGGCGGCAAAGGTGAGCACACCGCGCAGCTTCTCGCCGGGGATCACCACCGGCGCGAGGTACCGGTACACCGAGCTCTTGGCGCCCGCGGCCGGCGGCATCCGGCGCACGATCGTGAATCCCCAGTGCTCGTCCCGCGCGGAGTGGTTGGCGCTGAGCAGGGCCGGGTTGCGGCGTGAAACAACCAGCTGGACCTCGCTGAACCGCAGAGCACCGGTTCCGCCCATATTGAACTTGCCCTGGACGAACGGGATGCGCAGCTTGTTGCTGCGGTTGAGCGACATGAACGTGTTGGGGAAGTCGTCCGGCGTTTGTCCCTCGCCCTGGTCAGCAACGGTCAGGCTGGGTTGCCCCTTGCTGGGCATATTCCCGGTGGCGGCGACCGTGAGTTTTCGGCCTTCCTCGGTCGACTGGGAGCTTCCCCATTCGGCGATCCGGCCATCGCTGTCTGTGGGGTTCTGCTTTCCCTCGAAGAAACGGGCCACGGCGGCGCGCATGGTCTGAGGCGCCGCCGGGCTCTCGGGGTCAACTCCCGCGAGCCGACAGGCGTTCACCAGGCGGGCGTCTTCGGCGTTGATCAACTTCTCGTTCAGCGCCGCGACGGCGTCCGCCTGCTGGTTGCCGATGCTCGAGTAGTTGTTCTCGGTGTCGCTGAAGAGGCGCCACGCGTCGATGTCGTCCCACAGGCCGACGGCCTTCAGGATGTCGACGACCTCGTTCTTGGTGTCGGCGCGCATCAGCTTCAAGCAGAGGTCCCGTGCCTGCTCGCCAGTCATGACGGAGATGTCGTTCACGAATTCGCCCCGTTCTCCAGGGCAGTCCGCCCGGCCTCGGTGATTCCCCAAACTCCACGTGGCGCGTTCTTGTCCAGGTAGCCCCGTTCGATCAGGCGGAGCCGGACGAACTGCAGCCGGGACTGCCAACGAATCGTGCCGGAGCTGAGGTTCTCGAAGTCAGCCGGTAGCAGCTCGCCCTCGAGGTCTTTTCCGACGGCGACGACGACGTCACGGTAGGAGGCCTGCCCGCCAGCATCGACGAGAGCCCTCAGCAGCGGCCGCTCGTACCGCTCCTCCGGCAGCAAGGTGCCTGACGCGGCACGGATCCGCTTCTGCGTCTTCGGCGCACGCTTCTTCGTCTGCTTGGCCGGCTTCGTCCCCTTCACGCCAGCCTTGGCTCCCGGTTTGTTCGAAGTCGCCGACGCTGCCGGAGGAGTCGCCGTGCTCGTCGCGGGGGGCGTCGTTGCCGCGGCTTCGCTGGCGCGACGAGCCGGTGCCAGCTTCCCATCCAAGTTCAGAAGGCGACGGAGCACGGTGTTGGGGGTGTCAACGAAGGGTTCGGCCTTGGACTTCAGGTGCGCGTACACCTCATCGTCCAGATCGATGCTTGGGCTCACTTGCAACTCCGATCGAGCGGCGTTTGGTGGGATTGCAAGAAAGGTACCTCGAGGAATCCGTTATTACAACTTACCTTGCAATAAGCGCGTGGCAGGCTGCTGACCCCCTTGCAACTTCGCCCGATGCGGGCGGGTTTGGGAAGCCGTACGCCGCTTTAGGAAGCGGGTGCCACGAGACTCCGCGGAGTAGAGAGACGTCTTCGCCGAGATAGCCGCCCCACGCTCAGTGGGACCAGGACCGTGCGGTGGTGGGGCGTGTTGGACTCAAGCCAACGACCGAGGAGTAATGAGCTCCCTGCGCCAACCAGCTGCGCCAACGCCCCAAGTGGAGCCACCCAGGACTGGCCGCGGTTCGCGTCGTACATCCAGGCGCGACCGATGCACCCCGACGATTCGCGACGGTGTAGCCCGCGCACTCGCCACAGTCTGGCAATCGCCGCTGCTGCGCTGGACGACGGCGCGATCACTGCTGCTGAACTGTGTCGGTCTCGCGGTTCTGAATGTGGGTCTGGTGGCACGCGCCCAAGATCTGGGTTGGACCAGCGCCGAGCTCGCAATGGTGCAGGTGGCACTCGGGGCGGGCAGCCTCGCCATGGGGATACAGATGACCCGCGGCCGACTTCCCCAGCGCACCGCGCTCGCGGCTTCCCTGCTTTTCATCATGGCCGCGACCCTCCTGCTGCTTCTCATGTCCATCGAGAGCCTGCCGGCGTCCGCGGTGGTGGCCGCCGGACTGGGTGCGGCACTGGTACGTGCCGCCGCGTTGGACAACGGCCTGGTTCAGGCCTCCATTCCGATGAACCGCATAGCCGGAATCAACGGCGTACTCCTGACCGTCTCCCTTGCCGGTGCGCCCGTCGGATACGCCATGGTCGGGATGCTCTCGACGAGCATGGGCAGCTCAGACGCACTTCGCCTGCTGTCCGTGATTCTGCTGACGTCCTGTGTCACGCTCCTGTTGCCCGCAGCGCTACGCAAGCCCCAGATCTCCGATTTCGCTACGTCCGGGGCGGGTTGCGGTAGCCGCGCTTGCTGACGGACCTAGCAAGGTCGCCGAGCAGCGTCTGGGCCGCGAGCTTGCCGGGCAGCGAGCAGACCCCGCCGCTCGGGTGGGTCCCGGCCCCGGACAGGTACAGACCCTTGACCGGCGTGCGGTACTGGCCGAGGCCAGGGGCATACCCGACGGCCCCCACCTGGAGGTCGACGGCCGCAGCGGTCAGGTGCGGATCGGCGCGTTCGCGGCGGACCTGGAGCGCCAGCCGTAAGGGGGATGCCGAGGCGTTTCTGCCTCCCGCGGCCTCCCGCGGCGGTTAACGTGGGGCAGCGGCCCAGCGCGGGGGCGCAGGGCGGGGGCTCATCGTGGAGATTCGACGCACACCGGGCCGGGTCACGACCCGGGCCAAGGCGAGCCTGCTGGCGGTGGTGGCCCTGGCGGTCACCGCCTGCACCGGCGGGAGCGCAGACGCGCCGCAGGGCGCACCCGGAAGCTCGATCGCCCCGGCGGCGAGCGCGATGCCGGCGGCCGTGGTCCAGGCTCCGGCGGACTGCATCACGGTGGTCGAGGCCGCCTCCGCCGGCGACATGTCCCTCGCGGTGAGCCGCGCACTGTTCACCACGGCGCCGGTCGTGGTGGTGGCTCCCGCCACCGATGGTCAGATTCTGCGGGATGCCGCGGGCGAGTCGGCCCGGCGCGGGGCGCCGCTGCTCCTGGCAGCCGGGACCAGCGCCGCCCCGGACACCGCCCCGGACACCGCTGCGGCCCCGGACACCGCTGCGGCCCCGGCGACCGCGACCTCCACACAGGCGCTGAGCAGCGACGCCGCGGATTGCCTCGCGCCCCCGGTGGCGCCGAGCGCTGCGAGCGCCGAGCCGACGCCAGAACAGAGTCCGGAGCCGAGCGGCGAGACCACCAGCGCGCCGCTGCCCGCCGACTCCAGCGCCGCCGTACCCGCAGCCCCTGCCGCCCCGGACGCGAGCGCCACCCCCGCTGCGGCGACACCTGCCCCGGCGCCCGCCTTCGGCGGCGCGACCCTGGCCTCCGAGGCAGCCGTGTGTGCACCGTCGCAGACCGAACCCGCGGTGACGGAATCCTCGACCGCGGAGACCACGCAGCCGACGGCGACCCCCAGTCCTACCGAGTCCGTGACCCAGACCCCCACCGCGAACGCATCGACCACGCCGAGCGCCACCACCGAGACCTCACTCCCCACCACGAGCATTTCCCCTGCTGTCCCAGCCCCCGTGTTGGAACCGGAGGTAGCCGTCGAGATCGGCCGCCTCGCGCCGCAAGCCGTCCTCGCGGCGACACCCGAACTTGCGGCCCTGTTGCGCGGGGCACTGCCCGACGTCCGGGTGGTGGAGAAGGCCGGCGAGCTGCCGACGACGCTGGCTCCGGCGCCGCTGAGCGCGCTGACCGTGATGGTGCCGAACTCCGATGCCACCAGGGCGGGGGCGATTGCGGTGCAGGCCGCGGCAATGGCGGCCGGGGCCCGGGTGATCGGCATCGAAGGCCTTGATCCTCGCGCGGACTCCTGCACCATCACCGCGCTCGCGGACAACGGCGCAACCCAGGTGCTGGCCATCGGCGAATTCGGGGCCGCCGACGACTTCGCGGTCCGTCTGCGCGCCGCCTCCACCGGGGTCGAGCTTCCCGGGGGCGGTCAGCTGATCTTCCCCGGCCGGCGTCTGATCGCGATCTACGGCTATCCGAACGCGCCCGAACTCGGGGTTCTGGGAGCTCAGGGCATCGCGGCCAGCATCGAGCGGGTCCGCCAGGTCGCGGCGCCGTACCGCGACCTGTCCAACGTGCCGGTCGTGCCGACCTTCGAGATCATCACCACCGTCGCACAGGGCGCACCGGGCAGTGACGGTGACTATTCCGCGGAATCCAGCGTGGAGTCCTTGCTGCCGTGGATCCAGGCCGCCGCCGAGGCCGGCGTCTACGTGATTCTGGACCTGCAGCCCGGCCGCAGCGACTTCCTGTCCCAGGCCAAGCAGTACGAGGAGTTGCTCGCCTATCCGCATGTCGGCCTCGCGCTGGACCCGGAATGGCGGCTGGGCCCGAACCAGGTGCACCTGCGCCAGATCGGCAGCGTCGACGCCTCGGAAATCAACCGCGTCAGTGCCTGGCTCGCGGATCTGACGGCACGTTACTCGCTGCCGCAGAAAGTGCTCGTGCTGCATCAGTTCAGCCTGGGGATGATCCGCAACCGGGACCAACTCGACACCTCGCACGCCGAGATCGAGTTGCTGATCCACATGGACGGTCAAGGCGAACCCAGTGCCAAGGAAGGAACCTGGCGGATCGTCACCAACACTGTTCCGGACGAGATCTGGATGGGTTGGAAAAACTTCTACCGCAAGGACACCCGTGTGATGACTCCACGCGAAACCCTGGACCGCGATCCGGTCCCGGTGATGATCAGCTACCAGTGACGGACGCTCTGTTTTCGCAGAAACGACTCAGAGCTTGGCCATGAACCCCGCGTCGACCGGCAGCGTGACGCCGGTGATGTAGCGGCCCTCATCGGAGGCCAGGAACAGGATCGCGTTGGAGATGTCGACGGCCTGCACCCACGGGATCGGAAGCAGGTTCATCGCCGTGAAGGTGTCGCCGAAGTCCTCGAGCTTCGCGTTCTGCACGCCCGGTGAGAACGCCTCGTGGATGGCCGGGTTGTCGATCATCTTCGTCAACGTGGACGACGGGTGCACGGTGTTGACCCGGATCATGTGCGGGGCCAGCTCGTTGGCCAGGGTGCGCATCAGGCCGACCACGGCGTGCTTGGCCATGTTGTAGTGCACCTGGTTCGGGAAGCCCTTCAGGCCCGCGGTGGAGCTGGTGATGATGATCGCCCCGCCCTGACCCTGCTCGATGAGCTTGGGAACCGTCGCCTTGCACGCGTAGTACGCCCCGTGCATCTGCACGTCGATCATGTCCCGGTAGGCCTGCTCGCTCATGTCGGTGAACATCGCCGCGGACCACACCCCCGCGTTGGCATTGACGATGTCCAGGCGGCCGAATTCGGCGATACCGGCATCGACCGCGGCCTGCACCTGCTCCAGGCTTCGCACGTCGGCCTTGGCGGTCACCATCCGACGGCCGGTCTTTTCCACCAGCGCCCTGGTCTCCTCCAGCTCCGCCAGCGTGCCCAGCTCGTAGGGAACCGAGGCGATCTGCTCGCAGATGTCGATTCCGATGATGTCGGCGCCCTCTTCGGCGAAACGCACGGCGCTGGCACGGCCCTGGCCGCGCGCGGCACCGGTGATGAAGGCGACCTTGTTCTGCAGACGACCCATCGGCTCTACTCCTTCGTGACGGTGGCGAGAGACGACCTCGCCGACGCGGGCACCGTACCGGGCGGCGTCCGGGGGACCGGCGATGATCTTGGCACTGTCCGTCCACCCATCCGGCCGTTCACCCATCCGGCCGTTCACCCATCCGGCGGTCTTATTTCTCCCTTGTTGGTTAAGTTATTCGCCCATTAGATGGATTGATCTCGCGTCTGCGAGGGTAGGTGACCCGTTGGGGCTGCAACTCGCACCCCTCCATCAGTGTCGCAACCTCCCCAGAAACGCGATTTCGGGTTAGGTTGACCACAGTCAGACCTGGGCGGGCTCGACGTCGCCCCGAGACGAAGGGTGCCTGGAACTGATGAATCTGCGTCTAGCGAGCCTGGCCACCACCGCGGCGCTTGTGCTCGCCGCCCCCGGGGTCGCCGCGGCTGCGCCCCGCGCCGAGGCGAAGTCCTCGGCGCCCACCATCACCTTCTCGGTCTCGGAACTGGAGACCACGGTCAGGGGGTCGCTGACCCAGCCGACCGGACCGCTGCAGCTGCGCATCCTCTCCATCGACGCCGACCACCTGCTGACACTGTTCCAGCTGCGCAAGGGGTACACGCTCAAGGAGATGCGCCGCGACACCGAGGCGCTGTTCCGGCTCTACTCCGACGGAGGCAAGGACAACGCGGCCGCGTTCCGCCGGATGGAGCGCAACGTCATCGCGCTTGGGGGCGTGACCGCGAGTGAGTCCGGAGTCGCCTCGGCGACCGTGGAGCTGGCGCCCGGCAAGTACTTCCTCAGCAACAACGTCGGACCTACGCTCGGCGAGTTGTTCAAGCTGACGATCACCCCGAAGAACAACGGCGCGGCGGCACCCAAGCCGGATGCGGTCATCAAGATGACCGACAAGCTCAAGTTCGTCGGCCCGAACAAGCTCCCGGACGTGGGCACGATTCGTTTCGAGAACACGGTTTCCAGTGGCCACCGCTGGCTCGCACCCTCCCTGCTGCAGGTCGCGGACGGCACCACGGCCAAGGAGGTCGCGGACATGTTCGCCGGCCGCGGGCCCGGTGACTTCGTGCTGGCCGGCTACGTGGGCGGCGACACCCTCTCCCCCGGCAAGGAGCAGCTGCTGAGCTACTCGGTCGAGCCGGGTACCTACGCGCTGTTCTGCTTCTTCCCGACCCCGGACGTCCCCGGCTCCACCTACGTCGCCGAGGGCATGGTCAAGATCGTTCAGCTCGACTAACCGAATCGCAGGCAGCACCCCACAGAGCCCCGCCGATCACCTCGGCGGGGTTCTGTGCTGTGGGAGGCTGCGCTCAGCGGTTGCGCAAGGCACCGGAGAACGCGCTCATGCTCACCGACATCACGAAGACGCCGAGCACGGCGACCAGGGCGGCGACCCGGGTCGGCAGGCTCGGCGGTCCATCCGCGACGGGCGCGCTGAGCAGCGGTGCCTCGGCCGCGGGCTCGGGCTTGCGCTTGGGCACCCGGTCCGGCGGCTGGGCCGGGCTCGCGATCGTGCGGACCGGTGGCTCCAGCGGCGCCAGCGGCGCCAGCGCCGGACCGGGGGCCGGTGTCACCGGAGCGGGCCGGCGGACCTTCTTGGCTCCCAACACCTCCCGCGGCGGGATGCTCACCACGCCTTCCCAGGCCACCCCGGTGTCCCCGGCGCGGACCTTGACCGTGAGGGGAATTTCCAGACGCCGGGAAGCGGCGCGCATCGCGACGTCCAGGTCAATCCCGACCCGGTTATCCCGGGCGGCGTAGCGACAGGCGTTGCGCAACTTCGGTCCCAGCTGGCTCACGTTGGTATCCGCGCAGCCCGCCGAGCGGTGCGCCCCGGTCCGGAACACCTCCTGCTCTTCGTTCGCCACCGCCGAGGCCGACGCGCTGGCCGCCACCTGCGGCGCGAGAACGGCCCCCAGGACGGCCGCGCCGACCAGCACCGTTGCACCACCGCACCGGAGCACGCGGCGGGAAGACGCGCTCCGGTGCAGGCCGGAACTCATCAGCTGGATCCGACCACGCGCAGGGCGGCTTCGAAGGCCTCGGGATCGACGCTGAACGGGCCGTTCAACGGGTCTCGCATGGAGAGCGCGACGAACATCGTGACCCCGAGAACCACCCCTAGCCCCCCGAGCGCGGTGATGTGCCGGCGCCGGCGGCTCAGCCCGATCAGCAGGGGATAGGCCAACACGAGGACCGCTCCGATGCCGATACCGATCAGCAAGGTCGAGGTCAGCGGATCGGAGCCGGTGGAGTCGTCCACCCGCTCGCGGTGGACCTCGTCGAGAACCCGGACATCGGCCAGGGCGAGTTGGCGAGCGGTCTTGGTGGACTCGGTGTCGGTCGGCCAGGCCGAGACCAGCGAGCGCAGTCGGTCGATCGTCTCCTGCACCGCGGGACCGGCCTCGCCGTCCTCGGCCAGGGCCTCCCACTCGACGTCGACAACCTCGCGGGCGTAGGTGGCGGCGAGCGCCTGTACTTCGGTGCCGGGGCTGCCAGGAATCAGCTGGGCCTGGTGGTAGACGTCGATGACGGCGTTCGCCTCCCGGTCGGCCTGACTGGAGATGTCGTCTCCGCGCTGCCAGGCGAAGACGATGTAGAAGGCCAGCACAACCACGAAGGTGGCGTTGAGAATGCCGCCGACGAAGCCGATCAGGTCCGGGTCCATCTCGGCGTCCTCCCGGCTCCAGCGTCGCCCGACCTTGAGCCAGAGCCCGAGGACGACGGCGGCCGGAACCACGAGCAGCACCAGGAGTTGCACAAGTGTCATTTCGTCACCAGGGTCCGTGTGGGGAACGGGATGCGGCCCGCCGCAGGCCACGTCGGGGCGTCGAGATATTCGATGCTCGGGCGCAGGCAGGAAGTTCCCGGCATTTCCCTTTTTTCGGCACCAGTAGGCTCACCGTCAGATAACCCCGGGCACAGCCGGTAGCGGCGGCGAGGACAGGGCCGGATTGAGGCGATGAGCAGCGAACATCGCGTCAATTTCGCGGTCCTGGGTCCGCTGGAGATGACGCTCGATCAGCGACCGATCAACTTAGGCGGCCGAACGCCCCGCGCGCTGCTGGCGATGCTGGCGTTGAAGGTCAACCAGAGCGTCCGGGCGCAGTCGCTGATGCTCGCGCTGTGGGGGGACCAGGCTCCCGCTACGGCGACCAACAGCCTGCACAGCCACGTGTCCCGGTTGCGCAGGCTTATTGAGGCCGACGGCGGTGACGTGCGCCTGGAGCGGCGCCCCGGGGGGTACAAGCTGTGCGGCGACCCGGACTGCGTTGACGCTGCACGCTTCGAGCGGCTGGTCCGGGAGGGAGGAGAGCTGGCTCGGCGCGGGGCGCAGCCACGCGCGATCGCCACGCTGCGAGCGGGGTTGGCGCTGTGGCGCGGGCCCGCGCTCGCCGACTTCGCCGAACGTGACTTCGCCCGCAGCGAAGCCGTCCGCTTGGAGGAACTCCGCCTGGACGCCACGGCGAGCGTGCTGGATCTTGAGTTGAGGCTCGGGGCGGCCGGCGCCCTGGTACCCGAGCTGGAACATGTGGTGCGCCAGCACCCGATGCAGGAACGGTTCTGGGGCCAGCTCATGGTGGCGCTCTACCGAGACGGGCGGCAAGGCGATGCGCTCGCTGCCTACCACCGCGTCCGGCGCCAGTTGTCCGCGGAGCTCGGCGTCGAGCCCGGCCCGGCGTTGCGCCGGCTCGAAGAACTGATCCTGCGTCAGTCCCCGGATCTCGAACTGCCCGTGGAGCAACCGCTACTGGGCGCCCGCACCCCCGGCCGGATCAGCGCCCCCCCGAGCGGCGCGGTGTTCGTCGGGCGCGAGGAGGAGCTGGCCGTGCTCGACGAGGCGCTGGCGACCGCGGACCGTGGCGCCGGCCAGGTCGTGATCATCGAGGCGCCGCCCGGACTGGGCAAGACCGCCCTCGTCGAGCATTTTTCCGCGCGGTGCGCCGGCGAAGGTATAGCGGTGCACCTGGGCCGGGCTTGGGAGGACTCCGGAGCCGTGCCCTATTGGCCGTGGGTCGAGGTACTGCGGGCGCGTGCCGAGCATCTCGCGCAGCCCTGGGACGCGGCTGCGACCGAGCTGGCCGACCTGCTCCCGCCCGGCGCCGCGCAGGTCCTGCGTGACCATGCCCAAGCCCGCTTCCGGCTCTACCAGGCGGTGACCCAGCAGCTGTTCGGCGCCGACAAGGCCACGGTGCTCGTCTTGGAGGACCTGCACGGCGCCGACGACTCCTCACTGGCATTGCTGACCTTCGTCCTGCGCCACCTGCGCCGCACCCACGCGTTACTGGTGCTGACGCATCGACCGGTTGCGCCGGACTCGGCCCTCTCGCAGGTGCTGGCCGGCGCTGCGCGGGAGGTGAGCGTGCGGCGCGTGAGCCTGCCTGTGCTGAGCGATGCACAGGTGCGGTCCTACCTGCAGCTGACCCTCGGTGCCGACGTCGGCGAGGACGTCGTCGCCGCGGCCATCACCCGGGCCGAAGGTCATGCCTTCTTCCTCACCGAAATTGCCCGCATGGTCCAAGACGGCCGCCGACGGGCGGTACCGGCACGGGTAGGGGTGTCGGCCCACGACATTCCCCGCACCGTGACCGAGATGATCGGTCGCCGCTTCACCGAGCTCCCTGATGCCACGCTCCGGGTGCTGCTCACCGCCGCGGTCATCGGACGCGAGTTCGACCTGCACCTGCTCAGCGCAGTCACGGGACTCGACCTGGACATGATCCTGGATCAGGTCGAGATCGCGGCCGGTACCGGCCTGGTCCAGGAGAGCACGGGCGGGCGCCTCGGTTACCGCTTCGACCACGCACTGACCCACGACACCCTGTACTCCCGAGTGCCCAGCCCGCGTCGCATCGTGCTGCACGCCCGGGTCGCGGATGCCATCGAGGCCGGCGCACTCGGGCCGGGCGGCGCTGGTCTGAGTGAGCTCGCGCATCACCGTTGCTGCTCCGCCATCGAGAGCGGGGTCAGCGCGGCGGTGGCCGCCGCCACCCGCGCGGGCAAGGCGGCCGGGGTGGCGCTGGCCCACGAGGAGGCTGCCCGGCTACACCGATTGGCCCTGCACACCCACGAGCAGCATCAGGGTGCGGCGGCGGCGCTGCCGGGCCTGCTGCTCACGGTGGGTCGAGCGTGTGGGCGTGCCGGACAGCTCGAGGACGCGCGGACGGTACTGCTACGCGCGGCCGCAGGGGCGCGCGCTGACGTCGACGCCGAACAGCTCGCCCGGGTGGCCCTCACCCTCGGGATGGCGTTTGAGGCACGGTTCTACGACCAGGAACTGGTGAATCTGCTCCAGGAGGCGCTCGCCGCGCTGGCGCCGGAGCATCGCGGCCTGCGGGCCCGCCTGCTGGCGCGGCTCGCGATCGCGCTGAACCTGCACGACCCCCTACGGCAGGCGCCAGGCCTGAGCGCGGCGGCACTGGAACTGGCCGGTGAGATTGACGACCCGGTACTGCACGGCCAGTGCCTGTCCGCACGGGCTGTCGCCCTGTGGGGTCCCGATCACGATGCCGCCTGGCGGGACTGTGCGGCGTCAGCTCTGGACCTGGCCCAGAAGCACGGCGACGTCGAGCTGAGCCTGGACGCGTTGTCCTGGTTGATCTGCGCCGACCTCGAAGATGCGGACCGACCGGCCGCCGAGCGCAGACTGAGCCGGCACGGCGAGCTCGCCGTGGCACTTCGACATCCCCTGCACACCTACCACGCGTCGATGTGGCAGGCCACCATGGCGGCGCTGGACGGGCGCAGCGAGGCGGCACTGGAGTTGGCCGAGCGCGCGGAGAACCTGGGTACCCCCTTGACGGCCATGGCCTATCCGCGGCATGGAGCGATCCTGATGGTCGTCCTGCGGGACCTGGGGCGCGCTGAGCAGGGCCTGGCCGCCGCGAACGCCGTGGCCGAGCGGTACCCGTTGCTGACCTCGTGGCGCGCGGGCCCCGTGTGGATCGAATTGGAGCTGGGCAATCCCGAGCCGGCGCGAGCGCTGTTCGCCGACCTGCCCACCGACCTCGACTCGGTGATCCCCCGGGACGGCAACTGGCTCGGGGTCGTGGTCATGCTCGCCGAGCTCGCGGCGAAGGTGGGCGACACGGTGCGCTCGGCCACGCTGCACCGGGCGCTGGAGCCTTATGCCGGGCGGATGGGCAATCTGCGGTTCGCCGTCGCTTCCTTCGGTCCGGTAGACCGGGCCCTGGGACTCCTCTGCGTGGTCGGCGGCGATCTCGACGGGGCCGAGGCCCACTACCGGCGGGCAATTCGGGTGAGCGAGTCCGTTGGTGCCCGGCCCTTCCTCGCCCGCAGCGAATGCGACTACGCCGCGATGCTGCTCCGGCGCGGACGTAACGGGGATGCCGCCAATGCCCAGGCGCTGCTCACCTCGGCCTCGGCCACCGCCGACGAGCTGGACCTGGCGGGCCTGGCGGCCTACTGTGCGGCAGCATCGGCGCAATGACGCTGCGTCAGCAGGGAGCCCCATGGACCTCGACGATTTCCTGCCGGCCACGGCGGAACACAAACCCGGCTACGACGAGGTCGACCTGTCCACGACAGCCTTCTGGCAACAGAACCTGATCGAACAGGACGAGAGCTTCGGGGTCCTGCGGGCGGCGCGTCCGGTGTCCTGGCAACGCCCCGCCGACTTCGCGCAGCTGCCCGACCCGGACGACCCCGGCTACTGGGCGGTGACCGGGCACGCCGAGATCAAGGAGGTCTCCCGTCATCACGAGGTGTTCATCTCCGGCCAGGGGATCATGTACGACACGCTGCCCCGGGAGATCCTGGAGCTCTCCCTGTCGTTCGAGGCGATGGACGGCCCCCGCCACGCCCGGATCCGGTCCCTGGTCGCCCGCGCATTCACCCCGGCGCAGGTGCGGCGGATGCAGGAGACCATCGATCGCACCGCGCGCGAACTCCTGCTGAAGGTCCTGGAGTGCGGCGACGTCGATTTTGCCGTCGATGTGGCCACACCCCTGCCCTTGATGACGTTCGCTCAGATCATGGGCGTGCCCGAGGACCAGCGGGGCGAGGTCGCGGACGCCGTCGCCGACCTGATGGCCTGGGCCGATCCCGAGGTCCTCGCCGGACGCGACGCCGCGCAGGTGCAGTTCGACGCCGTCCTCGCGCTGCACGCCATCGCCGGGGCGCTCTACGCCGAGCGTTCGGTCCGGCCCACCGAGGACCTGGTCACCGCATTGGTCCAGGCCGAGGTCGACGGCGCACGGCTGCTTCCGGAAGAGTTCGGCGCGTTCTTCGTGTTGATGGCGGTGGCCGCGACGGATACCACCAAGCACACGGCCAGCTTCGCTGCCCTCGCGCTGACCGACTTCGCGGAGCAACGCGCTTGGCTGCTGGCCGATCTGGACAGGCGACTGAACAGCGCCGTGGAGGAGATGATCCGCTACGGCACCGTGGTGATGAACATGCGCCGTACGGCGGCGGTGCAGACCGAACTCGGCGGCATGCACTTGCGGCCCGGTGACAAGGTGGTGATGTTCTACTCCTCCGGCAATCGCGACGAGGCGGTGTTCCGCGATCCGCACGCACTCGACCTTGCACGTGATCCCAACCCGCACCTCGGCTTCGGCGGCGGTGGTGTGCACCACTGCTTCGGTGCGCACCTGGCTCGCGCCCACCTGCGCGCCCTGTTCGCCGAGATGCTCGTGCGGTGCCCGGATTTCCACGCCGGCGAACCGCGCTACCTCGGCAGCAATTTCATGCGCGGGATCACGCACCTGCGCGTCAACTGGTGAGTATGAACCGGTGATTACCCACTGCTGACCGGCTCGGTCCCGTTCGCGAGCAGCGGCGCCAGACTTCGCCGGCCGCGGTGGATCCGCGAGCGTACGGTTCCTTCCGGGATGTCGAGCACTACCGCGATCGTCGGGTAGTCCAGGTCACACAGATCACGCAGCACCACCGCCGCACGGAACTCCGGGGCGATCGCGCTTAAGGCGCGATCGACGTCCAGCCGACGCGCCACGTCCAGTTCCCCAGCGCTGCTCTCGGCGCCGGGCGCGCCGCAGATGTCCGCGGGCGCGGGCCGGCGCCCACGGCGTCGGACCTCCCCGAGGGCGGCGTTGGTGGCCACGCGGTAGACCCAGGTCGTGAAGGCGGACCTGCCATCGAAGCGATGGAGGTTGCGGTAGAGGGCAACCAGCGCCTCCTGCGTGGCGTCTTTCGCGTCCTCGGGATGAGCGGTGATCCGCCGACAGATCTGGTGGACGCGATCAAGGTGCCTTCGCAGCAGCACATCCATCGCCCCGGCGTCCCCGGCCCGCACCAACGCCACCAGTTCCTCGTCGCTGCAGGCAGCATGGCGCACCACAGGGATCTCGGCCACGGTCATGGCGCAGGCCTGCCCGCGGCGGCGACCGCCGCTCCCGCGTCGCTGTGGGTGCTGAGCGCACACAGCTGCAGCAATCCGGCCAGCAGCGCGGGCGAGTCGAACCAGGCGGCCTGATCGGTCTGGAGCCGGTGAAACCCCCAGCCCTCGGCCATCGCCTGCGCGGCGCAGGAGGCAAACAGGTTGGGGTCGGTCGGGGTGAGTTCGATGTAGTCCCGGCGCACCCGGCCGCGGCCGCCCGGCAGCCGCACCGGCTGCTCCAAGCAGCGGATGGGGAAAGCCGTCAGCCGCCCCGCGATCCACTCCCGCAGCGACGGGTCGCTGATCCCCCACAGCTTGAGCACGTGCTCACCGGGCGGGATCCGCCATCCGTCGTGCTCGCGCACCAGGGTTCGCACACAGTCTCGGAACGCCGGTGGCAGCAGATCCATCGTGCTGCGTCCGTCCACGGGCACCAGGGCGTCGACATACACCAGGCCGGACACGCGCTCACCCAGTTCTTCGGCCGCTGCGGTGATCACCACGCCGCCGTAGCCCGTGCCGACCAGCACGGTGTCGGTGAGACCTTCGTACTCGACGATCGCCGACACGTCCCGCACGTGCGTGTCCAAACCCACGTCCACGCTGGCCAGGTGAGCCCGCTCGCCGACTCCGGTCAGGGTGGGGGTGAACACCTGGTGACCGTCCCGGCGAAGACTGCGGGCGACCTGAGCGAACTGCCAGCCGCCGCCCAGCGCGCCGTGGACCAAGACGTAGGTACCCATGGCAGTGGATCCGATCCGTGCGCGAATGCCGTCAATTCCATCCAAACCGCACGACCTTGTGGATTCCTTGCAGCCTGGATCGCGGCGTCACGGTGGCTTGCCCAGAGAACTGCGCAGCATCTGTGCGTGTCCGGGAACTCCGCGGGCGACCCGGTGCATCCAACGTTCTGAGAAACCGTTGAGAAATGAGGAGGTGACGGCGTGACGAGCGAGGTGGAAGTTTCCCGCGGGTCTCGACCGGGAAGTGACGCAGTGTTAGCGTCGGCTCGGCCGAACATCTCACGCTCAGGTTGCCCCGATGACCGCATCTCCACTGGAGACCCGCTGGCCCCACGCCACGCTCTCCGACGAGGAACTCGCCGCGTTGGCACAAGCGGGAGATCTGAACGCAGTGGATCAATTGCTCAGGGGCAACATCGATCGCATCCACACCATCTGTCGCAGAATCACCTGCCACCCGCACGATGCGCAGGACGCCACCCAGGACGCACTCGTGTCGCTCTACCGCTGCATCGGCCAGTACAACGGCCAAGCGGCCTTCGCCACCTGGCTGTACCGGGTGGCCACCAATGCAGCCCTTGCCGAGGTGCGCCGTCGTGGCCGCCGACCGGAGACCGTGGACGTTGTTGCCGACGCTCCGCGTTGGGCGGAGCCCAGGACCGGTACCGGGCTCGACCTCCGGCTCGACATCGACACCGCCCTGAGCCGGCTGGCTCCGGAGTTCCGTGCCGCAGTCGTCCTTCGTGACCTGCACGATCTCAATTACTCGACCATCGCCGCGGTCCTGGACATCCCGGAAGGCACCGTCCGATCCAGGATCCACCGCGGCCGCCAAGCCCTGAGGGTGTTGCTCACGGAGTCCCCTCCCTGACCTGTAGGACTTCCCCGTGGATGACGAGCAGCCCGCCGCCGGAGCCCCCTGCGACGCCGCGCCCGGAACCGACATCCCGCCACCTGAGGCCAAGGGCCGTCCCGGATCGATCGTCGGGCCGCGTGCGGCCGACCTCACCGAGTTCTGGCTCACCCCCCAGGGCTGGCTCGAGTTCGTCGGCGACCCGGCTCAGGACAGCGTCGACTCGGTGCCGCTCGCCGAGCTGGACCCGGACACACTGCTCCCCCGCGACGTCCTCGACCTGCTACGCCGCGAACTGTTCGCCGCTCCGGTGGAAACCCTGGACGCCACGACGCGGGAGGCGATGATCGCCGCAGCACGTGCGCCGCAATCCTGGCGCTCACAGCCCTGAAGCACACCTGAAGCGCGCCGCCCTCTGATGGATCTACCACCACACGGTGGATCCAGCTAAGGACGGCAAGGATGACAAGCGACCGCTCGAGTGCGAACGGCCACCAGGAGCACTTGCTCCAGGTCGGTGCCGGGGGTCTCGCGCTCGCCCCTGACGAGATGTTGGCCAAGCTCGCTGCGGCGGGCGACGCGAGCGCGATGGACCACCTGCTGCGGCGGAACCTGGATCGGATCCATGGGATCTGCCGCCGCATCACCTGCCACCCGGAGGACGCGAAGGACGCCACCCAGGAGGCGCTGATCGCGATTCACCGCAGCGTGGACACCTTTGACGGTCGTTCGGCCTTCGCCACCTGGATGTACCGCGTGGCCACCAACGCCGCGTTGATGGAGGTGCGCCGGCGCAGCCGTCGGCCGGCGCTGCTGCTCGACGTAGGTGAGGGCGTCCCACCCGCCGACCCGAGTACCTCGATCTCCCACCTACTCGACGAGCGCGTCGACATCGACAACGCGCTCGCTCGCCTGGCGCCGGAGTTCCGCGCGGCGGTGGTGCTGCGCGATCTGTGCGATCTGGACTACCCCAGCATCGCCGCCATCCTGGACCTGCCGGAGGGCACCGTGCGCTCCCGGATCCACCGCGGTCGCAAAGCCTTGCGGGCGCTTCTGGATGACAAGCCCAACGTCTGACCCCGGCTCGGTGCGTCAGGCAGGTTCGGCCGATAGCGCACCGGTTGCCATGCGGTGTGCTCGGGCGCACCGGTTGCCATGCCGTGCGCTCGGGCGCACCGGGAACTGCAGCGGCGATTTCCGGCATCGAAGCCCGTGGAGCACCCGCACCGATAGCGTCAGTGCCGCCGCGCCAGTGATGGGAGGACGTCGGATGGGACCCAAGGTCCTGCGCCACGCCTGGGACGCCGCCGCCGGCCCGCCGCGCCCGGGCCGCACGGTGCTCGGCTACTCGCTGATGCTGATGTGCGGGCTGCTGGGCTGGGGCGGTGCGCTGGCACTGAGCGGGCCCACCAGTTTCGGGCTGTCCCTGACCCTGGCGCTGCTGCCGCTGCCCTTCGCGGGCCTGGTGGTGCTCAGCCTGGACCGGATCGAACCCGAGCCCACCCGCAACCTCATGCTTGCCTTCGTCTGGGGCGCCACCGTGGCCGCCTTGCTGGCCGGGGTGGTCAACGTCGTCGGGATCTCGTTCACCGAACGCGCCCTCGGGTCCGGGGAAGGCCTCGGCGCCTACGCCTCGGTCGGCGCGCCGATCGTCGAAGAGATCCTCAAGGGCGCGGTGCTGGTGATCTTTCTCATCACCCGCCACCAGGAGCTGGACGGGCCTACCGACGGGATCATCTACGCCGGGATGGTCGGGCTCGGCTTCGCGTTCACCGAGAACATCGAGTACTACATCTCCGCCTATGACGTCGGCGGGGACAAGGCTCTGGCCGGCACCTTCCTGATCCGGGGGGTGTTCTGCCCGCTGCTGCATCCGCTGTTCACCGCGATGATCGGGCTCGCCGTCGGCTACGCAGCGCTGCGCTCACGGCGCGGTGAGCGGGTACTGCTCGTGCTCGCCGGCCTACTGGTGGCCATGATCCTGCACGGGTTGTGGAACGGCACGCTCTCCTTCGCCCCCGAGGCGGTGCTGGGGACCTACGCCCTGATCATGGCGCCGGCCTTGATCGCGCTGCTCATCGTCACCCGCCGCGACAGCGCCCGGATCCTGGCGCTGCGCCTGCGGTTGCTGCCCCAGGTCACCCCGGCGGGCATGCTCACCGATCAGCTCGCGCAGCTGCTCGCCTACCCGTCCGCGCTGCGGGCCACCCGGCGCCAGCTCACCCGCGACGGCCACACCGACGCCGCCGAGGCCTTGGAGGTGTATCAGCGCGCGGCCACGGAGCTGGTGCTGGCCCACCACCGCCTCGAACGCGGGGTCGCCGACGTGGCGTGGGTCGAGCGCCGCCGTGCGGTGCTGTTGCCCATCCTGGACACCGCGCGTCGTCGCCTTGTTCTGCCGCACCAGCCCACCTGGCGCTGACCTCTCGCTCCGCCCCCGCCCGCGGCACGAGAAGTTCCTCCGCGAAACCTGAAGCCGTTCTGAAGCCCGTCGCGATGGAGTTCATCCACCGAAAAACTGATGACGAACCGCCCGAGGATGTGCCACCGTGGACGACATGACCCGCCGCCACCGACGACGCATGCCCCGCTCGTCAGCTGCTTGCTGATCCCAGCAGAGCTGACCGAGCGATGAGGCGACGTCTTGCTCAGGCGTAGACCCGCAGGGTTCGGCTACCGCACCCTCCGCCTTTGCCCGACGCCACAGACGTGACCAGCCGACGTAGCGCAACGGAGAGCGCACCGGTCTACGAAACCGGGGGTGGAGGTTCGATTCCTCCCGTTGGCACTGACACCTGTTGGCAACGACCACCGGGTGCGCACTAACTCGTCGTAGCTCAGCGGAAGAGCACCGCCCTCCGAAGGCGGAGGCCGCCCGTTCGACCCGGGCCGGCGAGGCCCCTTGACCGCCCGGTCAGGATGGAGCAGTCCAGGAAAGGACCATCGCCATGCCCACCGTCGTGACCTCGAAGCTGACGTCGTGGGGTAGCGACGTCGACCAGGGAACGATCAACCAGGCCGTCAAGGCCTCCAAGCTGCCGATCGTCGCCGGGCACGTCGCGTTGATGCCCGATGCCCACGTCGGCATCGGCGCGACCGTCGGCTCGCACGGCGCCGGCCGTCGGCACTCGCGGTCGGCGGCCAAGCGCCTGTTCACCGCCCAGGACCTGGCCGAGCAGATGGGTGACCGTACGTGGTTGGCCGACCGGGCCGAGGCGCTGCTGGACGAGATCCCGTCGGCGTACAAGGACATCGACCAGGTGATGGCGGATCAGGCCGACCTGGTCGAAGTCACCCACACGCTGCGCCAGATCCTGAACTACAAGGGCGTCTGAATCAATGCTCGGGTCAGTCCTGGTCGCCGGGACTCCTCACGTCCGAGGAGGTGGTTGCTATAACGACCACCTCCTCGGACATCACCGGAATGTTCTCACCTCCTTGGCCAGGCCCCACCTCCCCAGGAGCGCCAGATGACCGTGTTCGGGATCGACCTGGGCACCACCAACTCCGCGATCGGGTACGTCGACACCTCGGGCGAACCCCAGGTGGTGGTCGGGCTGGCCGGGGCCCCCAACGTGCCCTCGGTCGTGCTGTTCGCCTCGGCGATCGAGCACCTGGTGGGTGAGGGCGCCCGGCGGCAGGCTCGGGCGGATCCTGAGCACGTGTGCTCGCTGGTCAAACGTCGAATGGGCGATACCGATTGGCGCTTCGTCGCCCACGGCATGGGCTGGTCGGCGCCGGCGGTCTCGGCGCTGATCCTGGAGAGCCTGGTCGCGGACGCCCGCTACGCCCTCGGCGCCGAGGTCAAGAACGCGGTGATCACCGTCCCGGCGTACTTCGGGGACGAGGAGCGCCGGGCGACGATGCTGGCCGGCAGCTACGCCGGCCTGAACGTGGTCGGGGTGCTCTCCGAGCCGATCGCCGCCGCGCTGTCCTATGGCTTCGGGCGGATCGATGGCCGGGAGCAGGCGGCGCAGGACTTCGAGACCGTGCTGGTCTACGACCTGGGTGGGGGCACGTTCGATGCCACCGTGATCGAGCTGGCCGACCGACGGATCACCGTGCTCGCCGTCGAGGGCGATCATCAACTCGGCGGGGCGGACTGGGACGAGCGCCTCGCGCTGTATCTCTCACGCCAGTTCTGCCAGGAGCACCCCGATGCCGAGGATCCGCTCGATGACTCCGCCGGGGCGCAGGAGCTGGTGCTGGCCGCTGAGCGCGCCAAACGCGAACTCAGCGACCGGGAACGAACTGATGTGACGGTCAGTCATGATGGGTGCAGCTCCGTGGTGACCCTGACCCGGTTACTGTTCGCCGAGCTCACCGCAACCCTGCTACGACGCACCGTGGACCTGACCCGGGACTGTCTGGCGGCCGCGTCCGCGCGCGGAGTGGGCCGGGTGGACCGGGCGTTCCTGGTGGGCGGCTCCTCCCGGATGCCGGCCGTCGCCGACGCGCTGGCGCAGGAGCTGGGGCTGAGCCCGCAGCTGCACGACCCCGAGCTTGCCGTGGTCCGCGGGGCTGCGGTGTACGGCTCCAAGCTGGACCTGGAGCGCATGGTGCTGGCCGACTTGCGCACCCGCGGGCGACTGCGGGACGGTGACCTGGTCGACCGCGCCGCGGAAGCGGACCTGGCGGCTGCGTGCGAGCGGATCGCGGGCGCAGTCGGCCTGGCGCCGGCGGCGGTCCGGCGCTCGGTGGAGATCCGGGTGGACACCGTGGTCTCGCGCGGCTTCGGAGTGCTCGCCGTCTCCGATGACGGCGGGCGGCTGGAGGCGACCTGGCTGGTGGCGCGCAACGACCCGCTGCCGATCAAGGTCTCCCGCTCCTTCGGCACCATGCGCGCCGATCAGGACGTGATCAGCGTCGTGGTGATCGAACAGCAGGGCCAGGTCGCCTCCGCCGACCCAGAGGACGCCAAGATTCTGATGACCGGACAGATCGAGGGAATTCCCTCGGGGTACTCCGACGGCTCCGAGGTCCGGATCTCCTTTCGAATGGGTTTCGACGGTGTGCTGCACGTGACGGCCCATCACGTCGAAGCGAATCTGCCGCTGGTGTTGACCGCGGAGACCGGCGCCACGATCTCCCAGGCAGAGGTCGCCCGCGAGCGCGAGCAGATCCTGCGCTCGCGGCGACGGGACGGCTAGGCGTGCTGGCCGCGTTCGACCCCAACGACTACCGCAAGCGGGTGCTCGCGGAGATCCTGCGACGCGGTGGCGGGGATCACTCGGATCCCTTTGAGCTCTACGACCTGCCGCTGGCCGACGCGGAGCGCCTCGACGACGCAGCGGTCTCCCGGCGCCTGGACGAGGTCTGGGGGTTCTGGCAGCGCCACCGCGACCACCCCAAGTACGCGGGCCTGGCAGCGGACCTGGTCGCCGACCACGAGGCGCGAGCGCGCCTGCTGCTAGCCGCCCCCACCCGCGCCGTCACCGCACGGGCCGTGCGCGAGCAGCGCGCTACCCGTGATGCGGACCGGTTCGCGCTGCTGGACGCGGCGATCCGCGCCCTGATCGACAAGCACGGCGCCCTGCCCCGGGCCAAGCTGGCGCACCTGCACCAGCTTGGGATCTCCACCGGGCTGAGCCAAGCCGAGGCGACGGGCCGGGTGGCCATGCACCGCGTCAGCGACGACGCCCCCATCCCGGCAATGCCCTCACCCGCCGAGGATGACCGCCGCCGCCAGATTCGTGCTCTGCTGGAGGAGTTCGGCGCGCTCGGGGACCACGACGAGCCACCGGTCACGCTGCTTGCGCTCCTGGACCTCGGACCCGACGCCGACGACGCCGCCATCACGCTCGCCGCCCGCGCCTGGCGAGCTCGCGCCCGGGAGATCCCTCCCCAGCGGCTACGCGCCGTCGTCGATGAGCTACTGGTGCACGTCGCGGACCAGCTCGAGCGCGGCCCGCTGGCGCGCGAGCGTTACCTCGACGCCGTGGCGCGCGACGTCGCGGAGCGCCTACGCCCGCAGGTGCTGGCGGCGGTGCTCGTGGAGGACCGGCTCACCAGTGCCGACGCCGAGGTGCTGACCGCTGCGGCCCGGGCGCTGGGACTGGATGGTGCCCGGGCCGCCCGCGTTCCGCGCGAGATCGCGCGCGAACTCGGCGCCGGGTTCGAGGACGCGCCCGAGCGAGCCGCACCCGCGAGTGCACCGCAGGCGACACCGCGGATCGACTACACGCGGCGTGATCCCCGCTGGACCGCGCCGCTGCGCGAGGCGCGCGCGGCGCTGCGGGCCGGGCGCCCGGGCGATGCCCAGCATCACGTGAACGCCGCCCTGGCCGCGGCGGGTGCCGAACCACCCCCGGCCGTGACCGCCCTGCGCGACGAGATCGCCGAAGCCCTCTCTCGCGTCGGCGCAGTTCCCGCCCCCGGCGAGGTGAGGGTGCAGCGGATCAGGGGTTCGGTCCACGTCAGCTGGCAGCGCGCTGGGGAGAGCGACCTGAGCTACCGGGTGCAGCGCCGAAAGCCCGACGGTGGCTGGCACACCGTCGGACGCACGGGTGGCGATCAACTGGAGGACGGCGGCGCTCCCCCGGACCAGCCCCTGACCTACGCCGTAGTGGCGATCCGGGCCGGGCAGCTGTCCCCGCCGAGCGAAGGTCACTGTTCCTGACGGGAACCTGACGGTAGGCCGGCGGCATCTACTCAAGTCAGGATTCCCGTGCCACCCTGGAAGGACAGCCATGACACGCCAGCTCGCACACCGCCGGGTACCCACCCGCACTCGCCTGCTCGCGACCGCAGCTGCCGCCACGACCGCCGCCGCGCTGCTGGCCGGTTGCGGGGGCGATGAGGAGAGCTCGGGCGAAGTCGGCGGCCAGGGCGCCCCCGCGGCCGCGAGCGGCGAGCAAGCCGACGCTGTTCCGCCTGGTTTCCGGCTGGTCACGGTGTCCGAACACGACTTCGCGCTCGCCCTGCCCAAGGGCTGGAAGACGCTGCCGAACGGGCCGGCAAAGCTCAAGAAGGTTCTTGAGGAGAATCCGAACTTCAACTTCGACCCGGCCCAGGCGAGCAAGATCCAGTACGTGGCCTTGAGCCCTGATCCGTCGGGGACGAACGTCAACGTGGTGATCATCGACACCGGAGCGATTCCGCTGTCCGACTTCATCGACGCCTACCCCGCGTTCCTCAAGGACGAGATCGGCGCCACCTCCGTGCAGGCCGGGCTCACCGAGACCGCCAGCGGTCAAGGCGTGCGCGTCTCCTATCGGCCCGGCAAGGACGCGTTCGGCTCAGGGGCAGTTCCGGCCCAGCAGATCCAGTACGTGATCTTCCAGGGCGGCAAGCAGTACGTGCTGACGGTCACGCTGTTCGGCAAGAAGACGAGCGCTGCCGTGGCCGACCAGATCGGCGAATCGCTCGACGTCCGCTGACCGCCCCACCCGCGCAGGCCAGGATCACGTCTTCGGTTTACGACGCAGCAGCGACTTCGGGGCCGCCTTGAGGGAGGCGCGGGCCCTGCCCCGCAGCATCCGACTGAACGCGAGAGTCTGGCGGCGGGCCAGGCTGCCGGCGATCCGCAGCAGCTCCGGCGGTACGCGCCCGGCGGGCAGCGCCAGCTCGCGGCGATGCGCCTCGTCGAGCGCGAGGGCGTCAGCGACCAGGGCCATCGCGTGAAAGTGCAGCACGGTGGCGACGATCAGCCCCTCGCTGATCTCATCGCCCACGTCCTTGATGAACTCCGAGGTCTGACGCAGCACCGTGCCGGTCACCCCCGCGGTCGCCCCGGTGAGCAGCTGCAGCCCGGCGCCGACGGTGCCGCCGATGCCCTCGGCGGCCTCGCCGAGCGCGGAGTCCAGGTCCTCGACCAGGCCCTCTGCCGTATCGATCCCGGCGGCGGCGGCGCGCACCATCAGGCGCACCTCCAGGCGTTCCTCGGCGTCGAGGTAGCTGGCGGCGAGCAGCGCGGTGGACGCCGCGCGGCCGATGTGCAGCCACGCGCGCGGGGTCGGGCGCAGGCCGAGGGTGGCGAGGGCCTCGATCTGCAGCTCGGCGGACCCGGCGACGACCGCCGCGGCGTCGGCGATTGGGCGCTGGGCCACCGCGACAGCCAGCCCCGTGGCCAGCGCCACCGCTCCGAGCTTGTTGTTCAGTTCCCCGCGCACCAGCGCGGCCGCGGCGCGGTACTGCGCATCATCCAGGCGGCCCGGGGGCAGTTGACCGCCCAGGCGCCACTCATCAGCGGACGGGGACCAGCGCGCAGACTCCAACACCTCACGCAGCCACGCCGTCTGACTACCTTTCACGTGCCCGGTGAACACCCGCGCGTCGCCGGTGTCGCCGAAGCACTCCTGCAGGCGTGAGCGGTAACGCCGTCGCAGCAGCCGGGCGAGCCAGGCCAGGGCAGCGAGCGGAACGGCGAGGAAAACGGCGCCCACGCTGAGCAGATACCAGTCGACGCCCTCGCTCGGCGCTTGCAGGCCGAACGCCCGGCGCCCGGTCTCGGCCAGGTCAACCCCGGCGCGGACCGCGATCACCGCAGAGCCGAGCAAGAACACCAGGGCGACGAGTGACACGACATTGACCACGGCCGAGACCAGCCGCGCCGAGCGGGCCGGCCGGTCGGACAGCACTCGCTCGGCCGCCGCCACCGCCGGCTCGGCGTCCTCGGGGCCGGGGATCAGGGTGGCGCCCGGGTCCCGGATCGGGGCAGCGGGCCGGGTGTCGACGTGCAGCCCGACCCCGGCCAAAGGCCCGGCGGCCATTGGTTCGGCGCTGGCGCTCACCAGGACCGGGATCTCGGCGGTGGGCAGTGGGCCGTCCCCGGCCAGCAGCGCCGCCGTTGCCGCGACCTGCCCGGCCGTGCCCGATTCGGAACGCGCACCGGCCCTCAGCACGGGGACGTCGCGAAGCGCGGCGTCGAGCAGGTGAGTGAACTCGCTGCGCAGCGCGATGCTGACGGTGTCCGGTCCATCGTGCACGCAGCCTCCCAGCGCCACCGCGAGATTGTTCTCGGGTCCGGAAAGCCCGGCGAGCAAGGCAGCGGCGAGGTTGCGGCAAGCGCGCTCGTCGGTGAGCACGACCAACGCGGCGACCGGGGCGGCGGTGTTCGCCATCTTCTGCGCGGTCGGCAGACCGCGGGCCACTACTGCCCACCCAGACTCGGAATTCGCGACCGGCGCGACCAGGACCGAGATACCCGCCGGGTCCAGGCGATCGACCAGAGCGGCGACGCCGGGCGCGAGTTCGGCGGCTGCCGCGCTGTTTGCGGTGCACCGGAACCAGCGCTCACCGCTCATGGTCGCCCGGGCCCGCACCCAAATCTGAGTGTCGATCATGTTCATGGCGCTCACCCGACCGGCTTGAGCAGGTCACCGGACTGCACGAGTCGGCATGGGGCTTCGGTCGCGATGTTCTCCGCGAGCCGCGCGGTCGCCGCCCGGAAGTCGCTAAGGCCGGTGCTGTCAGACCAGAACCTTTCCACCGAGGCGATCTTCGGCAGGCCGGTGCGCACGTAGGCCTGTCCGACGCGCGCCAGCAGGCGCTGCCATCCCTTGCCGCCCGCCCCCAGATGCAAGGTGCCGTAGTCGACGGCGCGGGTGACCGCGAGCAGCGCCCAGCGGAAGGGCTGCTCGTGGTAGCGCGGCGCCCAGCTGCGCGCCGCCGCGCGCCAGGTGTAGACGACGTTGGTGTGACTAGGCGGCAGAGCCTCGTTGTAGGTACGCAGGCCGTCGAACTCCACCGAGCCGACGGTCTCCACCGGAGTGATGACGACGGTGGTCGTCTCGAAGGTCTTGCGGGCGAGCAGGTTCAGCGTCTGGGAGTAGGCCTGCTCGACGGCCCCGAGCAGCTGAGCCGAACCCTGCTCGGAGTGCAGCCATGCCTCGGCCTTGATCGGGCAGAACATCACCAGCAGCGGGGCCGGCCCCGACCACGTCGCAAGAATCTCGTTGAGCTGGTCGGGCACGTTGGCCCGCAGGTGCAGCGGCAGGTAGGCCGCGTCCTCGTGAGCCTGCATCAGCGCCGGGGTGTTGATCGCGATCAGCACGATCTCGGCGCCGCGCAGGGTGTCCAGGACATGGGCGGCCATGGCCACGATGTCCTCACCGCTGAAGTCGGCGAAGCTCAACGTCGCCACATCGACCCCGGCGCCGTGCACGACGAAGTCGAAGACCCGGCTGGTGCCCGTCGGGGTCGAGGACACGCCGAGGTTGCTCAACGTGGGGTCAAGGCGGACGTGCTCGGGCAGTCGTTCCAGGGCGTCGTAGGCCTCGTCGAGGGTGTGGATGGTGCCGGCGCCGCTGCGCCGGATCGCCAGCCCCGCGGCGCGGACCTCAGCCAGCACGCTGGTGTACATCGAGGCGAGCAGGCTGGTCTTGCCCGCCCGCTCGCCACCGAACATCGCGATATCCACCCGGATCGGGGTTCTCGGGCCCGGAGCAGTTCCCTCATCGGCGGATGCCGCCATGACATGTCCCTTCTTGCCGTTGTTGCCCATGCGGTCCTGAAGCGAGATTGAAGCCCACGCGGGTGAGCTGCGGTCCTACGACCACCACGCGGAGGGATTTCGATGACCGCCACGCACTGGCTGACGATCGCGCTTGGCACGGCCACCGCATGCTGCCTGGTGCAGTTGCTGGACCTGCGGCTCGGTGAGCGGTGGACCCGGCGCCTGCGCCGCGCACCTCGGTCATGACGGGTCGTCGAATTTGCGCAGGCCCAGCGCGATCTCGTGCTGCTCGCCGGGCGGCTGCTGCTCGACCACCTTCCAGTTGTTCTTCTTCGTCACCCAACGGTTGGCCAGGGCGTCGGTGCCCTTGACCTGGTAGCCGAGGGCGTCCAGGACCCGGTGCGCCTCATCGAAGGCGAGATCGGTGACGGGCGCAACGATGCGTGCGGGAAGTAGCTCGGGGGCAAACTGCTCGGCCAGCCCTTGGCCGAACTCGGCCGCGCAGCACGCCACCCGGTGCACGCGATCGGCCTTGCCCTGCCCGCTGTTGCCTCGGCGGGCCGCGGCCAGCGCCTCGGAGGCCTCGGCCGCCGCCTGCGCGACGGCGTCCCAGGCCGCCGCCACGCTCGCCGTCTCGATCTCCTCGGTGCTGCCACCCGCCCACATGCCGACCAACAGCCGGCTGAGCGTGTTGACCTGATCATCCGGAGCGGTCAGCAAGGTTCTGAGTTTGTCGCCGGTGATGTTGCCGAGGAGACCCACCCCGGCGGCCCCCAGCGTGAGCCTGAACGCGGTGATCGCGCTGGCGGACGCCCTGGTCAGTTTGGCCTCGCCGAGGTCCTGGGCGATCGCGGCGAAGCGGGTCTGCACGTCGTGGGCCGCGAAAGGGCACTGGCCAAGATCGAGGACCAGATCCAGGCGCCGCAGCACCGCCCCGCTCACCAGGGCTGCAGCCTCGACGTGGGGATGGTGCAGGCACAGGTCGGCCAGCAACATCGCCCGGCGGGTCGCCGAGACCTCCTCGAAGCTGTCCAGCAGCGCACCGTGCCACGGCCGCGGGTCCGCGCCGCTGGTCAGGGCATCGATGACGGGCTCGAGGCGGCCCGCCGCTCGTGTGCTCCCCGCGGCCTCCCGGCACGATTCGGCCGCCGCCTTCGCCCGAACCTCGTTGCCTGGCGCACACACCGCGGTGACCAGCTCGGCGAGCGAGCGCGCCATCGCCTCCTGCGCGCTCAGTGCCAGAACCGCCACCGGCAACTCGAGTGTCTTAGCCATCGTCTGCTTCCCGCTGCGCCCGTCGTGTGGTCACAGGCTTGGATGACGGCGGATGCGCCTGGAGTTCCCGGCCGAACGGATGAGGTCATCGAGGCCGCGCCCGGTGTGCCACCGAGCCTCAAAATTGATAAGCCAGGGATCTCCTCAGAGCGGATCCAGCATCGAGGGGACGTCAGCGATCGAGGCGAGCAGGTCGGCGCTGCTACGCCGGTGCGGGGTGAACTCGCGCCAGGGCGAGAGCGCCACCCGCCACCGCTCACCGTCGCGGATCGGGCGGGCGTCGCGTATCCAGCGCAGCCGGTTCGCCTGCTCACCGGACACCGGGTCGACGCGGCTGTAGTGCAGGGCCATCGCGTTGTGGATGCGATCCGCGGGATCGGCGTCGCGGCGCACGAACTCCTCGTCGTCCCAGCGCTCGAGCACGAGCCGGGCAGCCCACATGAACTCCCCGTGGGTGACGGCGAGCACCCGTTGTTCGGAGCGCTCGCGATGCAGGGTGGAGAGCACGTTGCGCACCCGGTCCTCGGCGACCTGGGCGACCGACTCCCCGCCGGGCGGTACCCAGTAGAGCGGGTCGATCCGTTTGGTCAGAGCGTTGTCGGGATAGCGCTCGTGAAACGTTTCGCGCGGCATCGAGCCGATGTCGCCCCAGTCGCGTTCGCGCAGCGCGCGGTTCAGGGACCAGGTCGCGCCCGGCACACCGAGCAGGCCGGCGGTCTCGCGGGTGCGCACGTAGGGCGATACGTAGCAGGCATCGAAGCCCGCAGTGAACTCCGCAGCCAGCCAGGCTCCGATCCTCGCCGCCTGAGCGCGGCCGAGGTCGGTCAGGCGCCAACGGTGCCCTGGCGTGGTGACGAACGCATCGGTGTAACCGGAGAGGTCACCGCTCTTCGCGTTCTGCACCGTCACGTTGCCCTCGGCCTCGCCGTGACGCACCAGCACGAGATCCCGGGGCATGTTCAAGGCGAGCGACCCTTCCCGGTGCAGGCGTCCGCGCACTGGCGCGGCTCCCTACTGTCGTACCACGACGACCATCCGCGCCGCGCCTTGACGTTATCCCCTACCTGTTGCGTTGAGCTGGGTTCAGTTCACCAGCGCGAGCTCCGCCGCACGGGACACCGCGCGAAGCCGAGCGGGTAGCAGGCCGAACTCCAGCGTCCCCTTCTCCAGCCAGCGCCGCAGCTCGTCGACGTCCAGGTCGTCGCGCAGGGGTCCGATGACCATCGCTGCGTCGATGGGGCGCCGAGCCTCATCGCAGGGCTGAACGATCACGACGGTGCCGGGGGTACGGGTGCGGCACATCAGGGGTCCGAGGGAACACCCGGTCGAGACCAGCACCCCATGCATGCCCGCCCGCACGCACGCACGCAACGGCGCGAAGACCTGCCCACACAGCGACTCACACGACGGTCCGGTGCAGGCGAACGCGGTGTAGCCCGACGGCGCCTGACGTGGCATTGCGGTGTCCCCTCGTGGTGAACTTCGTGTTCGCTTCGTAGCATAATGATAACCATCGTCGTTCGGAGAGAGGGCCCGCCATGAAGCCTGCACCGCGTCCGGTCCGCAGGAAGAAGTCCAATCCGTTGCTCGCCGCCAAGATCACCTCCATCGACTACAAGGACACCGCCCTGCTGCGGCGCTTCATCTCCGATCGCGGCAAGATCCGCTCGCGGCGCGTGACCGGGGTCACCGGCCAGCAGCAGCGCCAGATCGCTCGGGCGATCAAGAACGCGCGCGAGATGGCTCTGCTGCCCTATGCGAGCACGCCGTCCAATCGGTGAGGTCAAGGTGACCCCTACCCGCTGCACACGTGAGAAGAGCGGCGCCATCGCCACCCGCTCCTCACGTCATCGCGCGGCCCTGCTGGCCCGCCTGCGTCAGAGCGCCTCGTTCTGCTCAGCTCAAGAGCTTCATGACCAGCTGGCGGCCGAACTCCCCCGAGCCATGAGCCTGAGCACCGTTTATCGCACACTTCATCATTTCGAGAGGGCGGAGCTCGTTGACGTCATCCATGACCTCGACGGCGAGCGCCGTTACCGCCTGCGCAGCGGGCACGAGCATCGGCATTACCTGATGTGCCTGCGATGCCATCGCAGCATCGCGGTCGATTCCGAGCCGGTGGAGCGCTGGGCGGACCGGGTTGCGCGGGCGGCCGGTTACAGCGACGTGACCCACGTGGTGGAACTGCGCGGCTACTGCAACGACTGCCCGGCCTTGAGCGGCTGATCCCGCTCACCGGCGAATGAGTCAGGGTGACCCCGCCGGGCGGTGTGTACCGGCAAGGTGAGCAGAAAAGTCGCCGCAAAGCAGGCCGCCGCGACCAGCGCGATCGTGGCCCCGGGCGGGCTCGCGGCGTGATAGCTCACCGTGAGCCCACCAACGGTGGCGAACAGCCCGTAGCCAACGGCGGCCGCGGTCATCGTGCCCACGCGGCAGGTCCATAGCCGCGCACTCGCCGCCGGGGTAACCAGGATCGCCACGCTCATCAGCAGCCCGACGGTCTGCAGGCTGACCACGACGGCGATGCACACCATGGCGAGCACCACCACGCGCACGGCAGCTTCGGGCACCCCCACCCCGCGCGCATGCACCGGGTCGAAGGTGGCCGAGAGCAGATCGCGCCCCAGCAGGGCCGCGGCGCTGAGTACGATCGCGACGAGCACACCGGCCAGGACCAGATCGTGGTGGTCCACCGTGGTGATCTGGCCCAGCAGCAGGTGGCCCAGATCCACGCCGATGTCATCGTTGGAGGCGATCAGGATGAGCCCGGTGGCGAACAGCACGGTCTCGACCACGCCGATTGCCGCATCATCGTGCAACGCTCGCCGGGCGCCGAGCAATGCGACGAGCAGCCCCATCAGCAGGCCTGCGACCAGCGCCCCCGCGACGATGCTCACCCCCAACAGATAGGCCGCGGCCACCCCGGACAACGTCGAGTGCGCCATCGCATCGCCAAGGAATGCGAGCCGGCGCAGGATCACCCACACTCCGACCACTGGGCACAGCACCCCGACCAGAATCGCGGCGAGTAGCGCCCGGCGCATGAACTGCGAGGAATAGGGGTCGAGGAGTAGCTCGGTGAACGGGCCAAGCATCAGGCGGCGATCCCGGATCCGAAGGTCGCCTCCAGGCTCTCCAAGGTCAGCACCGCGGCCGGCGGGCCATCCGCCGTCACAGTGCCGTTCACGGCAATGCAGCGCGAAAAGTGACGTCGCGTCAAGGCGAGGTCGTGTGTGGCCACCAAGATGGTGCGGCCCTGCGCGGTGAGGCGGGTGAACAGCTCGATCAGCTCGGCCGTATTCGGCGCATCCACCCCGGCAAGGGCCTCGTCGAGCAGCAGCACCCGCGCCCGGGAGGCCAGCGCCCGGGCGACGAAGGCCCGCTGCAACTGGCCACCGGACAGGGACCCGATCCGGTCGCGAGCGCGGGGAAGCAGGTCGACCGCCCGCAGCGCGTCGGCGACTGCGGCACGGTCCGGCTCGCGCGGGCGGCGCCACGGGGGCAGGAACCTGCGGCGCCCGGACAGGACCATCGCGCCCACGCTGATCGGGAAATCCAGGTCGATGTCCGCGCGCTGGGGCAGGTAGGAGGTAACCGGGCTGCGTCCACAATGGCACGGCTCGCCCGCCAGGGCGACCTCGCCGGTGTAGGGCACCAGGCCGGACATCGCCTTGAACAGGGTGGACTTCCCGGCGCCGTTGGGGCCGATCACCGCGATCAGCTCACCCCATCCGGCGCGCACGCTCAGGTCGCGAAGTGCGACCCGTGAGCCGTACCGCACGCCCAGGTCGCTGACCCGGAGCGACTCCTCACCGGCTTGTCCGCGCTCTGGGGTTGACTGGCACAGCGGAGCGCTCACGTGCAGCCCAGGCCCGCGCGCAGCGCGGCAAGGTTGTCGCGCATGACGGCACTGTAGGTACGTCCGGCGGCCAGATCTTCGGCCGTGATGGTCTCCACGGGATCGAGCGCGTCGGTGCCGGCGCCGATCTCGCGCGCCACGGTCCGGGCGAAGTCGGCCGGCACCTGCTCCTCAAAGTAGACGGTGCGCACCCCTTCCCTCTTGGCCGCCTCGGCGATGGCAGCCAGCGAGCGAGGATCAGGCTCGTCCTCGGGAGAGAGCCCGGCGATGGCGATCTGGATCAAGCCGTACCGGCGGGCGAGGTACTCAAACGCCCGGTGGCTGGTCACGACCACCCGCGACTGACAGGTTTGCAGCCCGGTCCGGTAGTCGACGTTGAGCGCCTCAAGTTCACTGCGGTAAGCCGCAAGATTGGTGTCATAGGTCGAGGTGCCCGCGGGGTCGAGCTCTACCAGCACGTCCCGTGCCTGGGTCGCGATGCCGAGTTGGAGCAGCGGGTCCACCCAGATGTGGGGATCTCCACCATCGGCAAGCACCTCGCCGTCGACCTCGCCCTGGGTGCCGGCAAGTTGCTCGCCCACCGGAAGCAGGCTCACCCCGGCCAGGATGTCGACCTTGCGGGCCGCCGCGGGCATCCCGGACGCTGCCTGCTGTACCTGCGGTTGGAAGCCGCCGGAGAGATAGAAGATCGCCCGCGCCTTCTCCAGCTCTTCAACCTGACGCGGGTTCAGTTCAAGATCGTGCGGACCGCCACCCGGTGGGGTCAGGTTCTGCACCGCGACCCGGTCACCGCCCACCCGGCCGACTGCCTCGGCGATCGGATAGAACGCTGCGGCCACGGGAATCGGCTCGACAAGCCCCTGGGCAGCCGGTGTTACCGAGACCTGCGAAGCAGCCGGCACTGGGGCACCTGCATCGTCATCCGAACACGCGGTGAGCACGCCGGCACACGCGAGGAGCGCGAGCAAGGGACCGGACCCGCGCTGCCGAGAACGTCGCACTCGTCATCCTTTGTTCTGCCCTGACACGGATTGACAATGATTGTCGTTTACAGTACTGCAAGGCTGGCACGCCCGCAAACTCCACAACCTCTAACCCCCGCGACCTCTACACCACGGCGACCTTGTCGCGCCATCAGTCAGAGCCAGCCGAGTTGCTGATGACAATCGTTATCATTAGAGTGCCGGGCATGAGGTCACCCCAGGTTCAGGTGCGCTCGGGACCCTTCTGCGACGAGAGTGACCTGCGCTGCCTGCCGGTCCAGGACGTGGAGGTGCTCAGCATCGGCGGCGGCCTGGGATCGTTCGCCTTGATCGACGTGCTGCGGGTCCTGGGCATTCCCACCGGCGATCTGCGAGTGGCCGGACCAGATCCCGATCCCGCCCTGGGATTTCGCCACCTCGCACACTGCTCGCAGCTGCGCGATCACGACCGGCTGCGTTCGGATTCGGGTGCGCGCATCGACAACATCTGGGGCTTTCCCGGCTATGCCCTCGAGGAGGCGATCGCCCGGCGTAGTCCGCGACCCCTGCTGCGGGTTCTCGGCGAGCCCATGCTGTGTGACCCGTTCGCCCCGGTCAGCGGGCACGTCTACCACGGCGTCGCTCGCGAGGCCGCCCGCATCGGCTGGCCCCACATGCATCAGCGCCTGCGTGCGCAGCGGATCCGTCTGCACCGCAACGGCGGCTTGGTCACCTTCGCCACCGACGACTGCGGGCAGCAACACGCCATCCGCGCCCGCGCCGTCCACCTCGCGCTGGGCTACCCAGCCCTCGGCCTCACGCGCCACCTTCGGCGCTTCCGTGGTCGCTTCGGCGAGTTCCCTACGGTCGTACATGCCTACGAACCCCACGAACAGCTGTACGCCTCGCTTCCCGCGGGGGCGAACGTGCTGGTGTGCGGGGCCGGCGCTACGGCGGCCCGCGTCATCGAGCGGCTCAGCGAAGGCGGCGGCGCCGCGCAGACCCGACCGCGAATCATCCACCTGGTCCGCCGCACCCACCCCCGTAGCACCGTCAACGATCCGGCGGTGTGGAACTGGCAGCACTACACGGTTCCCAAAGGCGCCTTCGGCGGTCAGCTCGCCACCCACGTCGCGCACGCCTGCACCGAAGGTTCCCGGCATCGCCGTCTGCGCGCACTGACCGCGCCCAGCGCTCCCCCGCGCGCCGGCCTGCCGGGCCTGCTGACCCGAGCGGCAGCCGAGGGCAGATACCGCGCCATCGTCGGCGAGATTCACTCTCTGGAGCCCGCGGACGGCGACCGGATCCGCGCGCAGATCCGCGGCGATGATGCACACCTTGCCCCCGACGATCTGCTGGTCGACGCGGTGATCGACTGCACGGGACTCGTCGGGCGCGCCGGGGAGCATGGACTGCTGGCCGACCTGGTCGCCACCGGCCTGGCCCGCGAGAACAGTTTCGGGCGCCTCACGGTCAGCGCCGATTTCGAGGTACGGGAAGCCCGGCACGGCCAGGCTCGGATCTTCGCGAGCGGTGCGATGTCCCTGGGCACCGACATCGGCCCCGTCGATTCGTACTGGGGCCTGCAGGCGGCCGCGCTACGCATCGCCGACGCTCTGGCGGCATCCGGCATGTGTCGGCCGTTGACGATGCGCAACTCGCTGGCCGGCTGGGTGCGCTGGATGCGGGGCGTGACACCGTGACGCTCACCCTTCGCGGGCGGGTGCAGACCCGCCTGCTGATGACCCTGACCTGCGGGCTACCCGCCGCCCTGGTCGCCGCCGCCACCCTTCCCGGGCGGCAGTCGAGCAACCTCATGCAGTCCGCGGGAAGTGTCGTCGCGGTGCTGGTACTGATGACTTTGCTCGGGATCATCTGGGAGGGGATCTATCACGGCCTGCAGCAGCGCCGAGCAGAGCGGGACTGGCCCTCCTTGGTGGCACTGTTGGCGGTGTTCGCCGAACTCACGCCCCTCGCCTTGGCCGTGACCGTGCTGCCGGTCGAGCTTCGCCCGAGTTCGGCGTCCAGCTTCGTGGTGCCCGTCCTCACGGCGTGGGTCGCGGTCTGGCTCATGGTGCAGGGCCCGCTGCGTGTGCTGCTTCCGCGATGGCGCCTGTCCGGGGGGCAGCTGTGGTGAGCACGCCATGCTGTCGATGCTGCCATCTGAACGCACCCGACTGTCGCTACTGCCGGCGCTGCGGCGCGGCGCAGATTGACGCGACGCGCCACGGCACCCTCGCCCCGGACGCCCCAGCACCGCGAACGCGACGCCGACGACTGCTACCCCCTGCCGCGCTCTTCCGTGGCCAGGAAATCCCTCCCACAGATCCACCTGAGCGGACAGCCCGCACAGGTGTTCACCAAGGTGAAAGGAACCTCCATGAACAACATCCATCGGTCCCGCACTCAGGCCGGCGCGGCGGATCCCCAGCGGCGCCGAGCACTGCGGGCGCTGGCCGGCGTCGGCGGCGTCGCTGCCGCCGGCGTGGTCGCAGTCGCGGCGGGCGGTCAATCCGCCTCGGCCGACGCGGACAAGATTCGCTCTCGCCAGGGAAAATCGGGCAAGAACGGCCTGGGTGATGTCATGCAGAACGCCGGAGCCGGCATGCACTCGGGCCCCGACACCGGGTTCGGGCTCTCCTCGTTCACGCTGAACCCGAACTCGGTCTCCTGCGGCGTCGGATCGCTCGGCAACTCCGGCGGTGCGATCCCGATGACCGCTGCCATCCCGACCGGCTTAGCGACCACTGGACCGTTCGCGATGATGATGTACTCCACCCGGATTGACCGCTACGACGTGGACACCCGCCGCAACCGGATCTTTGTGGCCGGCCGAATGCGCTCGATCACCACGATGGGCTCCCAGGTCGTCGAGGACGTCATCCACCCCTTCCGGGCCGAAGGCCTGGATCACAAGGGCACCCGCCTCGACGAGTTCTACCTGCACTTCCTGACCGCCTTCTGGACCCCGGCGAGCAACCCGACTGCCACCCCGTCACATCTGATCGAGAACTGGGCGATGTTCGGCTCAACGATCGTCCTCGGCGAGATAAATGTCCGCTGACCTCGGGGCGGCAGGGCTTGCCAGCGCCCCCGCTCCGGACTGCCGCGCCGCGGTGGATCCGGCCGCCTCGCGATGGCGGGGCGTGATCCCCGCCATCAACGGGCCGTGTCACATCAACGCCTTGATGATCTTTATGGTGATCGTCGCCTCGCACTGGGTCGAGCACGCTGTGCAAGCGATCCAGATCTGGGTTTTCGACGTCCCCCGGGCGCAGGCACGTGGAGCTCTGGGTGAACCGTTCCCCTCGCTGGTCACCTCGGAGTGGCTGCACTACAGCTATGCGCTTGCGATGCTGATCGGCCTGTTCCTGCTACGCCCCGGGTTCCAGGGTGCCGCGCGCAGGTGGTGGACTGCGGCCCTGGCCTTGCAGTTCTGGCATCACATCGAGCACCTGCTGCTGCTCGTGCAGAGGCTCACCGGGCACAACCTCGACGGCGAGCCGGTGCCGACCTCGCTGGCGCAGTTGTTCTTCCTGCGCTTCGAGTTGCACATGTTCTACAACAGCGTGGTGACTATTCCGATGGTGATCGCGATGTGGCTCTACATCAGATCTGCCTCCCGTCGGCTCCCGCACGGCGGCACGGGGCGTGCCCGTGTGATGGCGTGAGGCCGGTCCCGTGACCCGGGTTGTCGTGGTGGGCTTCGGCCCGCACGGTCTGGCGGCCGCTGCGGCGCTGTCCGCGCGCGGCGCCCGGGTCACGGTGGTCGATCCTGAGCCCGGCCCCCTCGCCGCGTGGCCTTGGGTCATCAGGCGGGTTGACGGGTGGCCCGTTGTGGACCAAAGCCTGCAGGTCGCCCCAGGTCTGCACGTCATGGGCCCGTTGGCCGAACTCGAACTCGGTCCGGCCGGTCGCAACCTGTGGGGTGCGCAGCGCGCCGCCACCCGGCTGGTCGATGCTATCTGCCCTGACGGATCATCAGGAAGGGCATAACCGTGTGCGGTGACCCCGTCGGGCGCCTACCCCAGTGCGCTTCGAAAACCGCGCGTCATCTGGCGGCCGGTGACGCACTCACATTTCGGGCGTTCGGCTTCGTCGTGCTTCCTTCTTGGTACAAGCCCTCGAACGCGCACAACAATGAACTCGACCTCGCCGATCAGATTGACGGGGGCGAGATCGCCGCCCAATTGCTGGCCCGACCAGTTCGCCCTATCGTCCGCTCGTTGGCGATCGTCGTCGGCGGCTGGCATCACGACTCGGCGCCGCATCCCCTCACCGAGGTCGCGCTGCACGTGTACAACCACGCACAGCGCGGCGATGACGCGCTTCGCTTCCTTCCGGGTAGCCACGCTCTGCCAACCGGCTTGAATCCGCGCGACATCGCGTCGCTCGCACATGCCGACCCACGAGCATGTCCCGGCGAATTCGGTGGGGTTGCGGTCCCGGCCGAACCGGGCGACGTCATCGCCTTCGACGCCCGCCTGTGGCGCCATTATCCCGGGAGCGGAGCCCTCGCCGCGCGCCTGCTACGTTTTCGAGTTCTGAATGTCAATGAAGCTGACGGCGCGGGCACGACGTTGACCATCGAGCGTCCAGACCGAGAGGGCTAAGCGTGCCTGCGGATCCTGCGAGCGACGGGGTGCGTATCGGCGTGCTTACCGTCTCGGACAGGGCCAGTCGCGGCGAGTACGTCGACCTCGGCGGCCCAGCTGTCGCTGCCTTCCTCGATCGCCACCTCGCACCCGGCTGGCAGCCCTGCCACGCTCTGGTTCCCGACGAGCAGCCGCAGATCGAAGCGGCGATCATCGCGCTCGCCGAGGGCGACTGCTGCGCCCTGGTGATCACCACCGGCGGGACCGGACCGGCGCCGCGCGACGTCACCCCCGAGGCCACCGCAGCCGTGTGCGATCGCCTGCTGCCCGGCTTCGGTGAGGCCATGCGCGCTGCGTCTGTTCGCGAAGTTCCGACCGCCATCATGTCAAGGCAGATCGCCGGCATGCGGGGGCACACCCTGGTCGTCAACCTGCCCGGCTCGCCATCCTCGGTCGAGGTCTGCCTGCGCGCGGTCCTGCCAGCCGTACCCGGCTGCATCTTCCTCGCGGGCGGCCCCCGCATGGAGCTCCGGTGACGGCGGTCACGGGAGGCCAAGAGGGATTCCGAGCCCAGCGAGAATAAATATCCTGCACCAGAAAATCCTGGGAAGGATATTTTCATGCACGCCGGGGCCTATCCGGGCGTTCACCGGTTCCTGTTTTCGCGCCGCGGTTTCGACGCCCGCCTACGCGAGCTGATGGACCCTCAGCTGACGTTGGAGAGCCCTGCGGACATCTACGCTTGATCGCCAAACCCCGATCGGCTTGGAGCTGTGCTCGCTCAGCTACGCCGAGCGCGCTTGGCTCGAGCCCGTCGCTCCTCGACGGGTGGGCTCACCACCAGCAGATCGACCTTGGGCGGGATCGGGGCGACACCGGGGCCCCCGGCCAGCACCCAGTCGATGATCGGTTCCAGGCGAGCGTCATCGAGCACAAAGCCGAGCCACACCGGCTTGGCGCCGTGCGCGCGGCCCACCCCCGAGGGATTGATCACGATGATGTTGCCGGCCGCGCAGTAGTCCAGGCATTCGGTAGCCCGGACCTCTACCTGACCACCGCAGGTGCGGGCGGCGGCGAGCAGCCGCTCCAGTTGCCAGGCGTGGTCGGTGTCGGGGTGCTTGCGCCGGGTACCGCAGCAACAACCCCGACACAGCGACCCGGTGCAGGGTCTGCCAGCTCGCATCCCGCCATCACACCAGAGGACCGGGCGGAACCCGCAGCGCGGTTACCGTCCCAGACCGATCGGCGGCGATCAGCAGAGCCGGGCCGGCCCAACTGAGCGCGGTGATCGACTCCCCCAGGTCGAACTCGCGCACCGGGCGCATGTCCTTACCCTCGGTCCCGGTCGAGGCCGCCCACAGCGCAACGATTCCCTCGGAGCCACCGCTGGCCAGCTGCGCCGGGCCTGCCGGACGCCAGGCGAAAGCGGTAATCGCGCGATGGCAGGCCAGGATGCGCGGGTAGCGACCGGCCGGCCCCTTCCCGTCGAAGTCCCACACCGTGATCTCCGGCCCGCCGTCGGCGGCCAGCCAGCGCCCACTGGGGTCGAAGGCGATCCGGGAGATCTTGGAACGGTAGCCCGACATCGTCATCTCGTGAGCGTCCCGAATACGCCAGATGTGGATGGAGGCGTCCTGGTTGCCGCTGCACAGGTACTTGCCCGTCGAGGCTGCCGCCACCACCAGATGCGAACCGACGTAGTCGTAGCTGACGACCGGCTCGGCCTGATGGCGCTCATGGCAGCGCACCGCGTTGTAGGAAGCCACTGCCAGGCGACGCCCGTCCCGCAGCCAGCACAGGTCGGTGACGGTGCTCGGCGCGGGCGCGGTGGACCACAACACGACACCGGCCTCGTTGCACACCAAGGCCCGCGAGCCCGAGGCTATGGCGACCGCACGCTCGCTGGACCACACGGCGGTCGCCGACCACGCGCCGGTGTCGGACATGGCTAGCGTGCCCGCACTCGACCGCACCGCGTGCCCGAGCGGTCCGGTCGCGGCAATGGCGCGGCCCGACGGTGACAACGCGACCTGGAGCACTCCACCGGCCAGCCGCAGAATCTCAGCAGCGGCCACATCACCGATCTCGGCTCGCCACACCAAGCCTTCCGCTCCACCGACCACGACCTGCTCGGGCGTCGCCGCCAGGGCTACCGGCGAATCGTCGACGCTCAGGCGCCAGGCGATCTGTTCCGCGAGCGCCATCCCCACAAGACTCACGCGGGCACCGGAGCGTGCGCCAGGCACGCGGCGAAGCCGCGTTCGAGTTCGCCGCGGTCGAGGTTGCGCCCGATGAACACCAGTCGGTTGCGGCGAGGCTCATCCTTGCGCCACTCGCGGCCGTTGGTGGCGTCGATGAGCATGTGCACGCCCTGGAACACCCACTGCTTGGTCGAGTCGCTGGTGGCCAGGATGCCCTTGGACCGGAAGATATCCCCGCCCTTGTCGCGCAGCAGTTCCCCGAGCCATTCGTTGGTGCGTGCCCGGTCGAGCTCACCGACCACCTCGATACCGACGCTGGTGACGGTGAGGTCGTGCTGGTGTTCGGTGTCGGTCAGGAAGGTCGGGTCATCGGCGAGCACGCGGGCCAGGTCGAACGCGCCGACGTCGAGGATCGCCTTGAGTTCCACGCCGGCGTGGGTGGTGGGCAGGATCTCGACAAAGGAATTGATAGACCGGATCCGAGTCACGATGTCGGCCACCGTCGCCTCGTCGACGAGGTCGAGCTTGTTGAGCACGATGCGGTCGGCGAAGGCGATCTGCTCGATCGCCTCGTTCTCCACACCCTCGGGCTTAACCTCGTCCAGGTGCGGGCGTACGTGCGCGGCATCGACGAGGGTCACGATGGCGTCCAAGCGCAGCTGCGAGGCGATTTCGTCGTCCATGAAGAAGGTCTGCGCGACCGGGGCCGGGTCGGCCAGCCCCGTAGTCTCGATCAGGATTCGGTCGAACTTGTCTTTGCGACGCATCAGCGCACCGAGGATGCGGATCAGGTCCCCGCGCACGGTGCAGCAGATGCAGCCGTTGTTCATCTCGAAGATCTCTTCTTCGGCGTCGAGCACAAGGGCGTCGTCGATGCCGACCTCACCGAACTCGTTCTCGATCACCGCGATCCGCATCCCGTGCTCCTCGGTAAGGATGCGGTTGAGCAGTGTGGTTTTCCCCGAGCCCAGGAAGCCGGTGAGCACGGTCACCGGGACCCGCGCGTCGGATGCCTTGACCTCAATCATGATCGTGTCCTTGTCCATCGGGGTCACGGGTGAACAGCGCCACCAGGTCGCTCTACCAGCTCGCCTTGCGAACACCGGGCAGGTATCCGGCGTGCGCCGCCTTGCGCAGGTTGACTCGGGAGAGCCCGAATACCCCGACATAGCCGCGGGGACGGCCGTCGACCGAATCGCGGTTGCGCAGCCGGGTGGCACTGGCATCGCGCGGTTGGCGGGTCAGCTCGGCCTGGGCAGCGGTGCGATCGGCAACGGAGGTGCCGGGGCGGCGAATGATCTCCTTAAGTTCCCCGCGGCGCACGGCGTAGCGCTCGACGATCGCCCGACGATGCTCGTTACGGGCCACCTTGCTCTTCTTTGCCACCTGAGGTTCCCTCGCTTCGCCAATGACTTCCTCGAAACGATAACCGTGGTCGTTTACTTTCACAAACCGGTGCGCCGCTCTTCCACATCAGCGCCACCAAAGCCGCTGCGCCCCCCAGCACCAAGCACGCCTCACAGATCACCGGGAGCCGCCTTCGTGGTGCAGGCGGTGTTCGAGCAAGTCGGCATGGGTTCGTTGTCGGCCATGCTCGGATCAACGCTCTGCGACTGCGCTTGAGCCAGGCACTCGGTGAGTAACGCCCACAACGCGCCGGGGTCGAGGTCCTGGCCGGTGAAGGCCAGGGAGGTGCCGCGGTCGCCTAATCCGGGCCGCCAGGCAAGCGCCACCTGGCTCGGCACGCCGGGTCCTGGCGGAGCTTGGGCACACAGCCAAGGTCCGGCATCGGCGAACGAGATCACCGAGCCGACTCCCCACCAGGCGATTCGGCGCTCGGGTTCTGAACTGAGCCACACCGTGCCGCGAGAGAACACGCTTCGCGATGCCAGCGCCGTGAGTCGCTGACGAACACGTTCCTCATCCAGCGGGTGTGGCGCGGTGAAGACCGCCGTCGTCATACCGTCGACGGACTCGAGTTCCAGGGGAACGCTCAACGCTCCGGCTCTGGTCCGGGAGCTCGACTCCACGTGGTCGAAGCCGTTCCACGAGAACCGACGGCAGGCCAGATGCATGATCCGCGCGCACGGCGCCAGGTGGGTCAGCAGCCCAACGGCGCACCCAATGCCGCCCGGCGAGCGCACCCCTTCGACCAACGTGATCGTGTCAGCCCACAGCAGGTTGGCGATCAACGCATTGGTGTCGACGTAATCCTCGGCCAGCATCAGCTCCGTGCCGATGCTCCCACGCGGTGAGGAGTGGAGCGCCGGCCACAACGCGCCCGGATCCACCGCGACGGCGATCGCGTGCAGCTGCGCCAGCCTGCCGGCCCCGGTGAGTGCCGCCACCACCGTGGCCAGGCGCATACCGGCGGGCAGCGCCACCACCAGCTGATCCACCCCCGGGCCGTCCAAGAGCGAGAGGGCGCGCGGCACATCGTGAGCAACCAGGCTCGAGAGGTCGCCGACGTCGAGGCTGCTGTCGTGTGCGAGCACCTCGATAACCTCCGCCGCCCGGACCCCGCGGCCCTGCGCGTCGCGTACGAGCCCCCCGCCGACCCGTTCATAGCGCAGCACCGTGCGCCCGGGAATGGCCAGCAGCTGCGCGGCTGACTCCCGCCGCACCCGCTCGCTCGCCGAGGCCAGCAGCACAACCCTCACCCCGCCTCCTCCCGCGCTCGGCGCGCGGTCTCCAGAGACTCGCGAGCGTTGTGCACCGAACGCCTGGTGACCCGCGAGGTGGCCGACGCCAGTGCAACGGCCGCAAGCTGGCCGAGAGTTCGTGCGGGCCGGGGCATTGGTGCTCCTTCAGCAGGCGTTGGAGCGAGACCTTATCAGCAATCATTTTCATTAGCGATGGTCACTCGCAGGTACGTCGTCGCCGAGGAACGCTCCGCAGAACTCATGGCGGGGGCAGCGCAGTTCGATCCCGACCTGCTCTCGACGGATCCGCAGCCCACCGAGGCTCTCGGTACGGCACGGCCCCTTCAGTACCGCGAATCAGTAGCGCGAACCCAGGCCACCTGTCCTTCGCCCGATCTTCGCCCTGCGTGATCGCGTCCGTGGACTCTCGCCGGCTGTGATGGCGGACTCAGCCGAGGGCGCCATGCAGGCGGTGTAGTGCGCGTACCCCGGGGGCGTCGGGTTGCGCAGCAGGTGCCAGCGCCTGCGCAAGGCGCCGACGTACGTCGACTACGTCCAGGTTGAGGCCGATGGCGACCAGCTGGCTGAGCACCGGAGCTGTCACCGGTGCAATGTGCCCGCCGGCGGCTCGCACATAGGCGCTGCCGCCGACTACATCAATGTGGTAGGACAACGCGCCTGTCGGCACCGCAACCGCCACCGTCCCCTTGACCCGATATGCGGTGGCAGGAGGGTCACGCAAAAAAGTCAGCACCGCACGAGGCTCAACCGTGGCAGACACCGTCAAGGTCACTGACTCCGCGTGCTGGTGGTCATGGTGGTAGTCATCGTCGTGAAGGTGTTCGCTCGCGGCGGCCTCGCGCAGCAAGGAGTCGATGCTGAGCTGGCCGCTCGCGTCGGGATCGAGGGCGACGTCGAAGATCAACTTCGGATCGATTCGGCAGTGCTCGGCCCGCACAACGAGCACGTCGGGGTGACGGGCCCGAATGCGCGCATCGATCGCGGCCAGAACGTGAGTGCGGGTGTGAGCGGGGACTTGGTCCAGCTTGTTGACCACCACGAGGGAGGCGGACGCGAACCGCACCGGCGGGGCACCTCTACCGTCGTCGAGCGTTCCGAAGTACTCCGCCGCGTCGATCACATCGACCACCCCGCCTGGCCGAATCCGGTCGACTCTGCTGGTGCGGATAAGCCGGGCGAGAGTGCCCGGTTCGGCCAGCCCGCTCGCCTCGACGACGATCGCATCCAGTCGCATGCGCGCACGGCTGAGCTTGGCCAGCGCCTCGTCAAGCTCGTCGGTATTGGCGATGCAGCAGAGGCAACCGCCGGCGATCGAGGCCGGTTCGTCGATCTGACCCGTAATCAGGCCAGCGTCGATATTCACCGAACCGAAGTCGTTCACGATGACCCCCACGCGGGCGCCGGATCGGCGCAGCAGGTGGTTGAGCAGGGTGGTCTTCCCCGCCCCGAGGTATCCGGTCAGGACCACGACCGGCACGGTCGGCTGGCTCACCATCGGCGTCTAGCCTAGCCCGCAGCGCAGCCGCTAGACCCTGACCCCTCGGGCCCGGATGCGGCGCACCGCTTCCTCCACCCCGATCTTGTCCACGGTCTTCAAGCCGCGCGCCGACAGCGTCAGGCGCACGGTGCGGTTCTCGCTGACCAGGAAGAACCGGCGGTGCTGAATGTTGACGTCGAAGCGGCGCTTGGTTCGCACGTGGGAGTGCGAGATCGCGTGGCCGAAGCCGGGCTTGGCTCCCGTGAGCATGCAGACGTTGCTCATTGCGTATCCTCGCTGGCGCTCGGCCACTTCATGAGCAACAGTGCACTGTTCTTGCTGACTCGCTCGCTCATGTCAGCGCTCCTCCCGGAACTCGATGTGCCGGCGCAGGACCGGGTCGTACTTGCGCAGCACCATCCGCTCGGGGTCGTTGCGGCGGTTCTTTCGGGTGACGTAGGTGTAACCCGTCCCCCCGGTCGACCGCAGCTTCACGATCGGACGCACCTCGTCCTTACGCGCCATCGCGCTCACCTCCGTGCTTGTTCGTCACGATAACGATTCCGCCTTGCAGCGCGACCTGCCGGTGCGCGCGCAAGGGCGTCACCGGGATCTGCCGTAGCGCTGCTGGAACTTCTCCACCCGGCCTGCGGTGTCGAGTACGCGAGACTTGCCGGTGTAGAAGGGGTGACTCGAGCTCGAGATCTCCACGTCGATGACCGGGTAACTCTGCCCGTTCTCCCACACCATGGATTCCTTGCCGACCGCCGTGGACCTGGTCAGGAACGCGAAGTCGGCACTCTTGTCGCGGAACACCACGTAGTCGTATCGCGGGTGGATCTCGGGTTTCATGACTCTCCGATCAGCGGGGCAACGTGACCATCATGGCGGTTATCGCTGTTGATTACCATTCTCGTTATAGGGTGCCCCGATCTGCACCTCGTCGATCTTGAGGAGAGAACCATGGCCCTGCCCCCGATGACCCCGGCTCAGCGCGAGGCGGCGCTCGCCAAGGCCGCGCTCGCCCGCCGCGCCCAGACCGAATTGACCACCGAACTCAAGAGCGGTCGGCTGACGCTGGCACAGGTGCTGGACCGCGACGACCCCACCGCGACACGGATCCGCGTCGGCCGGGTGCTCAAGGCACTGCCGGGATTCGGTCCCGTGCGGGTCGGGGCGGTACTCAACGGAGCGAAGATCGATCCCACTCGCCGGCTTGGCGCTCTCACACCGGCGCAGCGCTCGTGGCTGCTGGACGCCACCGCCCAGGTCCGCCCGGGACCCTGAGCCCGTTCAACCGGCGGCCCCCGTTCGGGGCCGTGCAACGGCAATCGTTGCCGTTAGAGTGAGTTTGTCCACAGCCACCGCGCGCGGACTTGGTTGTCCACAGTTTCGCTCATCGCCGTGGCCGCGGCGCCGTCTCACGGGAGGATGCCCCCATGACGAGCGCCGATCAGCAGCAGACGGGCAGCCCCGAGGTTGGCGCCGCGCAGCCGCCGTCGAAGTCCCGGTGGGACGACACGGTGATGGCGCTGATCATCGTCGCCATCGCCGCAGCGCTGCTCGCTCAGCCGCAACTGGTCGGGATCTTTGCCGGGCCCGCGGTGTCGGCGTGGGCCACGATCTTTGTGGCGGTCACGTTCCAGGCCCTGCCGTTCCTGGTGTTCGGCGTGGTGCTCTCGGCGGTGATCACCGTTTACGTACCGCCGGCGGCGCTGCGCCGCGCCATGCCCTCACGCCCGGGTCTGGCAGTGCCGGTGGCCGGGGTCGCCGGGGCCGTGCTCCCGGGCTGTGAGTGCGCCTCGGTGCCAGTCGCGGCCGGACTCATGCGCCGGGGGGTGCCGGCCGCGGCAGCGCTCACGTTCCTGCTCGCGGCGCCCGCGATCAATCCCGTGGTCCTGGTCGCCACCGCGGTGGCGTTTCCGGGCCGACCCGACATGGTCATCGCGCGCCTGCTCGCCTCACTCGCCACGGCGGTCATCATGGGCTGGCTCTGGCTGCGCTTCGGGCGGATGGAATGGCTCAGGCAGGCGCGGCGCCCGCAGGCCGCACCGGAGGCCGGACGGATGGAGCAGTTCCGGGTCTCGGTGCAGCACGACCTGCTGCACGCCGGCGGCTTCTTGATCCTGGGCGCCATGACGGCCGCGACGCTCAAGGTCGTGGTACCGGCGCAAGCCCTTAACGCCGTCGCCGACCGGGAGTGGCTCGCTATTGCGTGCCTGGCCGGGCTGGCGGTGGCGCTCGCCATCTGTTCCGAGGCGGACGCCTTCGTCGCGGCCGGGCTCAGCCAGTTCTCCCACACCTCCCGGCTGGTGTTCCTGGTCGTCGGGCCGGTGGTCGACATCAAGCTGATCGCCCTGCAGATCGGCACCTTCGGGCGCCGCTTCACGCTGTGGTTCGCGCCGCTGACGTTCCTGGTCGCGATTGCCTGCGCGCTCGGTGTTGCGGCGGTGCTGCTGTGATCGCCAGCGCGCAGATGATCATCTTGGTGATGGTCGGTGCCACCATGCTGCGCAGCACCCTTGACGGCACCTACCTGTACTACGTCAAACCCTCACTTGCGCCCTTCCTGCTCGTCGCCGCGCTGGCCTTCCTCGTGCTCGGTCTCATCCAGGCATTCTGGTTGCTGGTGCCGTCCAAGCGCCCCGGTCGCCTGGGAACCCCGAGCTGCGCCGAGACCCATCAGCATGGTGAGGGGGAGGTGGACGAGCATGGCGCGGCCCACGTCCCCCGAGTCGCGTGGCTGCTGGCCCTGCCGGTGCTGGTCATGATGGTGGTCGCACCGGCACCGCTGGGGTCCTTCGCCGCTGACCGGGAGAGCGGAGTGGTCGCCGAACCGGACAGCTATGACTTCCCGCCGTTGCCGCCCGCCGACCCGGCCCCGATCACGTTGACCGAGTACGGCTGGCGTTCCCTCTACGACGAGGGCGAGACCCTGGCGGGACGCAACGTCGAGCTGAGCGGGTTCGTCACTCCGCGCGGGAAGGGCGAGTGGTTCCTGACCCGAATGAGCCTGAGCTGTTGTGCAGCAGACGGCCGCGCGATCAAGGTCGTCATCACCGGCGCCACTGCCCCGCCGCGCGATACCTGGGTCATCGTGACCGGCCGGCATGCGCAGCCGACCTCGACCGATCGGCGCTCGGGCCTGCCGGTCTTGGCGGCCAGCGACGTGCGCGAGATCTCAGCCCCCGCCCGGCCCTACGAGTAACCGCTCGTGCCCATGCCCGAGACTGCCGAATCGGAGGCTGGCAACGGTTCTCGTTACAGTGAGCCCATGCCAGCTGCGCCGCCGGGCCGATGACGCCGCTCGCCGCGGACGGCTTCGAACGGGTCATCAACTTTGATGACTACGGCGCCCTGCTGGAGATCGCACGCAATTCCCTGATCGCGGGAGCCCTCGTCGCGCTGGTCAGTGGCCTGCTCGGGCCGTTCGTGATGAACCGGGACCTGCCCTTTGCGGTGCACGGCATCAGTGAGCTGTCCTTCGCCGGCGCTGCCGGCGCGCTGCTTCTCGGCGCCAGCGTGGTGACGGGCTCGCTGGTCGGATCGCTGATCGCGGCCTTCCTGCTCGGCGCGCTGGGCACCAAGGCGCGGGATCGCAACTCGATCGTCGGGGTGCTGATGCCCTTCGGGCTCGGGCTCGGGGTGCTGTTCCTGGCTCTGTACGAAGGTCGGGCAGCCAACAAGTTCGGGTTGCTCACCGGCCAGATCGTCGCCGTCGATGACCCGAAACTCGCCCAGCTCGCCGGCATCTGCGTCTTCGTCATCGTGGCGCTGGCCCTGATCTGGCGGCCGCTGCACTTCGCCAGCGTCGACCCCGAGGTGGCGGCCGCCCGGGGGATCAACCTGCGCCTGCTCTCGATCGCCTTCATGCTGCTGCTCGGGCTCGCGGTGGCCGCGGCGATCCAGATTATCGGCGCCCTGCTGGTCCTTGCCCTGCTGTGCACGCCGGCCGCAGCCGCGATGCAGGTGACCGCCTCAGTTCGCTTGATCACCTTGCTCAGCGTCACCTTTGCCATGGTCTCGATGCTCGGGGGGATCCTGCTCGCCCTGGGCAGCGAGGTACCCATCAGCCCCTACGTGACGACGCTGTCCTTCGCCATCTACGCCGTGTGCCGCATCATAGGTGCCGGTCGGACCAAGCGCGGTTGGGCAGCCCGGGGTCAGCCGCAGGTCTCGATTGTGACTGCGCCGGAGCCGGCCCCGACGGGCGCTATGCCGACGTGAGCGCCAACGGTTACCATTACTAACGGAAATAGTTTTCGTAACTGAGAAGGAGGGGCCGTGCGCGTACTCCGGGCAGGAGCACTGATCATCGCTGCAGTTCTGGCAGCGGCGGGCTGTGCCGACGATTCCGACGACGTTGCGGCTGCTCCCGACGCTGCCGTCACGCCGACCAGTACCGCCGTCGCCGCAGGCCCACCGATCGCGGTGGTTGCCTCCACCGACGTCTACGGCGACATCGCGCGCAGCATCGGCGGCGACCGGGTCGCGGTCACCTCAATCATCGAGGGCGACACCCAGGACCCACACAGCTTCGAGGCCACTGCACGCACTCAATTGACGCTCGCTAATGCCCAGGTCGTGATCGAGAACGGCGGCCATTACGACGAGTTCATGACCCAACTGCGCTCCGCTGCCGGCGGCGAGCGCACCGTCATTACCGCCGTCGACGCCCTGAGCGGCACCACCGCGGCCGCGACCCCCGAGAGCGCCCCCACCGCGGCCGCCACCCCCGAGAGCGCCCCCACCCCCGCCGCGTCCCCGTCGGCAACCACCACCCCCGAGGCCGCCAGCGACGACGGCCACTCAGATGAAGAGGGCCACTCCGACGATGACGGCCACTCCGACGACGGCCACTCCGACGACGAGGGCCACTCCGACGACGAGGGCCACTCCGACGACGGGCACTCCGACGACGGGCACTCCGACGAGGCTGGCCACGGGCATTCCGAGGACGGCGTCAACGAGCACGTCTGGTACGACCTCGACGCCATGGATGCCCTCGCGGGCCAGATCGCGGATGCCTTCACCGACGCCGCCCCGGAATCAGGCGAGGTGTTTGCGGCCAATGCCGCCGCGTTCCGCGCCAGGCTCGACGAGCTGCAAGCCCGCCAGGCCGCGCTGCGCACCGCCCACAGCGGTGAGCAGGTCGCGGTGACCGAGATCGTCGCCGGACTGCTGCTAGAAGATTGCGGACTGCTCAACGCCACGCCCGCGGAGTTCAGCGAGGCGATCGAGGAGGGCACCGACGTTCCGGTGCGCATCCTGGCGGAAACCTTGGCGCTGATGTCCGGGGGCGCAGTGCAGGCACTGGTGTACAACACCCAGACGACCGGGCCGCAGACCGATCAGCTGCGCGCGGCAGCCGAAAGCAACGGCGTGCCGGTCATCAACGTGCGCGAGACCCTGCCGGCCGGGACCGACTACCTCACCTGGATGGGGCAGAACCTCGACGCGCTGGCGAGCGCCCTGGCATGAGCACCGACCGCGCGATCATCACCGATGATCTAGGCGTGGAAGAACTCGGCGTAAACCTGTCGGCGGATGAACCGAGTACCCCGTCGTCGGAGGAACCCACCTGCGCATTGTTCTTACGCGACGGTGCCCTCGCCTACGGTGCACGCACACTGTGGAGCGAGCTGAGCTTCGCGGTCGCGGCGGGTGAGTTCGTCGCCATCCTCGGACCCAACGGGGCCGGCAAGACCAGCCTGTTGCGAGTGCTGCTCGGCCTGACGCCCTTGAGCGCCGGGCGCCTGCAGATCGGCGGGCGCCGCGTGCGCAGTGGCAGCCGTCAGATCGGCTACGTCCCGCAGCAGCAGGCACTGTCCTCCGCCGCCGGCATCCGCGCCCGGGATCTGGTGCGCCTCGGGGTCGACGGGGACCGCTGGGCGCTGCGCCGGGTTCCCCGCGCGGAGCGCCGAGTCGACGAGCTGCTGAGCGCAGTGGGCGCCACTGCCTACGCGGATGCACCGCTGGGGATGCTGTCCGGCGGCGAGCAACAGCGGATACGCATCGCGCAGGCTCTCGCCACGGAGCCCGCGATCCTGCTCTGTGATGAGCCGCTGCTCTCCCTCGACCTGAACCACCAGCGCGCCGTGGTCGAACTTCTCGATGCCCGCCGGCGCACGCACCGCACCGCGGTCGTGCTCGTCACCCACGAGATCAACCCGATCCTGGGGGTGGTCGACCGGGTGTTGTTCCTGGGCCCGCAAGGGCACCGGATGGGAACGCCGGAACAGATCCTCACCTCCCCCGTGCTCACCGAGCTCTACGGGACCCCGGTGCAGGTCCTGCGGACCGACCACGGCCTGGCCATCCTCAGCGCCGCCGCCGGTCGGGTGTGACGGCGCCACGATGAACTGATTGTCGATATCGACGATAAGGTGAGCCTGCTTCACCAGCAGCCCGCCAGTCGGTGACCGTCGCACTCCGGAGGTTGTGATCATGGCCGCAGGTCTGTTTGCCGGATCAATGGTCGGGCGATTGGTGCAGTACGCCGTCGCGGGGACGCTCGGCAACGTGATCGTCAGGTCGGCCGGCCGGGCGCGCCCGTACGTTGCCCCGGCCGCACGCCGGGCGGCTGTCAGGGGCATCGCCGCCGGAATCGTGGGCGGACGCCGTCTCGGCGATGTGACCGAGGAGGCCAGGCTCGCGGCCGGGGACATGATCGCCGAGGCCCGCGCAACCCTGGGTGAGACCGCGCCGGCACCCGGTGAGGGCGCCGGAACTGCCGCCGAGCCCACCGTCATGCCGCACACGTCGTCCGCGGCTCCCCCGCCGACGACGACCACGGCGACCCTGCCGAAGCGCTCAGCCGCCAAGAAGGCCCCTGCCCGCAAGGCCGCGCCGAGAAAGAGCGTGAACACCGCCGATCACGGACACGAGCACTGAGCGGCACCCGGGTCCTCGCGAGCGCCGCGGGCCGGATCCGCATCCGGGTCGACTGGCTGCCAGGGCGACCCGACGGACCTGACGAGATCGCCGCCCGGCTGTCCGCAGTTGCGGACCTGCGCGGCTTGGAGGTTCATCCCCGCACCGGAAACGTCGTGGTGTGGGTGTCGGTCGGCACCGACTCGGACGCCCTGGCCGGCCTACTCAGGGCGCCGCCGCCCGAGCCACCCGCGGGCGAGGTCGCGCTGCCGGTCCGGCACACACCGCAGGCGGCAACCGGGGAGATCGCCCGCCTCGCCGTCGGCGGCGTCGTACTCGCCGCACTCGCGGTGACACGGCTGATTCTGCGCCGACCACCGGTGATCACCGGACCGCGGGCCGACACCCTCGCCGGGGTCGCGATCTTCACCGGAATGCCCTTCTTCCGCGGTGCGCTCCGCAGCCTCACTGGGCGTTCGGGCGGCGGTACGAACCTGCTGGTGACCGTCGCCACGGCCGCTTCCCTGATTCTGCGTCAGAACGTCGTGGCACTCACCGTGCTCTGGCTGCTCAACATCGGTGAGTTGCTGCAGGAGCTCACCCTGCGCCGCACCCGGCGGGCAATCGAGGATCTGCTCGCGGTCGGCGATGAGCAGGTGTGGCTCGTGCTGGAGGACGGGGTCCAGATCGAGGTCCGCACCGAGACCCTCGCCGTGGACGACGTCGTGGCGGTCTACTCCCACCACCGGATCGCGGTCGATGGCGTCGTGGTCAGCGGTGAGGCCCTCATCGACCAGGCCGCGATCACTGGGGAGGCGGTTCCGGTCGTCGCAATTCCCGGCTCGGAGGTCTTCGCCGGCACCATCGTCACCGACGGCTCGCTGCACGTGCGCGCGGTGCGGGTCGGTTCCGAGACCGTCGTGGGGCGGATCATCGACCGCGTCGAGGAGGCCGCCGCCGACCGGGCACCGGTGCAGACCGTGGCCGCGGAGTTCAGTCGCCGCTTCGTCCCGGCCTCGTTCGCCATGGCGGCGCTGACTTTTGCTCTCACCCGCGACGCCCGCCGCGCGATGACGATGCTGCTGATCGCCTGCCCCTGCGCGGCAGGGCTGTCCACCCCGACCGCCATCAGCGCGGCGATCGGCAACGGCGCCCGGCGCGGCGTGCTGATCAAGGGTGGTGCGCACCTGGAGAACGCCGGGCGCATCGACGCCGTGGTGCTGGACAAGACCGGCACCCTCACCGTCGGTCGCCCGCTGGTGACCGACGTGGTCGCGCTCTCGGAGCGTTTCGACTCCGATCAGGTCCTCGCGCTGGCCGCCTCCGGTGAGATCCACGCTCGGCATCCGCTGGCCCAGGCGGTCCTGCGGCACACCACCGAACGCCATATCGAGATCCCGCTGCACACCATGTGCGAGGTCGTGCTCGGGATGGGGATGCGGGCCGACCTCGAAGGTAACCGCATCCTGGTCGGCTCTCCGGCATTGATGATCCGTGACGGGGTCCTGGTAACCCGCCTCGCCGAGGGATGGGTCACGCGGCTGCGCGCACAGGCCAAGACGGTGCTCTGCGTGGCCCACAACGGGCGCCTCATCGGCCTGGTGGCGGTGACCGATGCCATCCGCGCCGAATCGCCCCTGGTCGTAGAGCATCTACGCGGGCTGGGGATCCGGCGCCTGGTCATGACCACTGGTGACGCGGCAGCGACCGCCGGCGCCGTCGCCGATGCTCTCGCCATTGCGGAGTACCACGCCGGCGCGCTGCCCGAGGACAAGCTTGCTCTGGTGCGCCACCTGCAGAGCGAGGGCTTTGTCGTCGGCATGATCGGCGATGGCACCAACGACGCGCCCGCGCTGGCCGCCGCCGACATCAGCATGGCCATGGGCTCGCACGCGTCCGACGTCGCGATCGAGTCCGCCGATGTCACCCTGGCCGGTTCGGGACTGGACGGCGCCGCCACCGTGATCGCGCTCAGCCGGCGCACGATGGGGGTGATCCGGCAGAACTACGGCCTCGCCATCGGGGTCAACGTGCTGGGCCTGCTCGCCGGCGCCGGTGGACGCCTGAGTCCGGTCCTGGCCGCGGTGCTGCACAACGCCAGCAGCATCGCGGTCGTCGTCAACTCCGCCCGACTGGTGCGCTATGAGCCGGCCCTGAACGAGGCCAACGCCAGGCTGGGCCTGCACCGCGTGCCCCTCGCGCACGACCATGTGGGGCTGGGAGCCGACTTCCCGCACCACGCACGTCCGCCCCACCAACGCTCCCTGGTGGTTGCCGGTGATGTCACAATGGCGCCTTAGCCGGAGGGCATCTGCCCCGGGGAGATTCGGACCTGAACCGGAGGCGTCGTGCGACCCGCCAAGAGCACCACCGCGCCGGCTCCCCGCCAGCGCGACACCCGTCAGCGGGCCGCCGTCTCCGCCGCGCTGGACTCGGTCGAGGATTTTCGCAGCGCGCAGGAGATGCACGACCTGCTCAAGTCCCGCGGGGAGAGCATCGGGCTGACGACGGTCTATCGCACACTGCAGTCCTTCGCCGAGGCCGGCGAGGTTGACGCGCTGCGCACGGCCGACGGTGAGGTGGTGTACCGGCGGTGCAGCACGGGGCATCACCACCACTTGGTGTGCCGGGATTGCGGGCGTACCGTCGAGGTCGACGGCCCCGCCGTGGAGCGCTGGGCCGACAACATGGCGGCCAAGCACGGTTTCACCGAGGTCAGCCACACCGTGGAGATCTTCGGGCGCTGCTCGGTGTGCAGCAACCCGCGGGGAGCCAAGGCCGGCGCGGGTCAGTCCGGCGGCAGGAGCAAGCCCCGCTCGTAGGCACGCAGCAGCCGGCGCGGCACCAGGTAGCTGCGCCCCTGCAGGGTCACGGGCACCAGATCCGGCGCGTTCGCCTTCCAGTTCGCCCGGCGGCTGCGGGTGTTGCTGCGCGAGGTCCTGCGCTTGGGAACGGCCATTCTCACTCCTCGTGGTAGTCGCCGGCCGAGGCGGCCGCGTCGGCATCGCGGGGACCGAGCCAGAAGTCCCAGCCGTCGTCGGTGTCCTGCCAGGACGCGAGCCCGGCCGCGAGCTCGGCGTCGGTCATCAGCGCGGATTCGAACGCGGTGCGAATCTTGCGTGCCCCGCGACCGATGCCGGTGATCACCAGGCGCGTCGAGGCCGGTTCGGTCCAGCGATCGAGCTCACCGACGCTGAGCTGTCCGCCGGACCCGTCCCAGGCGCAGCGCATGTCCGGGCGGCTGGGCAACCAGAAGTAGCCGCGTCCCCGCAGCGCACCGGCCCCGAGGCGCTCGAGCTGGGCGAGCAGTCGCACCGGATGCAGGGGACGCCAGGAGGCCAGATCGAGAGTCCACACTCCACGTCCGTCCGCGGCCCCGCTGGGCTCCACGCGGCGCAGGTCCCCCCGGTGCAGCGCACGTTGACTCCTGGGGCATCCGAGTAACGCCGCGACGTCCACACCGTGCAGGGGGTAGCGCCTTGGCTGATCCCCGATGAGGTGATCGAGCACCGCGGACACCCGCGCGCTCGGTTCACCGCCGAGCACCACGACATCGGCGGTCTCGAGCTGGCGGACCAGCGCCTCTCCGACGGCTCGCCGGTCTTCCTCGCCCCACCCCAAGGCGCGTTCGAGGAGAAGATCGTCGCCGAACAGATCGGGCTCCAGGGTCTCGGCTGCCGCCACTGCCACCGTCGCGACGATCTCGAGCTCACCGCCGGGCAGGTCGTTGTCCACGCCGAAGGCGATCGGCACCGGATCCATCGTGGCGGGCAGCGCCAGCAACACCGCGGCGGGATCTGCACTGCTCAACCGCGAAAGGTTGGCGGCGATGTCGTTGCGTACGGCACAGGTCAGGCAGCACGTCTGCAGCGGCGCCGTGGTGTCCTCCAGAACACTGTGTGCGGTGTAGGCGTACCGACGCAGCGTGCCATGGCGGGCATCCACCTCGTAGCGGACCACCAAGGCGGCTGGCTCGTCGCACAGCACGCCGAACATCAGGGAATCGCGAAGCACCTCCTCGATCGAGGACACCAAGAGGACGGGAATCGAGGTCATGGGTACCTTCCGCGCTAGCTGGGGAAGGTCACTCTATCGAGAATGATTGTCGTTTGTCTCAGTGGGTTAGTCCGGGCGGCTCGGCGCCGTCATCCTTCACTCGTAGGTGTCGTCCGGCGTCTCGACCGGGGTGACCTGCTCGGCCACCAGCACGGCGATCGCGTCCTGCTGCTTTGCCGCCTGCGACGGAGTAAAGGTGCCGAGAACCTGCACCCAGCTGTCGGTGGGCGGGGCTGCCACCCCGCGGATCTCGACCTTGCGGGCCTGGGCGTCGGCGGCGCAGCACACCAGCGTCATCCGGGTCAGATACCAGTTGCCGTTCGGGGCCGGCGTGGCGAACCCCGTCATCGACACCTGACGGCCGGTCAAGGTGAGTCCGGAGTCCCACACCGCCCGCACCGAGTACTCCGTGAGCGACAGCGTGTTGACGCCCTCGGGCAGGGGCGGGAACCCCGAGTCGGTGGGTTGTGCGACGGTCCCGTCATCGCGCGCGGCCGCGAACGAACCCAGCGGCGGCGGCGCGATGACCAGGATCGCGAATACCGGCGCCACCAGCAGCCAGGCCACCCGGGGACCGTGCCCATGGTCGTGCCCAAGGTTTCCTCCGGTCGCGTGCTCGCGAATCTGCTTGCCCTTGGGCGCGCGCAGCACGCTGATCAGCTGGGTCAGCCCGAGCAAGGCCGTCAGGGCGCCGGCAGCGACAAGTGGCCACCGCATAACGGGTTTGACGTAGTCCACGTGGTCACCGCGCAGGGCCAGGCTCAGGATCGCATTGCCGAGCAGCAGCAGCAGGACGGCCCGCGCTTCGCGGATCACAGCAGCACCTCCCCGACGAGGACGCTGACCGCCACCGCAACCGCGATGGCCATGGGCACGAAGACATAGGCGAAGCGGCGCCCGAAGGTGCCCACGTGCAACGCGATCAGGCGGACGTCGGCGACCGGCCCCACGACGAGGAAGGCCAGGCGCGCGGTCATCGGAAACGCGGTCATGCTCGCGGCAACGAAGGCGTCAGCCTCGGAGCAGATCGCGAGCACGATTGCCAGCAGGGTCAGGGTGAGCAGCGCGAGGACGAACTCCCCGCCGAGGGAATCCACCAGGCCGGCCGGCAGCGAGACGTTGACGGTCGCGGCGATCATCGCCCCGACGACCAGAAATCCGCCGGCATGCAGCAGGTCGTGCTCGGCGCCGGCGCGCATACCGGCCCAGCGGCTGCCACCAGCGCCCTCGGCCGCACCGGGGCGCAACCGCAGCCGATTCGGATTGGCAAAGCGCAGCCACAGCCACCCGACGATGACGGCTACCGCAAGTGAGGCCACGAACCGGGCCAGCGCCATCTCCGGGATCGCGGGGAACGCCACGGCGGTCGCGACAATCACCACGGGGTTGATCGCGGGAGCGGCCATCATGAACGCCAGGGCCGCCGCGGGCGGGATGCCGCCACGCATCAACCCGGCCGCCAGTGGCACCGAGGCGCACTCACAGCCCGGCAGGATCACTCCGGAGGCTCCCGCGACCGGTACGGCGAGCGCGGGCCGGCGCGGCAGCGCACGGCGCAGGACCGAGGGCGGAACGAAAGCGGACAGCGTCGCGGACAGCGCCACACCAAGTACCAGGAACGGGAAGGCCTGCACGGTGATCGAGACGAACACCGTCGCCCAGGTCGCCACCGCGGGGTCGTCGAACAGCTCGCCCAGGGGCTCGCGCGCGAGCATCACCGCGACGAGGCCGAAGGACAGCAGGGTCAGCCCGATCGCGTCAGATCGCTCACCCGGCGTTGACGGCGCGGACCGGCGCGCACGCGGTAGCCGCCCCTGGCCCCCTGCCGCCGCTGGCCGGGTGCCCCGCTCGGAAGGCGGGTGAAGGTCGCTGGACATGCCTGCATCCTCACTCGGACGCTGATGCACGCGCAGCCCAACACGCGTGAAACTGGTGATGATCTCCAATAACGGGCCGAACGGTGGATGGTCCTGGCGAAATCGCGCGACATCGCCTCACCTGCTCGGCCAGCCGCCGCCGACCTCGCCCACGGGCGTCGTAGCGTCGGGCCATGGCGGGTGAGCAGGCACCTTCGATCGGGCACGGGCACGGCCACGGACACCCCCAGCTCCCGACCTCGCGCCAGGCCCGCCGCCTGATCGCCGCCGTGCTGGCACCCTTGGCGGTTCTGGCGCTGGTCGCGATGATCGCGCTCTGGCCGGACGAGCAGCGCAGCCCGCGCACCGGTCTCGGATTCGACCGCGCGCTGGCTAAGGGAACGATCACCGCGCTGGCCACCGGTGAGTGCGGTGGCGGCGCGCAGGCTTGCCCGAGCGCGAGCGTCGTCCTCACCGATGGCCCAGGCAAGGGGCGCACGGTCGAGGTCCCCGCCCCGAGTGGCACCGGAGCGCCCGAGCTCGACGTCGCCGACAAGGTGGTCCTCGCCTTCGAACCGAGCGCGCCGAGCGGCGATCAATACCAGATCACCGATTTCCAGCGCGGGCGCCCGCTGTTGCTGCTGGCGCTGCTCTTCGCCGCCGTGGTGATCACCTCGGGCCGACTGCGGGGCCTGGCGGCACTGGCAGGCCTGGCGGTCAGCTTCGCCGTCCTGCTCACGTTCGTGCTCCCGGCGATCCTGGCCGGATCCGCACCGCTGCTGGTGGCGGTGGTGGGCGCGGCGGTGATCATGTTCGTGGTGCTGTATCTGACGCACGGTGTCAACGCCTGGACGTCGGTCGCCGTACTCGGCACGCTCGGTGCGCTGACGATCACCGGCCTGCTTGGTTTCGTGTTCACCAGCCTCGCGCACTTCACCGGCCTGGCAGGAAGCGAGGCGGGCGTCGTCAGCAGCCTTTACCCCCAGGTTGACGTCCGCGGTCTGCTGCTGGCGGGCATCGTTATCGGATCTCTCGGCGTCCTCGACGATGTGACGGTCACTCAGGCCGTCACAGTCGCCGAGATCTCCCGGGCCGATCCGACCCTGCCGCCCACCGCGCTGTACCGCGCGGCGGCCCGGGTCGGCCGGGCCCACGTCGCCTCAACGGTCAACACCCTGGTGCTGGCCTACGCCGGCGCGTCGTTGCCGCTGCTGCTGCTTTTCACCGCGGGCGGCAACTCCTCCGCCGAGTTGCTGACCAGCGAACTCGTCGCCGTCGAAGTGGTGCGCGCGGCCGTCGGCGGGATCGGCATCGTCGCCGCGGTGCCGCTGACCACCTGGCTTGCCGTCCTGCTCCTGCGCACGCCGCCCCCGGGTGAGCAGGCGCCCGCTGCAAGCTCCCCACTTCCGGGCGCAGGCACCGGCAAGCGTCGCCGCCCGGTCTGACCCTTACGTCCGAAGATTTGGTGCAGCGGGGGGACGTCACGAGGCAAACGATCTTTCGCGATTCGCCGGACAACTCGGACAACTAGTGCATAGGTTCCGGCTGCGATCGGTCCAGGGAGGCGCCGACGCCCATCACCTGGGGGAGTTCTCATGCACCTTCATCTGCGTTCCCGCCACACTGCGTTCGTCGCCGGACTCAGCGCACTCGCTCTGGTCCTGAGCAGCCCGGCCGCCGACGCGGCCGACACCGGCAAGGACAAGCGCCCGGCGATGGTGAATCACGAGGCCTCCGGAAGGTTGCTCCTGGACGGTGATCGCTCCCAGCTCGTGAACCTGCGCAGCGTGACCACACTCGTCGACGAACTGGGACGCGCTATCGGCTCACCCCGCACGGCGTCCCTGCCCGATCCGACGCACATCCCGAAGCTCGGGGAGTACTCGTGCGTATACCGCGGCTATTACCATCCAGATTTCACCGCGTTCCCCGTCAAGCACCTCAATTCCGACTACGGGTATGGCCGTGTGCAGGGCGCCTTTCACACCTACCGAATGACCCAGGCGCGCAAGCTGAGCACAGGGCAGCGGTCTGTGCAGTACGAGGCGTGCGGTGTCGGCGGCGGCGACATGGGCAGCAAGCGGATGCGCAAGGTCGGGGTGGGGATCGCCTACCCCGATGTGTCGACGACCTATCGGATCGGTTCGGACTGGTACTCCGGCGAGACCCCCCGCAACTACTCGATCGAGATGGGCTTCGAGGTCCCCGTCCACAAAGCGGTGACGATCGGCGGCAGCATCACCCAGACCCCCACCAACAAGCTCATGGGCTCCTTCGAACCGCCATTCAACTCGAGCTCGATGGCCTACTCCCACAATGCGGTCAATGCCTGGTGGCAGGACAGCTGTGTCGGCGGAATCCCCTGCCGGCCATGGCAGGGCAGCAAGGACTTCCACGGCACCGTCGCCCAGGGACTCTGGGAGTTCACCCCGGAGGAGAGCCGCGACTTCCGCGGCTTTCAGGTGTACACCTATCTCGCCACGAACTGAGAAGGTAATCCAATGCGCATCGCCACCCGGGGTTGGTCCTACCGGCTCACCGCCACCATCGCAACCGCCGCCCTCCTCCTAGCCGCGGGATGTTCGGGTGAGGACAGCCAACGCATCGGCGGCGCCGGTCCTGCGCCGAGTTCGACCGCCCTCGATCTGACGTCGTACGACACCATCGTCATCGCCAGCGCGCCGAGAATGCCCCTGTTCGCCGATCTGTACGGCATTCGGTTCAGCCCCTTCGTCATGGAGCGGATCACGACCGACAAGCGAGTGTCCTCACTCGGTGCAGGACCAGAGAACATCGTCGTCGCTGCGGCGGATCAGGGCGCGGACCAGCTGGCCCTGGTCGGTGCGGACGGCACCCTGAGGGATGTCCCTGGACTCGGACGGCCCTTCGGCTACAACCCACACGTGGCAGACGACACCTTGTTCTACGAGGCGATCGAACGCGAGGGAGAAAAACTGATTAACCGTTACTTCGCCTGGGACTTCGACCGCCAACGGCAGACCCCGCTTTTCGACTACACCGAGTCACTCGACGGGATCACTCCGCTATCGCGGGGCCGCTTCGCGTTTGCGATAGCCGGCAACGACACCACGGAGGACGTCGTCGTTGTACGGGCAAAAAACGGCGCTCTGACCCGCTTCGGCGTCGGCGGCCAGGGAATCGGCCTCGATGTCGGCCGCGACCTGATCGCCACCACGCTGGTCGGCGCGGGCGACCGGTTCGGTGACACCCCGGAGACCCTCGTCCTGCTTGATCGCGATACCGGTGAAACCGAGCAGATCCCGGGTCTGCAGGCGATCTGTTGGACCCCCGACGGCACCAGGCTGCTGGCCCGGCGCACCACCTCCACAACCTCGAGCGAGCTCGTCCTGCTCGACCCCGCCGCTCCCACCGCCCTGGCCGTGATCGGGTCGGTCCCGAACCTGGTGATCTACAGCGGCGCCTGGGTACGCAACAACCCCTGACCTCCTACGTCCGAGATCCAGTCCGCGTAGGGGATGGCCAAAGATCAACCAAGAAGCTGCGCGGAGCTCCTGAGTTGCCCCACCCTGATTCGGGACTGACCACGATCGGGGAGCACACCATGACGGGTACGCGCCAAGGCAACATTCGCCGCGCCACGGCCACAGGTGGCGCCATCGCCATGCTGCTCGCCCTGACCGCCTGCGGTGGAGGTGACGAGGCGTCACCGGTAGCGGAATCCGCCCCCGCGCCCGCAGCGAGCGCAGCGCCCGCCGCAACCGCGGACCCGGCCACCGCCGCCGCCGCAGACCCCGCTGCCGCCACGGCCGCGGAGGCGACCCAGGCGCCGGACGCCGAGGCCGCCTCCGGCGTCGCCAGCGGCACCGGGGTCGGCGCGGTGCACGTGCGCTCTACCCACATCACCTCCTGGGGCTGGGGCGAAGACGAGATCCGCGAGCCGATCGTCGCGCTGATCAAGGCCGGCAAGCTCGATAACGTGCAGCTCGACATCAAGGACGAGGACGGCATCGTCGGCTACGACTCCCAGGTGGCCCTGGCCAAGGCGGCCGGGACGGTCTACAACCCGATCCGGTTCGACGCGGCGACGGTGCTCAAGGAGATCCACGACCTCGGGGCCACGGTCACCGGCCGCATCGTGGCCTTCCGTGACCCGCGCCTGGGCAAGTGGGCAGTGAAGAGCGGCAAGATGGACATGCTCATCCAGGACAGCGCAGGACGCCCCTACCCGGCCGGCAACTACGGCGTGGGCGCCTTCACCAACTTCGCCAACCCCGAGGTGATCGAGTACAACATCGCCCTCGGCGAGGAGGCCGCCAAGCTCGGCTTCGACTCGATCATGTACGACTACATCCGCAAGCCGGAGAACACCGGGCAGGTCTACCCCGGCATCGGCAGCCGCACGCCCACCGAGGCAATCACGGACTTCGTCGAGCTCGCGGGTCCGCGCATCCGTGCGGCAGGCGCCTCGGCCGGGGCCGCCGTGTACGGCATCTCTTCCTTCGCCCCGTCCTCGGTCGCGCAGGACATCCCGGAAATGGCCAAGCACCTGGACTACGTCTCGCCGATGATCTATCCCTCGCACTGGAACTCCGGGGAGTACTCGGTGTCCTCCCCGATCGACCAGCCGTATGACATCGTCAAGCGCTCGTTGATGGACTTCAACCGCATGGTGCTGGGAACGGACTGCGCGATCGTGCCGTGGCTGCAGAACTTCAGTTACCCGACCCCGTACACCGCCTCTGATGTCGGCGCGCAGATCAAGGCGAGCCGCGACGTCGGCATCAACAGCTTCTACCTCTGGCACGCCTCCTCGAAGGTGGGCCTGGGCGCACCGGCCCTGCTCGCCGGTGACCCGGCCGACAACGTCCCCGGCCAGATCGTGTACTCGATCAACAAGCCGGGCAACTTCTCCGAAGGCACTACCGACATCGAGAAGGCCAAGCTCGTCTTCGACGCCTATCAGGCCTGGAGCGCGGCCGGGCGCGAAGGGACCTTCGTCAACCCCCTGGACGCCCCGAGTCCGGCGCCCACTGCGTCGGCGACCCCCGCCTCGACGACTTCGGAGACCCAGACCACCGCACCATAAGGCGCCTGCCTGCGCCTTCCCTGCGAACGCAGCTCCACCGAACGGCCAAGGGCCCTGGCGTTGGCCAGGAATCAACGTGGGCGCTGGTGGGGCGCGGCGCACCGCCCCGGGCGCACCCCTAGTGACAACGTTGATCGCCAGCCGACGGGGCGGCGGCGGTCGCGGTGTCGGCCCGGGGGCCTGGGCCAGACATGCCTGGGTCAGAAGCGTCGGACGTTGTCCGCCCACGGCGCGCTGATGGCGTCCGGGTCCGCGGGGCGGGAGGTGATCACCCCGGCGCGAGAGAGCTCCGGGATCGCCGGGTGCGGCTCCACCCGCAGGATCCGGGCCACCCACACCGGCAGATACCAATTCCAGCGTCCGAACAGCGAGACCAGGGCGGGCACCAGCAGGGCGCGCACAACGGTGGCGTCGAGCAGAATCCCGATGCCCAACGCGGTCGCGAACACCTTGATGTCGGTGCCCGGTGAGGCCCCCAACGCGACGAAGGACAGGAAGAGGATCAGCGCAGCGCCGGTGACCAGGCGCCCGGTACGCGCAAGCCCCTCGATGACAGCCACGTCGGTATTGCCGGTCTTGTCGTACTCCTCACGCATCCGGGCCAGGATGAAGACCTCGTAGTCCATCGAGAGCCCGAACAGGAACGCAAAGATCAGTAGCGGCAACCAGAACGTCACCGCACCGGTCGCCTCGATACCGAAGAACGCCTCCGACCCGAAGCCCTCCTGCCAGAACAGCACCGTGGCCCCGAACGTGGCGCCCACGGAGACGATGTTGAGCAGGACCGCCTTGAGCGGGAGCAGGATCGAGCGGAAGGTGCGCACCAGCAGGATGTAGGTCACCAGCGCGATCAGGCCGAGCGTGTACGGGAAGTTCTTGTACACCGCGTTGATGTAGTCCTGAATTGTCGGCCCCGCGCCGGAGATGCCGACGACGCCGGGAATTCCGGCCAGCGCCCGATCCAGGTCATCGACGATCCCCGCGGCATCGGAATCCACCGTTTCCGCCTCGGGGATGACCTCGACGAGTACCGCGTCTCCGACGCGCCAGACCGCGTTGTCCGGCGCGAAGGCCGCCGCGATTCCCGGCACCGCGCCGGCCGCCGCGACGACCCGCTCGGCGGACGCCGCCGCCTGCGGCCCGGTGACCAGGATCTCCATCGGGGAGACCACCCCGGCGGGGACGCCGCCGGAGCGCAGGGTGTTCAGGCTGCTGAATGCCGTACCGGTGCTGGCGAGGGATTCCGTTCGGGCCTGCCCGATGTTGATCCCGAAGATCGGCACGAGCAGCGCGCCTAGTCCGAGCAGCGCGACCCCGGCGGCGACCCAGCGCGCCTTCACCACGCCGCGGGCCCAGGCCGACCAGCCGCGCGAGGGCTTGTCCTCGTGGCGGATCCGCGGCCAGTCGATCCGCGGCCCGACCCCGCCCAGTAGCGCGGGTAGCAGCGTGCACACGACCGCGGCGCTGACCACCGGGATGAGCAGCCCGGCCAGACCCATGCTGCGCAGCAACGGCACGGGAATGACAAGCAGCGCGCACAGGCTGATCGCGACGGTGCCGGCGCTGGCCAGCACGGCATGCCCGGCGTACTGCATCGCGACGGCGACCGCGTCGTGGTTGTCGCGCCCGCGCGCACGTTCTTCGCGCCAGCGGTTGACCATCAGCAGCGAGTAGTCGATCGCGACGCCGAGCCCGATCAGTGCGATCAGGAACTGCACGACGAAGCTCACGTCGATCACATACGTGGCCAGCAGCACGACGAGGAAGGTGGTCAGGATCGAGACCGCGGCGATGAGCAATGGCACGAACGCCAGGAACGAGGCGAACAGGAACAGCAGGACCGCGAGGGCGCCGAGGCCACCGACCAGGGTGTCCAGTAGCAGGCTCGGCTCTTCGGCCTCGTCGACCTCGCCGGAGGCCAGGGTGTTGTACCCGGTGATCGTCCAGTCGATGCCGCTGGCCGTTTCGGCGGCTGTCAGCAGGGGGCGGATCGCCACGTCGGGCAGCGCGTCGGCGAAGCTGGTGAATTCCTTGGGGTAGACCAGCGCGTAAGTGGTGCGCCGGTCCGCGGTGACGAAGACCGGGTCCTTGGTCGCAGTGACATCGACCAGTCGCGAGGACGGCAGAGTCGAGGTGACCTGCTCGAACACCGCGGTGATCTCCTCGAGGCGGTCGTAGACCGTGCCCTGCGGGACGGTCGCCACCACGATCGTCGGGGAGTTCGACGTCGGCCCACCGTTGCCGTAACGGTCCAGGATCTGCTGAGAGGTCTCGTAACCGGGCTGGCCCGGCAGCGAGAAGTCGATCGTCAGCCGGTCGGGCACCTTGCTCGCGGCGAAACCACCGGCCAGAAACGCCAGCAGCCAGGCAACCATGACCAGGCGCCGATGGCGCAGGACGAACCGTGCGAGCCCAGCCACCTCAACCGCCTCCCCGAGCGGTACGGATCCGTACCGGCCTTAGATTACCGCCCGCTGCACTCGGAGCCTCCCCCACTCCCGGTGAAGCCGTCTCTGTCAGGAGTCGAGGTCAAAGGCGAACAGGATCGCGTCCCACAGCGCACGCTCCTGCTCGGCGCCCAGCGACCCGACGAATCGACCGAGCAGAACGGTGCTGACCAGCTGGATCTGGTCACAAGAAATGACGCTGACCGCGTTGATCCCATTGCCCGGCCCCACCGGCACCTCCGAGGAGATTCCGTAGATCCGGCTGGTGATCGGCGCCACCACAACGGCGCTGAGCAGGGGGATCATATGTGCGCGGGTCAGCACGACCGCGGGCCGCGTCTTGTCGATCCTTACTAGGTGGATTGAGCGCACACAGCGTCCCAGTCGGTCTCGTCCAGCCCCGCCCACGCGGCGTTGGTCGCCCGGGCCGACTCCACCGAGTCGATGCCCTCAGGGTCGGGTCCTGCCGCGAGGAAGATCTCGATCTCCGCTGCATGCATAGCCCGCCTGGCCAGGCGCCGATCCGTCTCCACGATGGCCACGCGGATGGCTTCGGAGCGGGTTCCCAGGCCGTGGCCGGACTGGATTCGGGCGAGCGCGAGCTCAAGGTCGGGGTCGGTGCGCAAGGAGATGGTGCTCATAGACACGAACGTAGCACAACCGAGCTACGTTTGTAGGATGACAGCGAGGGCTGGCTCCCATGCTCACCCGAACAGGTTCAGCGGGTGAAGCGCTCCAGGACGGCCTTCTCGCCGCCGCGAGCGGTGCCGTCCAACACCTGGTTCGGCACGCCAAGGGCGGCGACGAGGCGGGTGCGCAGCGGGTCGCAGACCTCGGTGTGGGTGCGGTAGGGATTGACGGCCGTGATCAGCCAGACGGCGGCGCCGGGGTCGGCCTTGATGACGTCGGTGATGTCCTCGGCGAGGCGGCGCAGGCGCAGGGCGTCGACGGCGTCGGTGTAATCGGTCCAGTCCACGACCCTGGGGTCGCGCTGCGCCGGCAGGCTCACCCGCTCGAGGCCGGGCACGTCCAGGCGAGCCTCCACCCCCGGAGCGAGTTGATCGGGGCAGTACACGAGCAGGTCACCGGCGCCGGCGCGGGCGCCCAGCGCATCCGCGACCCGGCCGGCGTGGCTGTGGTCGGTCGTCGCGACGGTGACACCGCCGAGCAGGCCCAACCCCACAAGCAGGCTCAGCACCGCAAGCCCGGCGGTACGGGGCAACGTCACGATGCCGAATGCGATCAGCAGGACGACGACGGGTACGACCACCGCGCTGTAGCGCCCGACCACGGCCCCGCCCGAGGCCATGGAGACCGCAAGCGCCAGCACCAGCGTGCCTGCGAGCAGCAGGCCGAGCAGCCCGGTGACCCCGCCCGGACGCACCCCGATGACGACGTCGGACCCGGTGCGGCGGCGCACGAAGACCGCGATCAACATCAGGGGCACCAGCATCGAGCCCAGCGTCCAGCCGACCGGTCCGGTGCCGCCCGCCCACTCCAGCGGCAGATGGGCGAGATCGCCAAGGTCCGGGCGGGGAGCCCAGGGGGCGCCGGTGTGCGCACTCTGGTGCAGCATCGTCGGCACCCAGGGCAGAAACAGGACGCCGCCGCCCGCCATGGCAATGACCGCCCGGCGCGCGAGCGGCCGCTCGGCGGGCACCCGCGCGGCACGCCCGAGCAGGATCACAGCGACGCTCGCGAGCAGGAAGATCGACCAGTAGTGCGTCAGCAGCAGCGCTGCGGTGAGCGCCGCCACCGCGATTACCGGGGCTGCGTCCTGACGGCGGCGCAACCAGTCCCCGGCAAGCATGGCGACCAGCACCAGCAGCACCACCAGGGAGTACATCCGGGCCTCGCCGGCGTACTTGATCGCCCACGGGTTCGCGGCGAGGACGAGCAGCGTGAGGACCCCGTGACGACGGCTGCCGCCCAAGCGCCGCCCCACCAGGTAGGCCAGCGGCAGCGCCGCCAGAGCGGCTGCCATCGAGAACGAGCGGGCAACCCACACCCCGTCGCCCAGGCCCAGCGCACCGGCCGCGTCGAGCCAGCCGTGCAGCAGGAGGTAATACAGCGGCGGCGCGCCGTCGGTCTCCAGCAAGGTGTGCAGGTCCGTCAGCGGACGGGAGGCGAACTCGACGCTCTGGGCCTCGTCCAGCCAGAACGGCGAGGGTGAGTACAGGCGCAACGCGATCCCGGCCACCAGCACGGCGGTGACGATCGGGCCGGCGAATGGGCGCAGTCGGGCCAAGAGCAGAGCACCCCGCAGCGCACGGCTCGCGTCGTGCGGCGCCGAGCGCGTGGCGGGCAGCACGCTCTCGGTCACAGGTCGGCTCTCCGTCACAGCTCAGCGTTTGGGCAGGACCGGTGCGCTGCGCCCGGTACCCGAGGAGGATTCGGCCGGGCCGGCGCTCTTTTCCTCGTGGTACTCCTCCTCGACATTGACCGTCCAGAGGTCGCGGGGAGCCGGTTCACCGGCGGGGGCGCAGATGTTGTCCACGGCGTACATCGCGGTGACCATCGAGTGGTCCTGGTTGTTGTAGCGGTGCATGCCGTTGCGCCCGGTCGCCGCCACGTTGGTGGTCTCGGCGGCGAGCCAGTGGCGGATGGTGTCGACCTTGACGTCGTAACCCTCGTCGTAGATCGGGTACGCCTTGGGGACCCGTACCACGTAACCGGCCTCGATGGCGGAGGGGGGAACGAGTTTGAGTTCGGCGAGTTCCTTTTTGGCGAGTGAGATCAAGTCCTCATCCGACGAGCTCCAGGTGCCGTCGCCTTCGTTGACGAAGTACTCCATGCCCAGGCAGGTACGTCCGTCCTTGACCAGGTACGGCGACCAGGAACCGTAGTTCTGAATGCGGCCGACCAGCACGCCCGGGGTGTGGATGTAGATCCAGTTGTCCGGGAAACCGGAGGCCTCCGGTACCACGAGGGCGACGGTGAGGAAGTCGCGGTAACCGAGCCCGTTCGCCGCATCCGCGACATCCTTGGGGGCCTTGGGGTCCATCCCGAGCACCAGGTGCTGCAGCGGCATCGAGGAGATGACGTCACTGCACGCGATCAGCTTCTCTTGCCCCACACCATCCGGACCGTTCTGACGTACCGTCACGGCCGTTACGCGGTCGCCTTCACGGTGCAGCGCCAGGACCGGAGACTCCATCAGAACCTCGCCGCCGCCGTCGACGACGAGGTCGCGGCAGCGCTCCCACATCATCCCGGGGCCGTACTTGGGGTACTGGAAGCGATCGATCAGGGTGGTGATCTCGGTTTGTCCCTTGGGCTGGAAGATCGCGTTCTTGATCGCTCCGAACAGCGAAAGGTTCTTGATGCGCTGCGCGGCCCAGTCGGCCTGGATCTCGGTCCCGGAGATGCCCCAGAGTTTCTCGGTATAGGTCTTGAAGAAGATCCGATAGAGCCGCCAGCCGAAACGTGCGGCGACCCAACCCTCGAAGTTGCTCTGGTCCTTCGGCGGCTTGATCCGCACCCAGACGTAGGACAGCACGCACAGCACGGCCTCGAGGACGCCAAGGTTCTTCAGCGCGTTGCCGGCCTTGAGCGGGTAGTCGAACAGCTTGCCGTTGTAGAAAATCCGGCTCATCCGCGGACGCTGCAGAAAGTCCTCATCGGGCAGCACCTCGTGCCAGAACTTCTCCACCTCGGGCACCTTGGTGAAGAACCGGTGCCCGCCGATGTCGAAGCGCCAGCCGTCGCGGACCTCGGTGCGGCTGATGCCGCCGATCGCGTCGGTCGCCTCAAGCACCACGACCCTTCGGTCGCGGCGCACCAACTCCAGCGCCGCGGTGAGACCGGCCGGCCCGGCCCCGATCACGACGACGGGAAGATCCGGCTGGTCAGCCTCGGGGGAGACGTGGGCCTGGGGTGCCATCTGCTCTCACTCTCTCGGGCGCTGTCCTTACCACGCACTGCGCTGCGGGCGATTCTTCCCTCTCGACCCCCGAATGGGCGAATCGATCTCCCGCCGGGACCCCACGCCGCCGACGTGAGCAAAAGCCCCTACCCGCCGGACTGCGCGGTCAATCCGACGTCCTCGGGCTCGGCGACCCCGTCCAGGGCATCGTCGAGCCAGCCATGCGGAAGCATGACCCGCCGCGGCGCCCCCGAACGCCCCCGCGGGGCACCGAGAGTGGCGGCGGGAAACGGCGCGCTGTGATCCAGGCCACCAAGCAGCGCGTCGAGTTCGCCGCCGGAGCCGACCAACCCGAGCGCGGTACGGGTAGCCGAACCAACCGCGAAACCCTTGAGGTACCAGGCGATGTGCTTACGGATCTCCTGCGCGGCCTTGAACTCGCCATAGTCAGCCGCCATCAACGCGAAGTGCCGGCGCAGGGTTGCGCAGACCTGACCCAGGTCCGGGTGACCGGGTTCGGCCTCGCCATGGAAGGCCGCCGCGAGGTTGGCGAACAGCCAGGGCCGCCCCAGGCAGCCCCGCCCGACCACGACGCCGTCGCAGCCGGTCACCTCGACCATCGCCAGCGCGTCGCTCGCCTCCCAGATGTCGCCGTTGCCGAGCACCGGCACAGCGGTGGAGGCGAGGTGTTCCTTGAGCCGGGCGATGGCGCTCCAGTCCGCAGTGCCGGAGTAGTGCTGGGCGGCGGTGCGGGCGTGCAGCGCCACCCAGGCGACGCCCAGGTCCGCGGCGATGCGCCCGGCCGTCAGGTAAGTGTGGTGCTCGTCGTCGATGCCGATCCGCATCTTGATCGTGATCGGGATGCGCCCGTCGGCCCCTGCCATCGCCGCAGTGATGATCCGGGCGAACAAGTGCTGCTTGTAGGGCAGCGCCGCTCCCCCGCCGCGGCGGGTGACCTTGGGGACCGGGCAGCCGAAGTTCAGGTCGACGTGATCGGCCAGATCCTCGGCGAGGACCAGGCGCACCGCCGCCCCGATCGTCGCGGCATCGGTGCCGTAGAGCTGCAGGCTGCGCAGTGGCTCACGCGGGGTGAAAGCGATCATGGACAACGTGGTGCGATCACGGGCAACCAGGCCGCGTGCGGTGATCATCTCGTTGACGTAGACGCCACTGCGGATCATTCCCGGCAAGGTCGACCCGCTCGAGGAGCGGGACCCGTGCTCGGCACACAGGGTGCGGAAAGCCCGGTTGGTGATGCCCGCCATGGGGGCGAGCACCACCGGCGGCCAGATCTGACGCTCCCCCAGGTGAAGGGATCGCCTCGCGATCAGCACCCGACCAGCCGCTGTGCCAGATAGCCGGCGACCTTGTCCAGGCTGACCCGCTGCTGCGCCATGCTGTCGCGCTCGCGCACCGTCACCGCGGCGTCGGCCAGGGTCTGGAAGTCCACCGTCACGCAGTACGGGGTGCCGATCTCGTCCTGGCGACGGTAACGGCGCCCGATCGCACCCGCGTCGTCGAACTCGACGTTCCAGTTCCGGCGCAGGTCCGCCGCCAGCTCACGCGCTCGCGGGGAGAGCTCGGCGTTTCGCGAGAGTGGCAGCACTGCAACCTTGACCGGGGCCAGCCGCGGATCGAGCCGCAGCAGGGTGCGCGGCGCCGGGGACCCCGAGGCACTGGGAGCGCTGTCATGCGCGTAGGCGCCGGCCAGGAAGGCCAACACGCACCCCCCGAGCCCGGCGCTGCTCTCGATGACTTGCGGCGCCCAGCGCTCGCCGCTCTCCTGCTCGAAGTAGCTCAGATCCGCGCCGGAATGCTTGGAGTGCGCGACCAGGTCGCCGTCCCCGCGGTTGCTCACTCCCTCCAGCGCTGCCCATTGCCGGCCGGGGAAGGCAAAGCGGTAGCGAATGTCCACGGTGCGCAGCGCCCAGTGCGCGCGGCTGTGTGCGGGGCGTTCGCGGCGGACCAGATCACCCTCGGCCAACCCGAGGTCGAGGTACCACCTCCAGCGCTCACCGAGCCAGTAGTCGTGCCAGGCCGCCTCGGTGCCCGGGCGCACGAAAAACTCCAGTTCCAGGTTCTCGAACTCGGCCGCATGCAACAGGAAGGTGTTGCGCACCGGTTCGTTACGGAAGCTGCGACCGACCTGTGCGATACCGAACGGCGGCCGCTTGCGAGAGGTGCTCATCACGTTGACGAAATTCACGAAGGCGCCCTGAGCACTCTCTGGACGCAGGTAATGAGGTTCCAGTTCACCGCCGGGGGTACTCAACGAGGTGGGCAGCAGCGCCGGCACCCGCGTGGGCGAGGAAAAGGAGTTGCGCGCACCGCAGGCCGGGCACTGCAGGGTCGGCGCCCCAAGGCCGACGCCGAGTTCCGCCCCGGTGCAACGGCGGTGACACGAACGGCAACGCAGCACCGCGTCGGCGAATGCCTCGACATGACCCGAGGACTGCCACACCGCCGGCGCCGCGATCACGGCGCAGTCCAGACCGACGACGTCCTCACGGCCCTGCACACACGCCTTCCACCAGGCGCGGCGGATGTTCTCCTTCAGCTCCACCCCGAGCGGACCGAAATCCCACGCTGCCCGGGCGGGGCTGTAGATCTCGGCGGCGGGGTAGACAAATCCGCGGCGGCGGCACAGCCCGACGAGTGCGTCAAGGCGGTCGGCTGGCATCGGGGAAGATTATCGCTACGCGAATGAACCGGACACGGCATCGTCCACGACCTCGAAGGTCGTGGGCCCCACCGGAAAGCGGGCCATCAGCGGCATGATCTGGGCTCGTACCGCGCCGGTGGTCAGGCCGCGCCGACCCGAGCCCACGTCCTGCCAGCGGCAGAGCACGACGAAGATCGCGGGGTCGTCCAGCGCCCGTCCGACCGACCCGCACACCCACCCGGGCCGAGTGGCCAGGGCCTCAAGGGCCGCGTGGGCGTCAGCGAGGAACGCCTCGGGGTCGTTGACCGCCTCCACACGCGCGACGAGCAGCACCGGACCATCCCACCACTGCTCCAACCCGGTGCAGTTGGCAGGATGGGCCCGTGGCCGCGCAGTCGAAGTCCCGCCGGACGAAGTCCCGTTCCCGCCCCCCGGCCCGTCCGGCGCCCGGACGGCCCGCCCCGCCGGCCCCGGCGCCGGTGGTCAATCGCGTCGCGGCGGCCACGGCCCCCGCGCTGGCCCGCCTGGCCCTGCTGCCCAAGCCTGTGCTGCCGATCCTCGTGGCGGTGGGCGTCGTCGCGGGGCTGGTACTGCAGGGCATCGCGGGCCTGCTGATCCTGCTGTTCGTCGTGGCCATCCTGAGCTGGCTGCTTTCCGCCTTCTGGCCGATGCTGGCGACGTCGGGACGGGTGCTGCGGATGCTTGCCCTCGTAGCCGTCCTGACGATCGGCCTCCTTCAGCTCTGAGTCCCCGGCCGCGAGCGCCGGGGCTCTGTCATGCCCACAGGGGCGGATTCGGGCGCGGATTGGCGACCGAATCCCACCCGCCGCGCAGCAAGCAGTGCCGGTGCTCAGTAATGAGCTCCGCTCAGCTCGAAGCCGTCGTATCCGGCGTCGGCGACCGCATCGATCTCGCGGAAGTACTTCGGCGCCCCGCCGAAGTAGAACAGCGGCCCGGTGCTCTTGCCCGGAATGTTGGCTCCGACGTAGTAGGAGCCGACGGTCACCGCGTCGCCGAGCAGCGTCGCGTCGAAGAGCTGCTGGACCCGCTCCTGCCACCGCTCGACAGCTGTGCTGCGTGGTTCGATGCGGCGCTGCCCGCTCGCCCGCAGGTGCTCCAGCAACCGAGCGATCCACTTCGCCTGGTGCTCGATGAGCACCGGGACATTGAGGATCGGACAATGCGGTCCGCCGAGCAGGAGCAGGTTCGGGAAGCCTTCGACCCCCAGTCCCAGGTAGGTGCGCACGCCGCTCGACCACTCCTGCGCCAGATCCCGCCCGGCACGCCCGCGGACCGCCATCCGAGTGAGCGCGCCGGTGGCCGCGTCGAAGCCCAGAGCAAAGATGAGCATGTCGAGGCGATGTTCTGTGCCGTCGGCCAGGAGCACACCGCGCGCCGTGATCGCTGCGATCGCATTGTTCTTGATCGAGACCAGCTCGACGTTGGCCCGGTTGAAGGTCTCGTAGTAGTGATGTCCGAGCGGGATGCGCTTGGTGCCGATCGGATGATCGGTCGGGCATAACAGCTCGGCCGTGTGGGGGTCAGCGACGATGGAGCGAATCTTGCCGCGGACGAAATCGGCGGCCGCCGCATTCGACGCTGGATCCGCGGTGACATCGTCGAAGGTCTCGAAGATGAACCGGAACCCACCGCGCTCCCACCCCGCCTCCAGAATCCGCTCGCGATCGGCGGCGCAGACGTCGGCGGCGCGGCGCCCGGTCCGTGGGATCGGGAAGGCGAACACCTGGCGTCGGCACTGCTCCCAGACCGCGGCGTAATCGGCCTTGATCGCCTGCTGCTGAGGGGACTCCAGGGGGTGGTTACGGCTCGGGATCACATAGGTCGGTGTGCGCTGAAAGACCGTCAGCTGCCCGGCGGTGTGTGCCACCTCGGGGATGATCTGCACACCCGTCGCCCCCGTGCCGACCACACCGACCCGCTTACCGGCGAAGTCCACCACCTGCGCGGGCCAGCGCTGGCTCTGGTACCACTCGCCGGCGAAGTCCGCCAGGCCGGGGAACGGCGGGTCATACGGGACGGAAAAGTATCCCGTCGCCGGAATCAGAAAGGCGGCGCTGCGGCGGTGGCCGGATTCGGTCCTCACCGTCCACCGGTTGGCCCCGTCGTCGAACTCGGCCGCGACGACGCGCGTGTTCACCTCGATGTCCTTGCGCAGGTCGAAGCGATCCGCCACATGGCTCAGGTAAGCGTGGATCTCCGGCTGGGCGGAAAAGCGCGCCGACCAATTCCATTCCTGGGCCAGCTCCTCGTCGAAGGAGTAGCAGTACACCCAAGACTCGCTGTCGGTGCGCGCCCCGGGATAGCGATTCCAGTACCACGTACCCCCCACGTCGGACCCAGCTTCGAGGACCCGCACCGAGAACCCGCGAGAGCGCAATTCGTGCAGCAGGCGCAGTCCGCCAAAGCCCGCGCCGATCACCAGGACGTCATAGTCGGGTGGGCCCGGGCCGTCCGGGTCTGACGTGCACTGCATCTGATCCACCTGTGCTCGACGCCAGGACTGCCGGGGTCTCAACGTACTGTTCGGCTCATGGGTGATCTGGACGGCCGGGTTGTGCTGATCAGCGGCGGCGCGCGCGGGCAGGGCCGTAGCCACGCTGTTCGCCTCGCCCGCGAGGGCGCGGACATCGTCGTCTTCGACCTGGCCGATCAGCTGGTTTCCGTGCCCTACCCCATGTCGGTGCCCGCCGACCTCGACCAGACGGTGGCGCTGGTCGAGGATACCGGCCGCCGGTGCCTCGCCATCGTGGCCGACGTGCGGGACACCGCTGCGGTCCAGCAGGTCGTCGAGGCCACGATGGCGCAGTTCGGGCGCATCGACATTGTGCTAGCGAACGCCGGCGTGATGACGGTCAGCGAGATCACCTGGGAGATCAGCGACCGGCAGTGGGATGAGACCCTCGGGGTGAATCTCACCGGCGTCTTCAAAACCTGCCGGGCCGCGATCCCGCACATGATCGCGGGTGGGCGCGGCGGGTCCATCGTCATCACCGCCTCGGTGGCCGCCCTGCGCGCCTACCCGAACCTGACGGACTACACCGCGTCCAAGCACGGCGTGGTCGGCCTCATGCGCAACCTCGCCCTTGAGCTCGGGCCGCACAGCATTCGGGTGAACACCGTCCATCCCACCGGTGTCGCGAGCCCGATGACGTTCAACCAGTTCTTCGGTGACTGGCTCGCGGAACATCCTGAGCTCAGCGCCTGGATGACGGCGAACGTGCTTCCGACCGGCGCTATCAAGGCGGCCGATGTCTCGGAGGCGATCGCGTGGCTGGTCTCGGACCGGGCGCGGTGGATTACGGGCGCGACGCTGCCCGTGGACGCCGGATTCCTGCTGAAGTGACATCCCGTCACGGTGGCGAGATAGCTCAGGCCCGCCCGTAGCGGCGCTCGCGAGCCGCGTAGAGCTCGATCGCGTGCCAGAGGTGACGGCGGTCGAAATCCGGCCACAAGGTGTCCAAGAAGACCAGCTCGGCGTAGGCCGACTGCCAGAGCAGGAAGTTCGAGGTGCGCTGCTCCCCCGAGGAGCGCACGAACAGGTCGACGTCGGGTAGATCCGGCTCGTCGAGGTAGCGGGCCAGCGTCGACTCGGTGATCTTGTCGGCCTTGACGCGGCCGGCGGCCACGTCGCAGGCCAAGGCCCGGGCGGCGTCGGCGATCTCGGCGCGCCCGCCATAGTTGACGCAGAACTGCAAGGTCAGCTTGTCATTGCCGAGGGTGCGCGCCTCGGCGTCCTCCAACTCGGAGATCACGCTGCGCCACAACCTGGGCCGGCGTCCCGCCCAGCGGATCCGCACCCCGAGTTCGTCGAGTTCGTCGCGGCGCCGCCGGATGACGTCGCGATTGAAGCCCATCAGGAAGCGGACCTCCTCCGGGGAGCGCTTCCAGTTCTCGGTGGAGAACGCATACGCGCTCAGGCACGTGATGCCGACCTCGAGCGCGCCGTGCACGACGTCGAGCAGTGCGGCCTCGCCTGCCTCATGACCCCTGGTGCGCGCCAGTCCGCGTTCTTTGGCCCAGCGCCCGTTTCCGTCCATGACGATCGCGACGTGAGCGGGAATCAGATCCTTACCCAGCTTCGGGGGCCGCGCCCCAGTGGGATGCGGCGGCGGGGCGGGATAGCGGCGCCGGCTCACAGGTCGGCCTCTGCGCGCGGCGGATGCTCGGCCGCGATCGGGTCGCGCTCGACGTGTCGCAGCGAGCGCAGGCCGCGCTCGAGGTGCCACTGCAGGTAGGCCGCGACCAGCCCGCTGGCCGCGCGCCGGGTCCGGGGCTCGCTCGCCTCGGCCATCTCCCAGTCCCCGGACAGTAGTGCGCCGAGCAGAGTCAGAGTTTCGATGCCCGGCGCGGAACTCGCGGTAGGACGGCAGAGCGCACACGAGGCCCCGCCGCCGGGGATGGTGAAGAAGCGGTGCGGACCGGGCGCCCCGCAACCCGCGCAATCCCCGAAGCTCGGCGCGTAGCCGGCGATGGCCAGCGAGCGCACCAGGAAGGCGTCCAGAATGAGCACGGGGTCACGATCGTTCGCCGCCAGCGCGCGCAGCCCTGCCACGAGGAGCTGGTACTGAGCGAGCGCCGGGTCCCCCTCGTTCTCGGTGAAGCGCTCGGCCGCCTCGAGCATCGCCTGACCGGCCGTCCAACGCGCGTAGTCCCGAGAGAGCATCCCCCCGAACGCGTCGACGGTGACCGCCTGCGTCGCGACGTCGAGCGTGCGCCCGGTGTAGCACTGCACGTCGACGTGACTGAAGGGCTCGAAGCGCGCTCCGAACTTCGACGAGGTCCGCCGCACGCCCTTGGCCACGACCCGGATCCGGCCGTGCCGACGGGTCAGGATCGTGACGATCCGGTCGGCCTCACCGAGCTTGTGCGTCCGCAGCACCACCCCGGTGTCGCGGTACAGGCTCATGACGTCATTGTCGCCCGGGGGGACCCAGGACTGCGGACCTCGGGCGTGTCACGCTCAGTTGGCTCTACGCAGGTCGCTCTGCTACCCCAGGAACCACAGCTGAGCCCAAATAAGGGTCGTGGAGGTAGCAGAGTCGCCCGTCGACGACGATCAGGGGAGCGATCAGGGAGCGACCAGGGGAGCGATCAGGGAGCGACCAGGGATCAGACGCGGGGCGCCGGGATGCCGGGGTCGCCGTCCAGTACCGCCGCTGCCGCGACCAGTGGCGAGCGCAGATTCGCGACCTGCGCGAGCATCCGCTCGATCCGCGACTCGGCCTCGGCGAGCGCCTTGTCGCTGTCGGCGCACTCCACCACGAGGCTCTCGATTCGAGCCTGCGCAATTTCGCGGGCCCGTTCGGTCTCAGTGAACTTCGCGGACAGCTGCTCGAGTTTTCCGATCAGCCTCTCCCGTTCGCCATTCAGACGCTCGATGCCACCGCGTGCCTGTTCGAGCTCCGCGGTGACCGCGTCCAGGTGGCGCCCGGTGGCGGCTGCCTTGGCGACGGCTTCGCGGGCAGCGGCGGTCGCCTCACGGGCAGCCACCTCGCCCTGCTCCGCACGCGCCCTGTCCTGCGCGCACTTGAGCTCGGCGGCCTGGCGGGCGTCAGTCTGCGCACTCAACGCGCGCGCGGCTTCGACGCCTGCGGCCTCCGCGGCCAGCTCCGCAGCGGCCCTGGCCAGCTCGGTGCTGACACCTTGCGCGCGAACCTCCTCCAGTCGCTCCAGGAGGCGGTCGCGCTCGGCCCGGGCTGTAGTGGCGGCCCGCTCCGCCTCGGCCCGCACGTGCGCAAGCTGCCCCGTCATGGTCTCGATGTGCGCGCGCGAGGACTCAGCACCCGCCGCGGCCTCGCGTGCCTCTGCCCCCGCGCGCTCGGCCGCGGTCTCGGCCTGGGTGGCGCGCGCGCGGTCGTCGGCGGCGGCACGCTCGGCCTCGCCTCGACGTGCAGCCTCCGCGTGTGCGTTCTTGTTCGCCGCGGCGGCGTCGGCACGCGCGGCCTCAACCTCGTCGGCCGCCTCCTTGCGGGCGACGTTGATCGCCGCAGCAGCCTCCTTGCGGGCGGCTTCGGCTCGGGTCTCGGCGGCGACGCGGGTGCGCTCGGCTCCGGCGGCCAGCATTCGGGCCTGCTCGACCTGCGCGGTCAATCGCTCGATGTCGGCCTTGGCCGCCGTCAAGGACTCCTCGCCCCGGCTGCGCTGTTCGCTCGCGCTCTGCTCGACCGCGACTCGGCGCTCGATCTCCATCTCCATGGCCGCCTCGGCAGCCATCCGTGCCTCCGCGGCGCTCGCGGCGGTCCGCTCGGCGTGCGCAAGCTGACCGGTCAGATCCTCGACCCGTGCGCCGGCAACCGCCAACGATCTGCCGTCGAGGTCGGCCTGTTCCTCGAGAGCAGCCTGGCGTGCCTTCGCCATGGTGAGTTCAACAGTGAGCTCACCAAGGCGCTGCGTGGCTCGCTCGCACGCCTCGTTGGCCGTGGTGGCGGCGCTGTCCGCCTCGGCCCGCTCCGCCTCGGCCCGCCGCTGGAGCAGCTCCGCCCGCTGCGTGCGGATGTTCGCTGCGCTGACCTGCTCAGCGGCGTCCGCCGCAGCGGCCTCAACCTGGGCGGCGGCGGCCTCGGGGTCCCCGGTCTGCTTGACCGCGCTCAGGAACTCACCGGGGCGGCTGACCAGGTGCTCGACGGTGTCGGTGACGTCGGTGCGGATCTCCGAGGCCCGCTCGCGACCGGCGTCGACCGGGCGCAGTCCCGCGGTGGCCCCCTTGCCCGCCAGTTCCATGCGCGCGTGCCAGGCGGCGACGGCGTTGTGGGTGGGGTCCTCGCAGTAGCGCAGCGCGGTGGAGTGATCGGCGCCCGGCACCTCGACGGCGGCCCGGTCGCAGTCCGGCATCGTGCAGGTGGGCTTCACCAGCGCTAGCGCGGGGGCGGGGTGGGGGGTGGCGGACGATCCAAAGTGGGGGGTGGCGTCCGGCTGAGTGATCGGCTGCTGGGTCATAACGCCTGATCGTCGAGCCCGGCGATCACGCGCCGGTTGATCTTTGCGAGAAGCTGAGAGTTGTTTGAGCGCTACTACGGGACATCCCGGACAAACAGGAACTGATGCATAGTCAGCTCAAGGTGCGCCTGGAGCTTGTGGGTCCGTGAACCCAACGCCGCTCTAACTCCTTTCGCGGGTCTGGGCGTACGAGCGCGGAACTGAACAGCTCGGACCGCCACCTTTGACCCGGATCGAGGCGGTGGTCGACGCCGGCCGGGACGGCATTGTCCACGCGCGCAACCTGCTGACCGTTCCGGCGGCCGCCGCTGCCCTGCGGACCGGCCTCAAAACGGGCTGGAGCACCGCGGATCTCCTCCGGGTGGTCCGGCAGATGCGAAGCGACCTTGGACTAAAGCTCCCCCGCAACCATAGCATCAGATGCTATATTCACCGCATGGCTGGCCGTGGCGACCTACTGCGTGAGGTGATGCTCAAGACGAGCATCACCCAGTCAGAGCTGTCGCGGATCAGCGGAGTGCGTCAGCCCAGCATCAGCCAATTCCTGTCCGGCAAGGTCGAACTGAGCGATGAACTGCTCGATCGGCTCCTGTGTTGCATGGGCTACCAGCTCGAAGTGGTGCGGCGACCGGTTGAGCCCAATCTGACCCGCTCCGAGCGTAGATCGTGGGTGCTGCACCGGCGGCTCTCATCTCACTTGGACCGCTCCACTCTCGAGGAGTGGCGTCCCACGATCGAACGCAACCTGGAACGTCTGCGCAACCGAGTCGTCGGCCAGCCTCACCTGCGGAACCTCGACCTTTGGACCTCGCTCGTTCAGCGAAACGACGTCCTCGGACTTCATCGGGTGATGACCGGCCTCGACCGTGACTCCATCGGGATCCGCGAGGTCTCTCCGATGGGCGGGCTGCTCTCCTCGACGGAACGTACCGAAGTCTTGGGAAAGCCCGGTTGATGCGCCGCGATCAACTGGAGCACGCCATTCGCACGGCGTGTCAGATCATCGGCCAGTCGTCCGTGCTCGTGGTCGGGTCCCAGTCGATCCTCGGAACGTTCAGCGAAGACGAACTGCCGGCCGACGCCACCATGTCGATCGAGGTCGACATCCTCCCAATCGCCGACGACAACGACGAGACCGCACGCCTCGCTGACCTCATCGAAGGTGTAGCGGGAGAGTTCTCGCCGTTCGAAGAACTTCACGGCTTCAGCATCGACGGCGTAGACCTCGAGACCTCCGTCTTGCCAGCGGGCTGGCGCGAGCGCCTGGTCAAGGTCCAGAACGCCAACAGGTGGTGGCGGGAGATCCCGACCGTGACGCCGGCGACGGCCATCGCGCAGTGCCTCGCCTACGGCACGCACCCACCTGCTCCGACAGGCAATCGAACGCGGGCACGCGCGGGGCTATCTCAAGACCTCCGAGCGCGACGAACTCGGGCGCGCGTTGGAGGCACGCAATGACCGATGAACCGGCCGGATCTCGCCTTGCCGCGAGCTACCTGGTCGACCCTCGCAGGACGGCCAAAAAGGTAGTCGCGCTCGAAGTCCGGACGACGGCGGTCGCGGGCCAAGTCGGCCCAGAATCGCCCCACCTCGCGCCCCTCCTCCATGTCACGAAGGCAGCATCGACGTTACGCCCCGGCCTGTGCGCAGTCGATCCGCGGCGTGAGAGATTCGGCGAGTGACAAACCTGGCCGACACCGTCCTGCCACTGATCCGCACCCGCGCGGAGCTGTGGCGCTGGAGCGCCTCCAATGCCCACGGCCGGCAGATGCACGAGGCCGTCGACCTCCTCGAACGAGCCACCGAAACAGCGGACCCGGCAACCGTCCTGACGGTCACTCAGAAGGCTATCGCCTCGGCGATGGGCGTTATTGCGAAGGCCGACGACTCCAGCGGCATCATCGGCGACGCCTGCCGCCGCCTGCTCGACCTCCATCCCAGGGCCGCCGCCCGCGCCGGCATGCCGGAGGCGAAGCTCGTCGCCTGGATGATCGACTTCCAGTTCCACGGCAAGGTCGACTACTTCGAACTCGACCCCGCCGCCTACGCCCCCGCCCTCGACGAGGAGGGCCTGGCCGCCTACCGGACCCGGCTCGAGGAAATCCGTACCGGGTGTTGAACGACGGCGTGGCTGAGGATGCAGCCGGGGTGGCGCGACACCCGGCGCGATGACGGTCCTGGGGCCTGCCCGCCGGTGGCCTCTTGTTCGTGTGCGACGACAGTGTGACCACGTTGACGGAAAGCGCAACGGCCCTCCCCGAAGTCCATGGCAGGACGGGAGGGCCGTTCCTTGGTGCTTGGAGGCACCCGTGGTCATGGTAGGCACCGATCCGGTCGAGGTGGAACGGCAACTGCGGGGCGGCGCTCTGGGCTGTCCGTGGGCGGGCTGGGTCCGTGGGGCCACGCCCGCGAGCGCGTCGTGTGTGGGGTCGGGCCGCTGCGGCCGCGCCGGGCGCGGTGCGGGGCCTGTCGGGCGACCCACGTGCTGCTGTCGGTGTCGTGTCTGTGGCGGCGTGCGGACGGAGTCGAGACGGTCGGCGCGGCGTTAGCGGCCAAGGCGAGTGGGCGGGGGCATCGACCGATCGCGGTCCTGCTCGGGCGCCCGGCCTCGACCGTGCGGGGCTGGCTGCGCGCGTTCGCCGGCAGCTCCGAACGGGTCCGCGCCGGGCTCGCCGCGCTGTTGTGTGAGCTGGATCCGCTGGCCGGGCCGGTCGCGCCGCGCGGGTCGGTGTTCGCCGACGCCCTGGAGGCTTGGCCGACCAGAGCTGCGGGCCTGGCCCTGGAGGTCGAGGTAGGCCTCGCCCGACGGCGTCCCCCTCGTCACCCGGCTCACAGCAGGATCTCCAGTGTCTCGCGCAGCGTGGACTGCGCTCGGGGGAACGACCGCGCCATCGCGAGCAACTCGGAGGGCTGCCCACCCTGGCGGAGCCATCGCTTGAGCGCCTCGTTGGCGAGGTCCGCTCCTTCGATGTGACGCATCCTGAAAGCGTCGACGATGCTGCGCTCGGCGCAGTAGAGGCCGATGCTCCGACCTCCGTCGACGTCGAGCAGGCCGCGGCCGAGGTCGTAGGTATCGGGGTCGAAGTGCCGCCACCTGACCGGGGCGGTGGTCCGCGGAGTCCACGATCCACGCGGGATCGCGATGTCGATCTCGGCGGGGATGTCGTCGATCAGCTCGTGCCGAGCCAGGGCCGACCGCAAACACAGCGTTGCCTGTGGCGCCTTGGCGGCAATCTCGATCAGGTCTTCGTCGCCCGCCCACTCGCTCTTGCGGTAGAGGCCACGGGCGAGGGCGACGATGCTGCCGTCACCGATGAGGCGTCGGAGTTGACGCTCGCTGATGCGGGCGAGCGCTTCGGAGTAGCGGAAGGTTTCGGGCAAGCCGGCGAGCAACTCGTGACTTGTCGGAGCCATGCCCTCACCTCCAGGCCCGCAGGTAAACCTCAACACCAATGCCTCTAATGTAGAGGATTACCTCCGCGAGGTCCACTGCACGGGCTTCGGCATCTTCGGGTGACAGGGGTTGGGCCGGGCGATCAGTGCCTCAACGACCAGCCCTTCGGCTCAGCCTCGTCGACTCCGCCGAGTTCCGCGAGGCGTTCCGCCGACATGCCGGTCATCGCGGACAGTCGCGAGGTCGTCGACCCGTCGAGCTTCATCAGGGCATCGCGAACACCCGACTCGATCTCGGCCCTCCCCTCCCACGCCTGGATGCGGCAGAGCAGACAGAACGACTCGACCGGCGGGTCGTGGGTGTCGTCCCCCGCGCCGGCTTGGTCGTGCTCGAACGGGACGCCGACGAAGACGCTGCGGTTGCCGGTCTCCAGCATCCACGCGATCCACTTCGTGCCGCACGCGCGGAACGAATGGTCCTGAATCGGCGCGTCCGCCCCGTCGCCGTAGTCGATGGCGTCGACGTTGTGCTCGCCCAGGTCGTAGCCGCACCACAGGTCGACAGGCCCCGGTAACCGCTGACAGCGCGACCGTAGAGGTCCTCAGGAACGACACCCGCGTTCACGAGACGACGTAAGTCCTCGACAGTGCGACCGCTCCCGGTCATGTCGTCCTCCGCTCGCCTTCGCCTTCGCCACTGCCGACCGGATGCATGCCGAACGTCCCGGCACACGCCGGGCAGAGCGTCTTGACCCAGCCGTACGTGCCGCGCCGCGAGAGCCCACCCGGGGCGCCGCAGCGTTCGCAGATCTCATAGGACCGCGCCTCGGCCTCGCGGATCACGCCGCGGAACTGCTTGCCGGTCACCTCGTCGACATCGCCGGCATCGGCGTAGTAGCGCAGGCCACCGAACTTCTCCTTGACCTGGCCGATCGTGTAGTCCGGCGAGAGGTCCCTCAGCTTCGCTTCCAGCTCGGCGATCAGCGGCGCCCAGCCCCGGTCGCACTCGAACCACCACTGGCCGTCAGGGGCGTCCTGCGACTGCCCGCTGTTGCTCGTGTCGTTCATGATCCTCTCCCTCCCGTGTCAGGACGACCCGGCCGGCGACGCTACGGGGGACGACGGGCGGCCGCCAAACGAATTGCTCGTAGTCAGGTCGAGGTGACCATGCGCTCCTCCGCCTTGGGCAGAACGCATGACCACGGCCTCGCGCGTCCAACAGAGACCGCGGATGCCACCGGACGCGGGCCGACCGTCACGGCAAACCATGGACAAGGATGGACTCTGACGGATCATCAGCATGAGCAAGACCAGACCTGCACCACCGGCGACCCGCATCGACCGCGGCATTCCCAGAAGCGCCGTGGACACGGTCCGCGTCGGCCGACTGCGTCGGGTGCCGCCCGCCGCACTCCAGCGGTACGTGGCATCGCTGTCGGAATAGCCCACCACGACTCCGGCGGCCCCCAGATCGCACCCCTACGGTGGGTAGGTGTCGAGCCCACTTTTCTCCACGTACCGGACCGGCGAGAACCGGGTCACGTCTTCGATGATGGCCGTCTTCGAACGGCTCGACCTCTCCCTGGTCCGCGACCTCCTGGAAGCCGCGACCGGCAGCGGGGACGAGCTACGAGCGGTCACCTTCCAGAACCCGATCGTCGGGGACGGCTACGTACCCGAAGCCTGCAACTCCGGCCGGTTCAACAGGTGGTTCGAAACCAAGATCGTGCGCAACGGCTACATCGCCGAAGGACACGACCGCAGGCAGGTCCGCCAGCACGCCAAGCTTCTCGCCGGCGACCCGGAAGGTCGCCTGTTCGTCCTCACTCCCGATCCGGCCCAGCCTGCCTGGTTCGAGGTCCTCGACGGAGTCGAGGAAGAGATGCGCGGCCGGATCATCTGGCTGTCCTTCCTCGACCTGACCCGAGCGGTCCGCGCGATGCTGGCGGATCCGGTCCGATTGATCGGCGAGCAGACCCGTTTCCTGCTCACCGAACTCAACGCGTTCTTCGAAGCCGAGGGCCTACTCACCTCAGACGACACCGTCGTCGTCGCGGCGCGAGCCGCCTGGCAGGACTATCTCGACTACGCCGCCTACGTCTGCCAACCCGACCGCGCATTCCGCGCCGGGCTCACCCACTTTGGCTTCTACTACAAGTCCGCCATCCAACCGATCGTCCCGCGGATCCTCGACCACGCCCCGAGCGTCCTATTCACACGCGAGAACGCCGCGGCGCTGCGCGCGACGGGAAGCAGCCGACTGGCCGACCTCATCGAAGGCCTGCTCGACCAGGGCGCCCGGACCGACGGCAATGCCTACGGCGTCTTCCTGCTCAGCCCCGCCGAGGCGCCCGAGACCGAACGGTTGTCCGCGGCGATCGCCAACGACACCAAGACCGAAAGCGGGCGTACCTGGGCCTGGACCCTGGGCCAGCGCTACACAAGCATCAAGCGGCTCAAGTCCGGCGCGACGGTCACATCCCAGCTGTAGCTGCAATCTGCACCCAACAGCCCGCGCCCTGGGCAGGTCAGCGCAGAAAGCGGAGCCTGCGGCAGCTCGCGCAGACCGCGCCGGACTTCCGCTGAAACCACTTCACCCGGCTGCCCCCGCACCCGCACGGCGAGTCCAGATCCGTTGCGTCACGCAGCGTCGGGATCGGTCGGACGAGAGCTTCCACATCGGCGACGTCGACCCGCAGCACACTGCCGCCAACCTGGTAGCCCCGCAGCCGGCCGTCGGCGATCCAGTTGCGAACCGTTCGAGTGCTCAGGCCCAAGTACTCGGCCGCCGCGTCCAGATCGACCAACGTCCGCTTGAACGGGGACTTGCCCATCGCTTCTCCAAGACGCGCCGACGCCTGCCGTGAACGCCAGTCTTGCGGTAGCCAGGCCGAACACCGCCGGTCGGCCCTGACGACGGTGCGCTACCCCTACGACCAGTCGTTCTCCGACGGTTACGGGAAACACGAGGATGCCCGCGATCGCGTCAGCCTCGGCATCGCGCGAGCTCAACCAGCAGCGCAGGGCGAGGTGGAAGTCGGTCGAAAGCGCCGCGCCCCAGGAATCGCGTCCGCCGGGGTCCGCCGAAGTCCGCCACGGCGTGTCGCGAAAGTCTGCTGACATTTTGCTAGCAGAACGATCAAGAGCCCCAACCACCCGAAGGCGATTAGGGCTCTGACGCGAAGATTTACCCGGTCTTCGCGTCAGGGGTTGGTTGCAGGGTGACCTCGTAGCCGAGCTGGCGGAGTTGTTGCAGGGCGCGGCGTTTGGCCAGGTCGGGGTCGCGGCGGGTGTAGAAATC
>JBQTII010000007.1:0-15457 GCA_052388275.1 Sporichthyaceae bacterium | reverse complement strand
ACGACGAGTACGTCGTGCACCGTGCCTCCTAGCATTCCCCGCCCCGGTGCCAAACGATACGGCGAAACCCGATCTTGACGGAGGTGTTCCGCCCGATCGGATCGGCCAAACTACGACGAAGGCCCCGCCGCACGGACCCACGTAGGGTCAATGTCCATGCGCGTGCACGTGGTCAGCGACGTCCACGGCTCTGCCGACGCGCTAGCCGCGGCCGGTGCGGGCGCGGATGCCCTGATCTGTCTGGGCGATTTGGTGCTGTTCGTCGACTACGAGGACCACGGCGGCGGCATCTTCGGCGACCTGTTCGGCGCCGAGGCGGCGACGGAGTGGGTACGACTGCGCACCGCTGGGCGGATCGCGGAGGCCCGCGCCCTGTTGGCCGCCCAGTGGGAGCGGGTAGGCGGCGAGCCCTGGGTCCACATCGAGTCCTGCGTGCGGACGCAGTACGCGGCCCTGTTCGCCGCCATGCCTGACCCCACCTACCTGACGTACGGCAACGTCGACCTGCCGAAGCTGTGGCCGGACTACCTCACCGGGGCGCACACCGTGCTGGACGGGGAGATCACCACGATCGGCGGCAAGGTCTTCGGCTTCGTCGGCGGCGGGTTGCCCTCGCCGCAGCGGACTCCGTTCGAGGTCCCCGATGAGGTCTACGCCGCCAAGGTCGACGCGGTGTTCGCGGCCGCCACCGAGGCCGGTACCGACCTCGACGTGTTCTGCGCCCATATTCCGCCCGCCCTGCCCGAGCTCACCTACGACGTGCTCGCGCGGCGCTTTGAGCGCGGCAGCGAGGCGATCCTGGCCGCCGTGCGTAAGTATCAGCCTGCGCTGGTGCTCTTCGGGCATGTCCACAACCCGCTGGCCGCCCGCGTGCGAATCGGGCGCACCGAATGCGTCAACGTCGGGCACTTCCGCGGTACCTCGTCGCCGTTCGTCCTGCAGTGGTGAACAAGCCCACCACCCGGGCGCGGCGCGTCTGCGTGGCGCCGCGATAGCCTCGGCGTTCGACCAGGAGCACCAAGTGACCGCACTCGGTGCCCGAACCAGATCGCCGGCGGCGTACGGGAGACACGGGAGACGATGGCCGACTCGACCACGGCGAGTATCACCGTCAACGCCCCCCGCGAGGCCGTGCTGGCGGTGATCACCGACTTTGAGGCCTACCCGGAGTGGACCGGGGCGGTCAAACGCGCCGAGGTGCTCGGCCGTCGCCCCGACGGGCGCGCCGACCTGGTCCATTACCAACTCGACGCCGGCGCCATCAAGGACGAGTACACGCTGACCTATGACTGGTCCGCGGTCCCGGCGCAGCTGCGCTGGACCCTTGTCGAGGGTCAGATGCTCAAGATGCTGACCGGCTCGTACACCCTGGACGAGGGCAGCGCGGGCGGTACCGAGGTCACCTACACCCTCGCCGTTGACGTGAAGATCCCGCTGCTGGGGATGATCAAGCGCAAGGCCGAGAAGGTCATCATCGACACCGCGCTGCGCGAGTTGAAGAACCGCGTCGAGGGATAAGGCCCGCCAGTGCGCGTCGTGTTGTTCACCGGCAAGGGGGGGGTCGGCAAGACCACCGCCGCAGCCGGCACCGCCGCACTCGCTGCCTCCCAGGGACTGAAGACCCTGGTGCTGTCCACCGACGCCGCGCATTCCCTGGCCGACGCTTTCGCGGTGGCGGCCGGGCCGGAGCCCACCGAGATCGCGGGAAATCTGTTCGTCCAGCAGGTCGATGCCCAGCGCAAATTCGAGGTGACGTGGACTCAGATTCGCCGTTATCTGCTCTCGGTGCTGGATTCGGTCGGGGTCGACCCCATTGAGGCCGAGGAGCTGACGGTCCTACCCGGCGCGGAGGAGGTCCTCGCGCTGCTGGAGTTGCGGGACCAGGCGCGCTCGGGTCGCTGGGACCTGGTGGTCGTCGACTGTGCGCCCACCGCGGAGACCTTGCGGCTGCTTGCGCTGCCCGAGGCGCTGAACTGGTACATGGACCGGGTCTTCCCGGTGGAGCGCCGAGTGATCCGGGCGCTGCGCCCGGTGCTGAACCGGGTCAGCGGGGTGCCGATGCCGGCCGACGCGGTCTTCGAGGCGGTGGAGCGCCTGCACGGCGAACTCGCCGGGGTGCGCGAGGTGCTCACCGACGCCGGTACCTCGGTTCGGCTCGTGCTGACGCCCGAGGCCGTGGTGGTGGCCGAGGCCCGGCGGATGCTGACCTCGCTGTCGTTGTACGGCTATCGCATCGATGCCGTGGTGGCAAACCGGGTCTTTCCCGCCGGTGGCGCTGATGGCTGGCGTGCGGGCTGGGTGGCGTCACAGTCCGCGATGCTGGCCGAGGTCGCGGCCTCCTTTGCGCCGCTGCCTATCCTGGCCTGCCCTTATCGGGCGGCCGAGCCGGTGGGGGTCGGCGAACTGCTCTCGTTTGCGAGCGAGGCCTACGCGGGGGTTTCCGGGAGCGCGAGCGCGGCTTTCGCGCCGCAGGACATGCTCTCCCAGGTCGACCCGATGGCGATCCGGCCCGCGGCGGGCCGGCCGGGTTACGTGTTGTCCTTGGCTCTGCCCCTGGCCGACAAGCGGGAGATGGACCTGCGCCGCAAGGGCGAGGAACTCGTCCTCACGGTGGCCGGGCATCGCCGTCAGCTCGCTCTGCCCGCCATGTTGGCGCGGGCCGAGGTGACCGGCGCGAGCTTCGTCGGGGACCGCTTGGAGATCAGCTTCGCGGCACTCGGGAACGCGCCATGAGTACGAGCGCGGGTGACTCGCTGGGTGCCGCCGCCGAGGAGGCCGCCAAGCTCGCCGACGCCCTTGGACAATGGCTGGCCGAGCGTTCCTCGCGCCCGGGTGGTCTCTTCGACCTGTCCGCGGTGTCCACGCACATGGCCACCGGGTCCGCGCAATGTCGGCTGTGCCCGATCTGCCAGCTGATCGCCCTGCTGCGTTCCGGTAGCCCGGAACTCACCGGCCACCTCGATGAGGCGATCGGCTCCCTGCTGCACGCGATCCGGCTTGCCGTCGAGGCTGCCGAGCGGGCGCGGTCCTCGCGGCGCGGGTCCGACCTCGAGACCATTCACATCAGCTGACGAGAGTGGCCGTCAATTGACATGGCGATACGTCAGGTGATGCGTGTTCAGACGACGGCGCCGTCGCCGCCCGGGCCGCGGTCGTCCTTCATGCGGTAGACCAGCGCAGCGAAGCCGCCGATGAAGGCCGTCACGGCGAAGGCGGATGCACCGTAGAACAGGCTCGCGCCCGTCCAGGTCGACACCATGAGATAGGTCGGGCCGCCGACCACGCCGGCCCAGGCGAGTTTGGCGTGCGGGGAGATGCGGGGCAGCGGGGGCGGTGGCGGGGGCACGTAGTGCTCTTGAGGTTCGCCCGCCTCGGCGGTTTCCGCGGCGGGCTCGGCCCCCCAGCGTTCGTCCTCTTCGTCGGTTCTGCGCGGGCCCGGCTCACCGCCGAACGGGAGGGCGATGCTGCGTCGCCGCGCAGGTGGATCCTCGTCGAGGTCTTCACTGACCGGCCAGGTCGGCACCGGATTGTGCCCGTTGGTGTCGTAGCCGGCCACGATCGCTCGCCAGGCCGTCTCGATCTCGGTCTCGGAATCCGCGCTGAACTCCGCGCGGCGCTCGGCGAGCAAAGCTTTCGCGCCCGCCTCGGACTCGGTATCAACCCACACCCGATCGGTCGGCCGGTTGGGCAGCACGATGTCCATGTAGGGACCACGAACCCCGGGCGATGGACTGGCGTAGGCGGCGACCCCGTCGGCGGCCAGGGCCTCGAGCAGGGCATCGGCGAAGTGCGGCTCGAGATCGACCAGCGGGGTGTAGCGAGCCGCGGACAGGCCGTTGCCCCGGCCGGGGGGGATGGCGGAGTTCATCTCGCTCATTGGCTAACCTCGCTGGCGCTCGGCCACCCAATGAGCGACAGTGCACTGTCCTTGTTGATTCGCTCGCTGCGCTCGCTCATGGGCTAACCTCGCTGGCGCTCGGCCACCCAATGAGCGACAGTGCACTGTCCTTGTTGATTCGCTCGCTGCGATCGCTCATGCGGGCGCGGGATTCGCGTGCGCTGGCGGAGCGAGCCGGCAGACGAAGTTCAGACTCGCGGCGGCGATCCGGGCGGCATCGTTGTCCAGCGTCGCGACGTGATAGCTGTCGTGCAGGACGATCTCGGTCACCTCGAGGGAGGACACCCGGCTCAGGATGAGGCGCGCGCTGTCGGGCTCGACGACGTGGTCGACCAGGCTGCGCATCAGCAGCAGGGGAGCGGTGACGCGGGGCAGGTCCGCCCGCACGGTTCCCCAGGCCTGGCGTAGCGACTCCAGCGCCGCGAGGGGGATGCGGGGGTAGGCGAGCTCGCTCACGCCGGGCTTCTTGATGTCCGAGGCGATGCCGGACAGTGAGGGCAGCACGCGGGAAAGCACCGGCAGTATCCGCAGCCGTGGGTCGAGCCCGATCACCGACGGGTTGATCAGCACCAGACCGGCCACCTCGCCGCTGCGGCACTGCGCCAGGCGAAGGCTCAGCGTGCCGCCCATGGACAGGCCCATCACGAAGACCCGCTCGCACCGCTCGCGCAGCGCGGCGAACTCGCGTTCCACGCAGCCGTACCAGTCGGCCCAGCGGGTGATGTTCAGGTCCTGCCAGCGCGTTCCGTGCCCGGGCAACCTGGGCAACGCGACCGTCAGCCCGGCCCCGGCGAGCTCGCCCGCCCAGCCGCGCAGGGACTGCGGCGTGCCGGTGAAACCGTGGCAGAGCAGGACCCCGGTGGGCCCTCCCGCGTGGTGAAACGGCTCTGCGCCCGCGAGCAGCGGCACGAGCACCCCCTCGGTGGCGGATCCGACGCGGGCGTGAGCGCCGCCCGACTTCTCGCATCCTAGGCTGGACCGGTGTTCTATCGGCTGCTCAAGTACGTGCTGATCGGCCCGTGGTTGCGGCTGCTGTTCCGGCCACAGGTGCAGGGCTTGGAGCACATTGCGCGCCGGGGACCGGTGCTGCTGGCGAGCAACCACCTCTCGTTCTCGGATTCCTTCTTCCTGCCGTTGGTCGTCCCCCGGCGAATCACCTTCCTGGCCAAGGCCGAGTACTTCACCGGGAAAGGCATCAAGGGGCGCCTGATCGCGGCCTTCTTCCGGGGGGTGGGCCAGATTCCGCTGGACCGTTCCGGCGGATCGGCCGCCGAGGCCGCCATGCGGGCCGGTCTCGAGGTGCTGGCGGCGGGCGAGGTGTTCTGCATCTATCCCGAGGGCACCCGCTCCCCGGACGGCCGCCTCTACCGCGGGCACACCGGCGTTGCCCGCCTCGCCGCCGCCGCCGGGGTCCCGGTACTGCCGGTGGCCATGATCGGCACCCGCCGCATCCAGCCCCCGGGGCGCCTTCGTCCCACCATCGCCCGCGTCGGGGTCCGCGTGGGCGCACCGATCGAGCTCGATCGCCGGCCCGCCAGCGGGGAGGACCAGGAGGTGATGCGGGCCCGAACCGATGCCCTGATGGAGGCGCTGCGGAAGTTGTCCGGGCAGGAGTACGTCGACGCCTACGCCAGGGACGCGAAGCTGCCCTCGCGCCGCCCCCGCCGACCATCCCGCGGACTATCCGGCGGACGTCCGAAGGGCTGGTCGCTATAGCAGCCACTTCTTCGGACGTCAGATGTCTGCCCACCCGCGCGAGCGGCGCACCGCCTCGGTCCAGCGCCGATAGCCGTGCTCGTCGCGCGTGGCGGGGGAGAAGGCACGGTCCAGGCGCCAGGTGGCGGCGATCTCCGCCTGCGAAGACCAGAGCCCGGTACCCAGACCGGCGAGGAAGGCGGCCCCCAACCCCGTGGTCTCGAGGATCTCGGGGCGCCGCACCGGCACCCCGAGCTCGGTGGCTTGCAGTTGGCACAGCAGGTCGTTCGCGCTCGCCCCGCCGTCGACGGTCAACACCGGCGCGGCAACCCCGGCCTCCGCGCTCATCACCTCGACGACGTCGCGTACTTCGTAGGCGATGGCTTCCAGGGTTGCGCGGACCAGGTGCGCCCGGGTGGTGCCGCGGGTCAGGCCGAAGATCGCGCCGCGGGCGGCGGCATCCCAGTGCGGGGCGCCCAGGCCGGTGAGCGCCGGTACGAACACGACGCCACCGGAGTCGGGAACGCTCGCGGCCAGCGCGGCGGTCTCGGCGGCGTTGGAGATCACCCCGAGCCCGTCGCGCAGCCACTGGACCGCGGCGCCGGTCACGAAGATCGCGCCTTCGAGGGCGTAGGTCAGGGCGCCGTCGGGGGCCTGCCAGGCCACCGTGGTGAGCAGGCCCGACGTAGAGCGCACGGGCGCGGAGCCGGTGTTGACGAGGATGAACGAGCCCGTCCCGTAGGTGCACTTGCCCTCGCCGGGGGCGAAGCACGCCTGCCCGAACAACGCGGCCTGCTGATCCCCGGCGATCCCGGCGATGGGGATGCTCAGTCCGAAGAACTCGCTCGGATCGGTGCGTGCGAGGGGACCCCACGACGGGACGATCCGGGGAAGCGCCGCGATGGGTACACCGAAGAGCTCGCAGAGTTCGGGTGACCAGGCGCCGGTGGTGAGGTCGTAGAGCAACGTCCGAGAGGCGTTGGAGGCATCGGTGGCATGCACGGCGCCGCCGCTGAGCCGGGAGATCAGGTAGGAATCGACGGTCCCCAGTGCCAGGGAGCCGCCGGTGACCCCGGCCCAGGTGCCCGGGTCGTTCTCGGCGAGCCAGGTCAGTTTGGTCGCGGTGAAGTACGGGTCCAGACGTAGGCCGGTCAGCGCGGCGACGCGGTCCTCGTGGCCGGCCTCGCGCAGCCGTCGGCAGATGTCGGCGGTGCGACGGTCCTGCCACACGATCGCGTGGCGCGGGGCGGTTCGGGTGCGCCGGTCCCAGATGACCGCCGTCTCCCGCTGGTTGGTGATGCCCACGGCGCTGACCTGTTCCGTCGCCGGCGTGCCCGCCAGCGCTGTGCGCGCCGCCGTCAACGTCGCTCCCCAGATCTGGTCCGGGGAGTGCTCGACCCACCCGGGGAGGGGGAAGTGCTGCGGGAACTCGGCGTAGCCACGGGCGGCCACCCGCCCGTCAGCGCTGACCACCAGCGCCGTGACCCCGGTGGTGCCTGCGTCGATCGCGAGAACGGACATGGGCAAACCCTAGAGTTGGCCCCATGCCTGATGTGGCGCGTGCCCGCAGCTCGGTCCGCACCGCCGTCGTGTGGGAGGTCCTGCGCGCGGCGCTGGCAGAGTTACCCGCGCAGGTGCGGGTACTCGACGTCGGCGGTGGCACCGGCGGGTTCGCCGTGCCGCTGGCCGAACTCGGGCACGAGGTCACCGTCCTCGAACCCAGCCCCGATGCCCTGGCCGCACTGCACCGCCGGGCCGCCGACGCCGGAGTGGACGCACTGGTGATGCCCGTGCAGGGCGACGAGGGCAGCCTGGCGAGCTTCGAGGCCCGCACCTTCGACCTGGCGCTGTGCCACGGCGCGCTCGAACATGCCGACGACCCGGCCGCCGCGATCGCCTCGATCGCGCGGGTGATCCGCCCGCGCGGCCTGGTCTCCGTCCTGGCCGCGAACCGGCACGCCGCGGTCCTCTCCCGCGCAAGTTCGGGCCAGTTGTCCGCGGCCCGGCACCTGCTCACCGACCCCGACGGACGATGGGGCCCGCGCGACCCGCTACCGCGCCGCTTCGACCCGGCCGCGCTGGTGGCCCTGGTCGCCGACGCAGGCCTGGCCGTGCTCGCCACCCACGGCGTGCGCGTCTTCTCCGACCTGGTTCCCCCGGCGGTGGTCGAGGGCGAGGCGGGTATGCGGGCAGAGCTGCTGGCTCTGGAGTCGGCGGTGGCCGATCACCCGGTGCTCTCCCAGATCGCAGCTCAGTTTCATGTGCTCGCGCAGCGGCCTTGATCTGCCCACGGCCGGGGGAGGGTGGATCGTGGTGCGGCCGGGCGAGGCACCCGGTCGGGGGTGATCGCGAAGGTTTCGCGCAGTTCGCGCCGGGGGAGTTAGCGATGATCTACGCAGTCGGGTTACAAGCGTGGGAAAGGCTGCTTATTCTGTAAGGGGCACTGCGATGCGGTGCCGGTGAGGGAGGTCCGTCGTGCCACTGTCCGATAACGAGCAACGCATGCTCGAGCAGATGGAGCGCGCCCTCTATGCGGAGGACCCGAAGTTCGTGTCCTCGCTTCGCGGTGGTGACCTGCGCACCCACCATCGCCGTCGTACCCTGCAGGCTGTCGTCGGCTTCGCGGCGGGCATCACCCTGCTGATGAGCGGGGTGGTCTCCATGATCTGGATCGTGGGCGTCCTGGGCTTCGTCCTCATGCTCGCCTCCGCCTTGTTCGCTGCTTCAAGCTACCGCCGGGTCTCCGGCAGCGCTGAACCTTCGCGTTCCGGGCCGGGTGCACCCGCCAAGCGCAAGGCGGCCAAGCGGGGCGTCACCAAGGGCTTCGAGGAGCGCTGGCGTCGCCGTCGCGACGAAGGTCGCTGACTCCCACGCGCGCAGACAGGTACCCGCCGGATTCGTCCGCTGGCCGTCGGCCCGCCGACCAGCCTGCTCACGGGCCGTCGGCCCGCAGGTACGCCTGTCAGCCCGCCGACGGGCTGATAGGCGTACGCAAGTGCTGACAGGCACCGCGCGTAGGCGCTGACGGGACGCGCGCGAGCGCTCAGGCTGACCGGGTCCGCACCTTGCGGGCCAGGGCGCTGCGCTGCATCCGGACTCGATCGGCGAGGCGGGTACCGGTCACAGTGAGCACGTCGATCACCGAGCGCGGCAAGAGCCGCGCGCGCACCCGGGCCGCGCGCCCGGCGGTGACGCCCAAGTCGTGGGTAAGGGCGTGGACCGCGGCTCGCAGCTGCGCGGTCGGCGCAGCCGTCACCACCCCCGGTGCATACCGGGCGCGCTCGAGTGAGCCGGTGATCAGAGCCAGGGCGCTGAGCGCGCCGGCCCCGAGCTCGCCCCCGGCCTTGAGCGCGGCGGCTGTTTGGCGCGGAGTGCGGGAGGGCGGCCAGGGCAGGCCCAGGTCCCGTACGCCGTCCCGCAGCTCGGTCCACGCCGTCTCGGCGGCCCGCGCCGCCTCGGCGCCGGCGCCGGACACGGCCCGCCAGCGGCGCCACCGGATCGCGAGGCGGCACAGTCCGGGAGCGGCGAGCAGCATCGCGAGCACCGCGAGGTACGCCGTGACCCGCCACCACTGTCCGTACCAGGGGTCGGGGCTGCTCGCGGTCGCGCCCGGGTCCGCCGGGTCGGGCAGGACCACGCCGGAGTCAACGTCCTCGGCCGGATCGCCCGGTTCCGCGGCGCCGACCGGCGCCTCGACCTCCTCGTCGTTGGGCGGCGCGTCCGTGGGCTCGGGCTCACCCCCGCTCGGCTCCTGCGCAGCGTCGGCGGGCGCGAGCCAGTTCGGGACGCTGGGGTTCGAGGTCGCCGACCCCGGGGTGGGTTCGAAGCGCACCCAGCCCACTCCGGGCATCCACAGCTCGGGCCAGGCATGGGCGTCGTGCGCGCTGATCACGCGGGACAGCCCGTCGTCGGCCAGGTCCCCGGGGGTGAAGCCGACGTTCACCCGGGCCGGGATGCCGAGGTGACGTGCCATCACGGCCATCGTCGAGGCGAATTGCTCGCAGTACCCGCGGCGGTCGTCGAGAAAATTCAGGATCGCGTTCGTTCCGGTGCCGGGCTGCTGACGCAGGTCGTAGGCGAAGTTGTCCGGGTCCCGGAACCACTGCTGCAGGGTGACCGCCTGCTCCAGCGGGTTTTCGCGATCGCCGATCACCCGGTCGGCGATCTCGCGGACCCGGCCCGGCAGGGACTCGGGTAGCTGCAGGTAGGTCCGCAGGTACTCGTCGGTCGCGATCGAGCCGAGGACGTCCTCCGCGCTCGGATCGAGGTCCAGGGCCTCGACGCTGTACTGCGACTGCGCGAGCTGGTCGGCGCCGCTCTGGCTCACGACATTTCCGGTGAGCGGGTCGTAGCGCCAGTCGCCCTCGATCTGCAGGCGGGTAGGTGGATAGGGCATCGGGACGTAGTCGGCCTCCAGATTGGGCCCCACGCTCACCGTGGTCCTGGTCGGCGCCCGGGCCACGGTGTCGGCGAGCCCGATCGGTTCGGGAAGGTCGGGGTCGAACTTGCGCACCTCCCGGCGCCCGGCCCGCCATTCCTCGCCGTCGAAGGTGTCCAGGGTCACCGCCCGCAGGTAAAGCTCGCTGGTGCGTGCAGAGTCTGTGCGCACCGTCATGAGATCGACGTCCTCGGGACGAACCAGGTCGCGGCGCATGCTCACCAGCGGGTTCAGCGTGGAAATCGTCCCGCCGCCGGTGGGGTCATTGCCCAGTCCGCCCGAGCCGAATGCCTCGTCGGTCAACTGGGGCGCGAACGCCGGGATGGACACCGACATCACCAGCACGGTAAGGCCGATGCGACGGCTCATCCGTCCCCGCTGGCCGCCCCCGCGCGCAGCTCCCGAACCGGTGATCGCCACGCCCCATCGGGACAGCCGCTCGCTGTTGTCGATGAGGAGAAGCAGCAGGTAGCCCGCCGCCGGCAGCAGGAACAGTTCACCGGGCAGGCCATCGGGCAGCACCGCCGCCGGTACGGCGTAGAGCACCAGCAGCGGAAGTCCCGCCAGCGCCGTCTGCCGAAATCCCGCCGCGAGGTTGTCGACCACGAGCGCCATCAGCAGGACTCCCGCGACCACGACGAAGGTGATGGAGTCCTCGGGCGTGATCGGCGGGGTCACCGTGTCGATGGCCGTCAGGCCGTCATCGCCAAGAGCACGCAGCACCTCGATCGCGTCGCGGTTGGGCACCCAGCCCGACCAGGCGGCACCGGAAGCGTAGGTGGCGGTGAGGTAGATCAGGCCACCGGCGACCTGCAGTAGCGGGACCAGTGCCCGCGGGGTGCGGATCCACCGGGCCAGGGCGCCGGTGCCGCTGATCACCGCGAGGGCGCCCAGCGCGCGCAGGTACCACTCCCTGCCGTCGAACACCGAAGCCAGCAGCGTGGTCGTCAGGGCGCAGGCGAGGAAGGCGACGGCGGTCAGCCGAAGTGAGGTGGCCACGCTCATCGAGTCGCCGCCGCGGACTTCGTCCTCGCGGAGACCGATTCGGTGCCGATGGTGAGCTCGCTGCGCTCGCTCATCGAGGCACCCCCGCCCGGCGCCCGGCGCTGTGCCCGACCCCGCCGGCGACCCGCGCCCAGAGCTCGGGCAGCTCGTCCCCGGCGTGGACCTCCATCACGCGCCACCCGCCGTTGCGCAACAGCGCGACGCATCTGTCGAACTCGCGATCGGCAGCGGGCGGAGCTCGGTGACGTTTCTCGGCCCGCGCATCGGTCTGCGCACCGCGAGCGCGCCAGGTGCTGGTGCGCTGGAGCAGGGCGATCGCGGTGGTGGTCCCGGGGCGCCGGCGCGCCATCGACTCCGCGTCAGCCGGGCTGAGTTCGCCGAGCAGGGCCACGAGCAGGCTGTCCCCGCCGGTGCGGCCCAGCTCTCGGGCAGCCCCGACGAGGGATGGGGTGGCCGACGGGGTGAGCATCGCCAGCGCGTCCAGCAGCAGACCCTCGACGTCGGGCACCGGGGAGAGAACGCCGGTGGACATTCCGGCCATACCTTGGCCGGTGTCGGTCACCACCCGCAGCGAGAAACCCCGGCGGATCAGGTGCACCGACAGCGAGGCCGCCGCCGAGATGGCCCACTCCAGCGAGGAGGTCAGGCCCGACCCGACGTGGGCGTTCACCCGGGCATCGAGGATCAGCGTCGCCTGGGTCTGGCGCGGATGCTCCTCGCGGCGCACCATCAGCTCGCCACGGCGCGCGGTGGAACGCCAGTGCACGCGATGCAGCGGGTCCCCGTGGCGGTACTCGCGGGTGCCGATGTCGTCCTCCCCCGCCGAGGGGATCGAGCTGGGGTGCGAGTCACTGCCCCCGCTCCATTCACCGCCCAGGACGACGAAGGGAAGGTGCTGCACGACCGGGACCACGATGAGGTCGTCGGTGCCGGCGAAGGACCGGGTGATCTCACACATCCCGAACGGATCGGTCAGGCGGACCTTGAGTGGGCCGATCGGGAAGCGCCCACGCACCTCGGACCGGACGCGGTAGTAGACCTCGCGCCTGCCGTGGGACTCCAGGCGGTCCAGCACGAAGCGTGGCCGGGTGTTCATCGAGGGCGCCACGCTGTCCTCCGCAAGTAACAGTCCGGTGGGCACCAGGGAAGAGTTCTCCAACTCCAGAGTGATCCGGGCCTCCTCGCCCACGGGTACCCGGACCGGATCGATGCGCCGCGAGGTGCCCAACTGGTGCTGGGTGCGGGCGACCAGCGCGGCGCACACCAGCGGCAGGCTGACCAGCAGCACCGCTACGCGCAGGATGTCCTGTTGGCCCAGCCCGATGGCACAGCCGAGCGCGGCCAGCCCCGCCACCGCGAAGGATTTTCCGCGCAGGGTGAGCCAGCTCAGCGCCTTCATGAGTAGCTGCTCAGCGGGTCGCTGCCGGCAGCGGGAGGCTGCGCACCAGGTCCGCGACGACCGCGGAGGCGGTGCGCCGGGCGATCTGTGCCTCGGCGGTGGTGAGCAGGCGGTGGGCCAGCACGGCAATGGCCAGGTGCTGAATGTCGTCGGGCAGGACGTAGTCGCGACCCTCGAGCGCCGCCGCCGCGCGCGCAGCCCGGATGAGGTGCAACGTCGCCCGCGGCGAAGCCCCCAGGCGCAGGTCGGCGCTGCTGCGGGTCGCCGAGACCAGATCGACCGCATAGCGCTTGACGGCCGCGGAGACGTGCACGGACCGCACCGTCTCGATCAGCTTGACCACGGCACGTGCGTCGGTGGCCGGCTCGAGTTCCTCCAGCGGTGAGTGGGCGCCGTGGTAGTCGACCATCGCCAGCTCGGCTGCGGTATCCGGGTACCCCATCGATACCCGGGCCATGAAGCGGTCGCGCTGGGCCTCCGGCAGCGGGTAGGTCCCCTCCATCTCCACCGGATTCTGGGTGGCGACCACCATGAACGGCGGGGTGAGTTCGTAGGTGACCCCGTCGACGGTGACCTGGGCCTCTTCCATGCATTCCAGCAGCGCGGACTGGGTCTTGGGCGAGGCCCGGTTGATCTCGTCGCCGATCACGATGTTGGAGAAGATCGCGCCGGGTTTGAATTCGAAGTCGCGTCGCTCGGCGTTGAAGATGGACACGCCGGTGATGTCGGAGGGCAGCAGGTCCGGCGTGAACTGAATGCGCCGCACCGTGCAGTCGATGGACCGCGCGAGCGCCTTGGACAACATCGTCTTGCCGACGCCGGGCACGTCCTCGACGAGCAGATGACCCTCGGCGAGCAACGCGATCAGGGCGATCCGCACCGCCTCCGGCTTGCCGACGATGACCTTCTCCATCGCGGCCCGGATCCGCCCGGCGGCCTCCGCCACCCCGCCTGCGCCGCCGAGCGAACCGTAGTCGGGGGAGTAAACGGTCACGGATCCTCCTGGAACGACGGCGGCCCCTGGCTGGGCCTTGCGATAGGTCATCGGGAGCAGGACACGGCGATCTTTACCCGGTCGCGGTCATTGTCCACCTCCGAGCACTTCGGTGCGTGCCGGGTCTGCGACTGCCCCGCAGACGCTGACCCATGCCGGGGAGCACGGGGTCCCCCGGGTGGAGCGTTTCGGGTTGATCGTGGAGTGAAGTGGAGTATGGTGGAGGTCTGTGGAGTACACGGTGGCTTCGTGGGCAGAACCTGGTCGCAGAGGGGGCGTCGAGCATGTTTCTCGGCACCCACACTCCGCGTCTTGATGACAAGGGCCGGTTGATCCTGCCGGCGAAGTTTCGTGACGAACTTGCGGAGGGCCTCGTGATCACCAAGGGCCAGGGGCGGTGCCTGTACGTGTGGCCGGCCGCGGAGTTCGCGCGGATGGCCGAGCAGGTGCGCAGCCAGCCGATCACCTCTAAGGGACCGCGGGACTTCATGCGGGTGCTGTACGCGGGGGCCTCGGACGAGACGCCCGACAAGCAGGGGCGAGTCACCATCCCGCCGGCGCTGCGGGCCTACGCCGGCCTGGATCGCGAATGCGTGGTCATCGGCGCGAACGCCCGGGTGGAGATCTGGGACACCGCGGCCTGGGAGAGCTACCTCACCGCCCAGGAACCGGCCTTCGCCGAGCTCTCCGAGGAGGTGTTCCCGGGGTTGATGTGAGGACTCCTCGCCCGCAGTACGTGCGGTGAGGTCTCCCCCCGCTCGGCATCGCGCCGGTGCACCTTCCCCGGTGCCGGATGCGAGCGCACGAGCGGGCGGGGACCTGGCCCCACGTCCCGGGCGATCGGGCACAGCACGTCAGAAGGGCAGTTCAGCAGCGCAATGACGCACGTACCTACGGCGCAGGGGAGCGACGTGGAATCTGGACCACAGGGGCACGGCACCCACGTGCCCGTCCTGCTGGAGCGAGTGCTCGACCTGCTGGCTCCGGCGCTGACGCAGCCCGGGGCGGTGGCGGTCGATGCCACCGTCGGCCTCGGTGGCCACAGCGAGGCGTTGCTGGCCCGGTTCGGTGAGCTGCAGCTCATCGGGCTGGACCGCGATCCCGCGGCGCTGGAGCGCTCGGCCGCGCGCCTGGCGTGCTTCGGGAACCGGGTCCGTCTCGTCCATGCGGTTTACGACGAACTACCCACGGTGCTGGCCGGGCTCGGGCACTCGCGGGTGGCGGGACTGCTGTTCGACCTCGGGGTCTCGTCCATGCAGCTGGATCGAACCGAGCGCGGATTCGCCTACTCCCACGACGCTCCGCTGGACATGCGGATGGACCCCACGCGAGGGCTCACCGCCGCGGCCGTGCTCAACACCTACGCCGGTGCCGACCTCGCCAGGATCATGCGCGCCTACGGCGAGGAGCGCTTCGCGCGCCGCATCGCCGACGCGGTGGTGCGCGAGCGCGAGCGCACCCCGTTCACCACCTCGGGACGCCTGGTGGACCTGATCCGCGCAGTGATTCCGGCGCCGGCGCGGCGCAGCGGTGGCAACCCTGCCAAGCGCACCTTCCAGGCGCTGCGCATCGAGGTGAACTCCGAGCTCGCCGTGCTGGAGCGGGCCATGCCGGCGGCCATTGCCGCCGCCGCGGTCGGCGGGCGCATCGTCGTGCTCAGTTACCACTCGCTGGAGGACCGGATCGTCAAGCGCAGCTTCGCTGCCGCTGCCACCTCGAGCGCCCCTGCTGAGCTTCCCGTCGAATTGCCGGGCCATTCCCCGGTTCTGCGCCTGATCGGACGCGGCGAAGTTGCCACCGAGGCCGAGATCGCGGCCAACCCCCGGGCCGCCTCGGCGCGCCTGCGGGCTGCGGAGAAGTTGCGGGAGCGCGCGGCATGACCGAGCGTGGAGCGCCGGCGTGAGTCGGGCAAGCGCGGCGCGGGTCGCGCCGGCCCGGCCGGGCACTGCCCGGCCGGTGTCCTCGCGCACCGTGATCAACCGGGCGCCGGCGGCGCGGCCAGTCGCGCCGCGCCCCGAGCTGCGCATC
>JBQTII010000006.1:0-3914 GCA_052388275.1 Sporichthyaceae bacterium | reverse complement strand
TTCTCCGCCCCCCGATTACCCCCTTAAAGCATACCGAGAAACCTCTTTGGTATCCTCCCCCCTTGTACCTCATTATAGCATAAATTGAATACTCTGAGGTCTCCGCCCCCCGAGTACCCCCCACGGCACGGACCAGAGCAAGAACAACGACAAAGGCGAAGTGAAAGTACATGGCACCCAAGAAGAAGAAGCTCACTGCGGTCATCAAGCTGCAGATCAAGGCCGGCGCCGCGACCCCTGCCCCGCCGGTGGGCCCCGCGTTGGGTCAGCACGGGGTGAACATCATGGAGTTCTGCAAGGCCTACAACGCCGCGACCGAGTCGCAGCGTGGGGACATCGTCCCGGTCGAGATCTCGGTGTATGAGGACCGCTCGTTCACCTTCATCACCAAGACCCCGCCCGCCGCCCGCCTGATCCTCAAGGCCGCCGGGGTGGAGAAGGGTTCTGGCGAGCCGCACAAGACCAAGGTGGCCAAGCTCCCCCGCGAGCAGGTCCGCAGCATCGCCACGGTCAAAATGGACGACCTGAACGCGAACGACCTGGACAACGCCGAGCGCATCATCGCCGGCACTGCCCGATCGATGGGCATCACCGTAGAAGGTTAGGCACCACCCGTACCTGTGGAAGGGCCAACCGGTCCGCTGACCACACTCTCGAATCAGGAGACCAGCTCATGCAGCGCAGCAAGTCCTACAAGGCCGTGTCCGAGGCCGTCGACGCCAACGCGTTCTACGCCCCTCTCGACGCCGCCCGCCTCGCCAAGAAGACCTCCACCACGAAGTTCGACGCCACCGTGGAGGTGGCCTTCCGACTCGGGGTAGACCCCCGCAAGGCCGACCAGATGGTGCGCGGGACGGTCAACCTTCCGCACGGGACCGGCAAGACCGCCCGGGTGCTGGTGCTCGCCACCGGTGAGCGAGCCGCTGAGGCCGAGGCCGCCGGCGCCGATTACGTCGGTTCCGACGAGTTGCTGGAGCGCATCTCCAAGGGCTGGCTGGACTTCGACGCCGTGGTGGCCACCCCGGACCTGATGGGCAAGGTCGGGCGCCTGGGCCGGGTACTCGGTCCGCGCGGCCTGATGCCGAACCCGAAGACCGGCACGGTCACCAATGACGTCGCCAAGGCCGTCAACGAGATCAAGGGCGGCAAGATCGAGTTCCGCGTCGACAAACACTCCAACCTGCACTTCATCATCGGCAAGACCTCCTTCTCCGACATTTCGCTGGTCGAGAACTACGCTGCCGCGCTCGATGAGGTCCTGCGCCTGAAGCCCTCGGCCGCCAAGGGCCGGTACCTGAAGAAGGCCAGCTTCTCCACCACCATGGGCCCGAGCATCCCGGTCGACGTCAACAAGACCCGAAACCTCACCGAGGAAACGGCCGAGGACGCCTGAGCGTGAGTCGTCAGCCGTGACCGGTCGGGCACTGGGGGTCCCCCTCGTCCTTTGCCTGTCATTGCTGCTCGCCGGCGGTTGCAGCCGTGGGGACGGGCCCCGTGATCCGGCGAGCACGATGCTGCGGGCGGCGGATGTCGCCCGCGGCGAGCACGCGACCTTCTCGATCGACGTCACCGGATCGGACCCGGAGGACGGCTTCACCGCCGAAGGCGCAATCCGCGTGGGGACGCCGCCGGCGTTGCGCATCAGCAGCACCGGGACCAACCCTGACCCCTCCCAGAAACCCGGCCGCAACGACTTCGTGGTGATCGGCGGCACCATCTACGGCCGACTGATCGGCGCCGACGACGGGGGGCTCGCGACGCGATTCCCCTGGCTCGGCCTGGTGCCGGACTGGGAATCGGTTCCGGTGGACAGTCCGGACGACGATCGGGGATTCGACATCGGGGGCTTCCTGCTGACCTTTGGCGGAAAAGACGACCTCGACCCGCGCGAGTACGCCTTCGCCGCCGCGGCGGGTGCCGACTTGCAGCCCGAGGGCGGGGAGGAGATTGACGGTGCTGCGACCACCCGCTACGTCGGCGAGCTTGAGGCGGATCGGGTGCGGGGGGCCCCGGTCATGGATCCGGACCTGCGGGAGATGTTGCTGAATGAGGTGGCCGGGGGAAACGCAGTCCGGGCCCAGTTCTGGGTCGACGGCGAGGATCATCTGCGGCGGTTCGTCCTTTCAGACAGCGAGCGAACGCTCCGCATGCAGTTTCGCGATCTTGGCCGCGACCCGCAGATCACCGCACCGCCGCCGCAGGATCTTCGCCCCCTTCCGATGCTGGGCACCGAGGACGGCGACGCGCTGTTGCGGGGCCGTCTGGAGTTTCGCTACGGCCCCGAATGCGGCGGACCTTCTCGAGCGGTACCGCCGTGGGCAGGCGCCGCCGAGGGTGGACATTCTCCGTCCGTGCACATCCTGACCTCTGATCAGCCCTCTTCGGGCGTCACGGGAATGCACACTGGGTAGCAACGTAGTCGGCGCTGTTCAAGGAGCTTGCTGTGGCCAGACGTCGGGTTATCGGGGTACTTGCGGCCGGGGCCCTGCTGGGCGGCGCACTGAGCGGGTGCGGCGGGGATTCCGGGGCCCGGCTCGAGCTCAGCCCGGCCGCCGCGATCGCGAAGGTCGCGCAGAACGCGGGGACCGAGAGCGCGACATACACCCTGAAGGTGTCGGGGTCCGGTCTGAGCCTTCGGGCCAACGGCGTCTACCGCGGTGGCCCGGACCCGGTCGCAGCGCTGACCTTCACCGCCCTGGACGTGGCCGGGTTTGGTCTCGGCGGCAAAGGCGTTGAGCTTCGGTTGGTCGACGACGTCGCGTACCTACGCATGGGCGAGTCCGGCCGCTGGCTGCGCGTGGCCGACGTCGACGGCGCGGGCGAGAGCGCGGGCGAGAGCGCAGGGGGTTCCTCGTTTGCCGACCCGGTCGGTGCGCTCAAGGAGATGCTCGCGACCGAAGACGTGCGGGAGATCGGCCCCGCCAATGTCGACGGCGCGAAGACGACGCACTACCAGGTACGTACGGCGCCGGCGGAGTTCGGCGAGGGTGTGGCTGCCACGGTGGATGTCTGGGTCGATTCCGACTACCGCGCCCGCAAGCTGGTCCTGGAGGTTCCGATTCTGCGCGGTGCGCGGATGGAGCTGAAGTTCCGCGACTTCGGCGACCCCGTCGACGTGCGCGCACCCGCCGACTCTGAGATCGCAGAAGGAGCAGACCTCGGCGAGACGCTGCTGGGCGGGGGGTTCCTCGGTGATCTGTTCGGCGGTTTCGCCGGCCGCGGCGGCATCGGCGAGGCGGCGGACCTCGAGGAGTTGCTGGAGGAGTTCGAGCGCGAACTGGGCTCGGAGCTCGGCCCGTCCTCGAACGCCGCAGCCGTGCAGTAGGCTCACTCCCAGCCAAAGACCGCAGGTCGTCATTCGTGGCCGAAGGTCCCGCTCACGCGGGCGCCCGCGCAGGTGTTGCCAGGAGGCTCCTTCGGGAGCCGATCGGGTGAGCCGGAGCCGCGCTCCTGCCCACGGGCCCTCCACGCCCCGGCCTGCGCCGGGGCGTTTCGTCTGTGCGGGACCACCCCGGATCGGGTTCGGATACCGACGGCCGTGGTTTCCCCAACGGAAGGAGGGCCATGGCCCGGCCCGACAAGGCCGCCGCGGTCGCGGAACTCACGGAGGCGTTTCGGTCATCGAACGCCGCCGTGTTGACCGAGTACCGCGGACTCACGGTTGCCCAACTCAAGACACTGCGCCGCACCCTGACGGGTAACGCGGAGTACTTCGTGGTCAAGAACACCCTGACCAAGATCGCCGCGAAGAACGCCGGGGTCGACGCCTTCGACTCCCTGCTCCAAGGGCCCTCGGCCATCGCGTTCGTCTCCGGCGACGCGGTCGAGGTCGCCAAGGGCCTGCGTGATTTCGCCAAGGTTCATCCGCTGCTTGTCATCAAGGGCGGCGTGCTGGACGGCAAGGCGCTCACTCC
>JBQTII010000005.1:0-8217 GCA_052388275.1 Sporichthyaceae bacterium | reverse complement strand
TACCTGAAGAACCACTTCATGGCGGTCATGGACCACTACGACTTCGCCGGAGATCACTTCGGGAAGATCAAGGGTTACGAGGCGTACCAGGTCGGTGCCGACCTGATCAATCAGCTCGGCATGGAAGAGGCGTGCAATGCCTACATTGAGGCACAGAACTGGGGCACGCCCGATCAGATCATCGCCAAGTACTCCGAGCGCCACGATCTCGTCGGAGACTTCTCCGCTCTTGTCGTGCTGTCCTATGGCGGCATCCCGTTCGAGGATGCGAAGAACAGCGCGCGGCTGTTCGGTGAGAAGGTCATACCCCGGGTGAAGAAGATGTGGGCCAATTCGCCCCGTCCAGCCTGGCACTGATCCGCCGACACCGAGAGGACATGAACATGCCCAGCCCTGAAGCCGCCGTCGTCTTCGCCGAGAATCAGCAACTGCTGGCTGCCTGGCTCGCCGACCCGAATTACACGATCGACGATTTCCGGCGCATCTTCGAGGACTCCCTTGCCACCTTGGCGCTTGATCCGGATGCCGAGTTCACTGAGGTGGACGCCGGTGGGGTACCCGCGATCTGGGCGCGCAATGTCGGCACAGACGATGCCAAGGCGATCATCCACTTCCACTCCGGCGGTTACGTCATGGGCTCGGCCCATGGTTACCGCTCCTTCGGCGCCAATCTCGCCGAGGCATCGGGGATTCCGGTCCTGCTGGTGGACTACCGGCTTGCGCCGGAGAACCCGCACCCGGCCCAGCTCGAGGACGCCTTGGCGGCGTTTCACTACCTGCGCTCCCAGGGCCTGGCCGCCTCGGACATCGCCATCACCGGGGACTCCGCCGGTGGCGGTTTGTGTCTGGTCCTGCTCCAGGCCCTGCGCGACGCCGGTGAGGACCTGCCTGGCTGCGGTGTAGCAATATCGCCGTGGACGGACTTCACCCTCAGCGGCGAGTCCATGGTCAGCAACGCGGCTAACGATCCGCTCGTTCCGGGCTCTGCCCTGATGGAGATGATCCGCAGCATGGTGGTGCCGGAAGGCTTCGACTACCGCAATCCACGGGTGTCGCCGCTGTTCGGCGACTGGAGCGGAATCCCGCCGCTGCTGCTCCTGGTGGGGTCGATCGAGGCCCTGCGTGACGATTCGGCGCGCGCCGTCGAGGCTGCGCAGGCCGCTGGTGTCGATGCCGAGCTGGCAGTGGGCGACGGGCTGGTGCACATCTGGCCGATCTTCGCCGACCGGCTCCCCGAGGCGCGGGCCTCGCTGACGCAGATCGCCTCGTTCATCCGCAAGCACATCTAGACCGTCACGTGCTCAGGGCCACCGGTGGCGCCGGGTCAGTTGGCGTCATCGGCGGCGGCACGATGGGCCTCGGGATCGCCTACGTCTTCGCGATCACCGGCTGGCGCACGACCATCGTCGAACCCGATCCCGACCGGGCTGGGGAGTTGGTGGCGACGATCTGCGCGCGGGCCGGCGTCGGCGTCGAACGCGGTCGGCTGGACTCGGCTCGCCTAGACGCCCTCCCGGCCCTGGTGGCGGTGGTCGGTGCGATCCACGAGTTGCCGCACAAAGCTGACCTGGTGGTGGAGACGGTGCCCGAGCGCCTCGACCTCAAACGCGACGTCCTCGCCGCAGCGCAGGAACGCGAGCCGTCCCTCTTGGCGAGCAACACCAGCGCGCTCTCGATCGACGAGCTCGCGGCGGGTCTGAGGGCGCCCGAGCGATTCTTCGGGATGCACTTTTTTAACCCGGTGTGGTCGATCCCGCTGGTGGAGATCGTGCGCGGCGAGGTCAGCGCAGCGGCGAGCATCGAGGCCGCCCGGTCGATTGCGTGCGCGCTGGGCAAGGAACCGATCGTGGTGCGCAATGTCCCGGGATTCGCCACCAGCCGCCTGGACAACATCAGCGCGTTCGAGGCGATGCGGATGCTGGAAGAAGGAGTGGCCGACGCTGCCGACATCGACCGCGCGCTGATGCTCGGCTACGGGCATCCGATCGGACCACTGCGACTGTCCGACGTCGTCGGGCTCGACGTGCGCCTGGACATCGCCCGCACCCTGGAGGCCCGGTATGGCGAGCGTTATGCCCCGCCGCAGATCTTGATCGACCTGGTGGCCGCGGGTCATCTCGGCCGCAAGGCCGGGCGTGGGTTCTTCGACTGGACTGGAGAGAACTGATGACCGCCGACGGAGTCGTGCGTGACGACCTGCTGATAGAGACTGACGAGCAGCGCGCCCTTCGCGATGCCGTCGGCAAGCTGACCGCGAAGTACGGCCGCTCCTACTTCCGCGAGGTCACCAACGCGGGTGGACGGCCCGATGAACTCTGGGCTGATCTGGGCGCGGCGGGCTACCTCGGCGTGCACCTGGCCGAGGAACACGGCGGCGGCGGCGGGGGGCTGGTCGACCTCGCGATCGTCATCGAAGAGGTCTCCTCGCACGGTTGTCCCCTGTTCATGTTGGTGATCTCCCCGGCCATCGCGGGCACCATGCTGAGCGCTCATGGCTCACCCGCGCAGCAGCAGGAATGGCTGCCGGGAATCGCGGATGGGACCAAACGCATCGCATTCGCGATCACCGAGCCCGATGCCGGCACCAACACCCACCACATCACCACGACCGCGCACCGCGACGGAGACGGGTGGATCCTGCGCGGACAGAAGTACTGGACCTCCGGGATCGACGACGCGCAGGCAGTTCTCGTCGTCGCGCGCGACGACGAGGTCGGCGCCGACGGCAGGGGTGGGCTTTCGCTCTTCCTGGTGCCCACCGACGCCCCGGGCCTCTCGTTCTCCCCGATCGACTCGGCCTTGCAGATCCCGGAGAACCAGTTCACCACGTTCTTCGACGACGTCGCCGTGCCCGCGCCGGGCCTGGTCGGCACCGCGGGCCAGGGTATGGCGCAGATGTTCGCGGGCCTGAACCCCGAGCGCATCGCGGCCGCGTCTCAGGCCAACGGCATCGCCCGCTACGCCCTGAGCCGCGGCGCCCGCTACGCCACCGACCGCACCGTGTGGACGACGCCGATCGGTGCGCACCAGGCGATCTCGCACCCGCTGGCCAAGGCCTACATCGAGGTGCAGCTGGCGCGCCTGATGACCTTCCACGCCGCCGCGTGCGCCGACCGGGGCGAGGTGCACGAGGCCGGCGCCCTGGCCACCATGGCCAAGTACGCGGCCGGTGAGGCGGTCGTGGCCGCCCTGGACCACGCGATCCAGATCCACGGCGGCAACGGGCTCTCCAACGAGTACGGGCTCTCGGATCTGTGGTTCACCGCACGCATGTTCCGCACGGCGCCGATCAGCAAGGAGATGGTCCTGAACTACGTCGCGCAGCACAAGCTGGGGCTGCCCAAGAGCTACTGATCCCAGCGAGCGCCCTCGAAGTTGGCGTGGATCCGGCGGTCCCGGGTCAGCAGCAGCGCGTTCTCTGCCAGCGCCTGGGCGCAGATCACACGGTCGAACGGATCCCGCGTCCAGGACAGGGCGGCTGCCTCCGAGACGACGCGTGCGAATGGAATCTGACTGACAGTCAAACCGATGGTGCGAGCCAGGTTCGCCAGCACCGCACCACCCGGGCCGGCGGTTCGCCCGATCTCGTGCAGCAGGTTCAGCTCCAGCTCGACCATCGGGGAGACCGAGAGCGGGCCCGCGTCCAGTGCACTTCGCACGTACTGAGGAAGCGCAGCCGTGTTGGCCGTGTGCAGCCACACCACGATGTGCGTGTCGAGATGAAACATGGCGCTCAGAGCGGATCCGGGTTCCAGTACCCAGACCAGTCCATCTCGACCAGGTCGTCTGGGTCGCCGATGACGAAATCCGGATGTGGCACCAGGCGGTCCAGCTTGGAGACCGGTTCCTCCGCGACGATTCGCAGCCGCCGGCCCTTTCGCTCGACTTCAAGTGGTACGCCGGTCTCCAGGACCTCGTCGAGCAGCCGATAGATGTTCGCGCGCAACTCCGACGGGCTCACCGCCATGGCGCACCTCCGTACGTACGTGAGAACGAAAGCGTATCGTACGTCTCCTTAGCCGCACAGGAGTACGGGCGCACGCTGAGCGCATGCGTACGACGGTGACGTTTCGAGGACGACACCGCCGCTGTGGTCGATCCTTCGGCGCGAAAGCGGAAGCGGGTGAGCGCCGCGGTGAACGAGCTGGTGCGGCGCGGCGCGGCCACCCGATCGGAGCGCAAGCCCTTCGTCCAGCGGACGTCGTCGGCGCACGCGCTGATCGACCTGACCACTTACAGCGAGGTTCTGGACCTGATCGAGGGCCCGGACCACAAGTAATGCTGCTCGACGTGAACGTGCTGCTCTACGCCGAAGACGACACCAGCCCATTTCACGCTGACGCCCACCGGTGGCTCACCGAAGCGCTCAACGGCGATGCCCGGGTCGGCCTCCCCTGGCACAGCCTGCTCGGATTTGTGCGCATCAGGACCAACCCGCGAGCGGCAGGTGCACCGCTCACCGGGGACCTGGCGTGGCGGCAGGTAGAGGAGTGGCTGGCGGCGCCGGCCGCATGGATCCCCGAGCCGTCAGACCGGCACCTTGCTGTTGTCGGAGCCTTGATCTGCAAGTACCACCTCAGTGCCAAGGCGATCCCGGATGCGCACCTTGCCGCATTGGCGCTCGAACATGGGGTCCCGGTCGCCTCCACCGACACCGGCTTCGCCCGTTTCACCGAGATCCGCTGGGTCAACCCGCTGCGCTGATCAGCGCGGGACGAAGCCCGGGTAGGCAATCGCGCGTGTTTCAGGAAAGTGCTGGCGGGTAGTCAGACCGGGGCCGGTCCCGCCTCGCGGAGCCAGCCGATGCTTCATCCCAACACGAGGCCCGGAGGCAGGCCCGATGAAGGCGAAACGCAACGCACTGGCAGCACTCGGATGGGTCACCTGGAAAATCGGAGCTCGTCTCGGCGTGCCCTACGCCAAGAAGAAGCTGCGCGGTCACGAGGACCGCCCGGCCAAGGTGGAGGTTCACAAACACCCACCGGCCGAACGAGGCTGAGTTGAACCCGCCAAGCTTTCCCCGTTGACCGTCCGAAGGAGAACGTACCCGTGATCGGTTTCATCCTGGCCGGCCTGGTGATCGGCGCCCTCGCGCGCCTCATCAAACCCGGCAAGCAGAACCTCGGCTGGATCGCCACATTGCTGCTGGGACTGGTCGGCTCGGTGATCGGCGGCACCATCGCCAACGCCCTGGGCAGCGGCGACATCTTCGAACTGAACATTTTCGGTTTCATCGTCTCGGTGATCGCCGCCTTCGCGCTCATCGGCGTGGCCGAAGCACTTTCGGGAGGCAACCGCAAACCGACACGGCGCTGAAACCCGACCAGCTCCGACCCGCGCGGCGAGGTCCAGCAGCCCAGCCCCCGGACCAGCGCCGTTCCTGCTGGCGGCGCCGATCGGCTGCCCGGCGATTACAGTGGGAGACGATGGACGCCGGCCGCACCCGCCTTCCTGGTCCGGGCGCCGGTTCCCAGGAGACGGGGCGAGCGCAGTGAGCTGGGTGCTGTCCCTGCTCCTCGGGGTGCTCATCGTGCTCGCGATCACTGCGGCCACCGGTTACTTCGTGGCCCAGGAATTCGGCTACATGGCCGTGGACCGGTCGCGGCTCAAGGCCCGGGCCGCCGCCGGTGACACCGCGGCCGCGCGGGCGCTGGGCGTCACTGCGCGCACCTCCTTCATGCTCTCCGGTGCCCAGCTGGGCATCACCGTGACGGCACTGCTCGTGGGCTACGTCGCCGAACCGCTGATCGGGGAGTCCCTGGGCGAGGCCTTCGGCGGCGTGGGCGTGCCCACCGGCGCGGGCATCGCCATCGGCACGGTGATCGCGCTGCTGTTCGCCACCTTCGTGCAGATGATCTTCGGCGAGCTGTTCCCGAAGAACCTGGCCATCGCTCGCCCGGAGCCCGTCGCGATCCGACTGGCGACCTCGACGACGCTCTACCTCAAGATGTTCGGCTGGTTGATCCGCGTCTTCGACCAGGCATCCAACGTGCTGCTGCGGGCGCTACGGGTCGAACCGGTACACGATCTCGAGCACTCAGCAACGGTGCGGGACCTGGAACACATCGTCGCGGACTCCCGAATGACCGGGGACCTGCCCGAGGAGCTCTCGATGCTGCTCGACCGCATCCTCGACTTCCCCGAACGCGACGTCGCGCACGCGATGATCCCGCGAGCCCGGGTGGATGCGGTACGCGTGGACGACCGGCTCGCCGACGTGTGGGAGCTGATGAGCACCGGTCACTCGCGCTACCCGGTGCTCGACGAGCAGGACCAGGTGGTGGGGCTGATCCACCTGCAGGACGTGCTCGCCGGTCGGGAGCCGCGCAGCGCCTCGGCGGGCATGCTCGCTCGCCCGGCGGTGATGGTCCCGACCGCGATGGCCCTGCCGGACGCGCTGCGGCTGCTGGCCCGGTCGAGGAACCAGATGGCCTGCGTGGTCGACGAGTACGGTGGCTTCGCCGGGGTGCTGACCGTGGAAGACCTCGCCGAAGAGCTGGTCGGGGAGATCACCGACGAGCACGACCCCGAGGAGGCGGCAGCAGCGCCTGCCGCGGACGGCACCTGGATCGTGGCCGGGGACGTCCACGTGGACGAGATCGAACGCACGGTGCACCGCGACCTGCCGCGGGGGGACTACGAGACGCTGGCCGGATTGGTGATCGCCGCGCACGGTGCGCTGCCCGATGTGGGCACCGTCGTCGACGTCGAGCTGCCCGTCGACGCCTCGGACCCGGCCACCGACGAGGAGCCCGAACCGGAACTGCTGCGCCTGGAGGTGCTCGAGGTTGAGCGGCACGTGCCCTCGCGGATCCGCATTGCCGTGCCGGCGGACGGCCTCGACGGCACGACGCCCGCCGCCGACGCAACGGCGCGGGGCGAAGTCGCCCTCGGACGGGGTGAGTAACACCGGTGGGTGACCCGACAGTGGTGGTCCTCGCGACCGTCGCGCTGATCGCCCTCAGCGCGTTCTTTGTGGCTGCGGAGTTCGCGCTTCTGGCGGCCAGACGCCACCGCCTGCGGGATGCCGCCGCCACCAGCCGCTCAGCCCGGGCCGCGCTGCGCAGCTTCAGCGAGCTCACCGTCCTGCTGGCGGGTTGCCAGTTGGGCATCACCGTCTGCGCACTCGGCCTCGGCGCGGTGACCAAACCCGCGGTGCACCACGCGCTTGCCCCGGTCCTGGAGACCTGGGGCGCGTCGGACTGGATCGCCGACGTCGGCGGCTTCCTGCTCGCCCTGGTGGTGGTGACGTTCCTGCACCTGGTGGTGGGCGAAATGGCACCAAAGTCCTGGGCGATCGCGCATCCGGAATCCTCGGCCACTTTGCTTGCCCTGCCGATGCGCGCCTTCATGTGGCTGACCCGCCCGATGCTTAAAGCGCTCAACGGGATGGCGAACTGGTGCCTTCAGCGAGTCGGGGTGCAACCGCAGGACAGTGTTACGTTCGGGCGCACCGCTGATGACCTGCGGCACCTGGTGGAGCACTCGGCGAACGTGGGCGCGCTGGACGCCGGCTACGCCGCGCAGCTGAGCGAGGCGTTGGACCTGCGGGCGCTCACCGTCGGTGAGCTGCTGCGGCCGAGAGCGGCGCTGACCGCCGTGCCGGCCGCCGCCACCGTCGCGGACGTGCGGGCGGCCGGCCGCGAGTCCGGGCACCTGCGGATCCTGCTGCGCGAGGGCGAGGCGGTGGCCGGGGTGGTGCACCTGCGGGACACGATGCTCCTGCCCACCGAGGAGCGGGCCGCGCAGGTGATGCGACCGGTGTTCACCCTGCAGGCCCACACCCCCGTCTACAGCGCGATGGCCACCATGCGGGCGACCCGTAACCATCTGGCGGTCGTGTTCGACGGTGACCGGGTCGCCGGGGTGGTCACCCTGCCCGACATCCTCGACCGCCTGTTCCCGCGCACGACCGCGTCCGCGCGATCGTAAGGCGGACGCGTCGCAAGCCCAGGTCAGACGCACGATGCCGATTCGAACGCCGACGGGTGACTATCCGCACTTGCGCGGGGCGAACCTGCGCTTTCGCCTCTGGGCACTGCGCGACGCTCTGTTCCTTGTGGGTGCCCCGGCAGGATTCGAACCTGCGCTTTCGCCTGGGCACTGTGCGACGCTCTGGTCTTTTGGTGCCCCCGGCAGGATTCGAACCTGCGCTTTCGCCTGGGCACTGTGCGACGCTCTGGTCTTTTGGTGCCCCCGGCAGGATTCGAACCTGCG
>JBQTII010000004.1:0-44107 GCA_052388275.1 Sporichthyaceae bacterium | reverse complement strand
CCTGGCGGCCGCACGTCGGAATCGGGGCTGTAGCGCAGTTGGTAGCGCACTTCCATGGCATGGAAGGGGTCAGGGGTTCGAATCCCCTCAGCTCCACCCGCTTGACCGCGCGAAACGCCTCCCGCTCCTGTAGCGGGAGGCGTTCTACGTTTTCGGATGTAGCAGGCGATGTAGCAGGCGATGTAGCAACGCCGTCGTTCAGCGACCGATGCCAGGCGCCCCGGGCGGACGTTGCGGCGGCTTGCGGACCGCCTCGCTGGCGCGGTCCAGCGCGGTGCGGTGGGCCGCGTCACCGGAGGCGGTGTAGATCTCCAGAGTCATCGCGACCCGGGAGTGGCCGAGGATCGATATCGCGTCGAGGGCCGGGACGCCGAGGTCCTTCAGCAGCGTCGCGCACATGTGCCGCATGTCGTGCGGCCGGACTTCGGGCAGCTTCCCCGCTTTGCAGAGGCTGGCGAAGCTGCGATTGACGTTGCGCGGCTCGATCGGGTTTGCCGGTCGAGGTCGTCATCACCAGGCCGGTGTCGTTCCAGAATTGTCCGGCCAGGTCGCGGTCGAGGAACTGCCGCTCACGTGGGGCTTCGAGCGCGACGGCAATCGGTTCGACGCTGGCAGTCGGCGACGGTGAGCCTGTCCAGCCGCCGGTCTCCGAGGTGCGGGGTCCACGGCATGAGGCTCATAGCCGCTGCGCTGGGGTAGCTGTCGCGCGCTCGCGGACTTCGCCGTGCGCGCGACACCCGTTGCAGCGCGGCTCACGAGGCCTGGTCGTGCGCTATGTCGGCGAGGACCGCGGCGGCAATCTTCTCCGCGATCGTTTCGGTGCTGTCCCGGGACGTCTCGAATCCGGCGAGGTCGGGGAGGATGCCGCTGTACTCCGCGACCTGCTCGAACGTCACGTTGTGCAGGACCGGGATCAGCGTGTCCTTCCGCAGGAGGGCGCCGAGCTCACGTTCGGTCCAGAATCGCCCCGTAATGTACGCCGGCGTCAGAAGCGCGATGCCGCACCGCGCTCGGGCAAGCCCACGATCCATCTGCAAAGACTGACTCTTGCCGGGGAGGATGGTACGGCGTCGAACCAAACCGTCACGCCGAACTCACCGAGTGTTTGGCAAAGCGTCTCGCCGACCTCGGCACCGTCGATTCGAGCGTAGCTGAGGAACGCATCCCACTCTCGCTGGTCGATTACTGCCAGCGCAGATTGAACGCGGTCGGCCAGTCCCCGCTCCGACTCCGTGTATCTAACCGCGGAGCTCTGTGACCGCAGCTGCCGGTTCAGGTCGGCGATCACCGCCCGATTGTGGTTGTTCACTCTCGCCACCTCACCGTTATATGCGTTCACAGACCGCTTGTTCCGGCGATCGACCTCCCGGTTGTACGCGTCTACCCGTCGCCGATTCTCCCGATTGACCTTGTCGATCTCCCGTTGAGCCTTCCGTTCCGCCTCGCGAAGTTGGCGGCGAAACGCGGCATCATCGAAGCCCTTGACCATGGCAACCTCCTCTGCGTCGAATCCGAGGATCACACGTGTATCCGACAGAACCCGGGCCCACCGCCCGCGTAGGACGGGGTACTCGTCACTCGTCCTCGGAACCCTTGATCCCCATCCGCTCGCGCAACAGCTTGGCGACCGCCCGCCGTGCCGGGAAGCTGGACCGAGTGCCGAGCTTGCCCGGCTCCTTCTCCGACTCGCTGGGGACCACGACGCCGACCTCTTGCCAGATCGGGTTGGCCAGCGCGAGGAAGTCGCACTCCTCGCCCTCGGCCTGGATCAGCTTCTTGAACGCCAGTGCCGGGTCGCCGCGGCCGACGTGAAGGTCGGACATCACCGCGAGAACGCCGTGAACCCCGACGGCCGTGGAGGCGATGCTGGTCTTGCGCGCCGCCTTGCGCGCGGGTGTGGCCAGGATCCCGAACTCAGGCCTAGCCATCACCAACGAGTCCCAGGCGCTGATCAGCCATGCCGACTGCCCCTCGACGTCGGCATCGGTCTGCGGGCCGCCCTCCCAGAAGTCCTCCAGCGCCTTACTGATGGTGTTGAAGCTGCACAGCTTGTTCGAACTTGCCGAGACGGAGTTGGCCAGCACCTCGACGTTGGCCTGGCCCAGGTGCTCAGAACCATTCACCAGACGCCGGGCGATCTCCTGCACCTTGTTTCCGGCCCACGCGTACTTGGCGGTGGAGTCGTTGACCTTGTCCCCGCGGGTGTTGTAGAGCACCGCCACCTGCTTGGCCTTGTCGTCATCGGCCATCCAGATCCGTACCGCGAACTTGGTGTCGAGCTCGAAACTCTGCAGTGGGTTGTCTGCGGCCTTGAAGACGGCGGTCAGGCGGCTCTGGGAGTCCACGGCGCAGTCGAACTCGCCCTCGTGCACCGCCAGGCTCTTGTTGCCTGTCTCGGGGTCGGTGTAGACCTCCCACCGTGCCTTCGTGGGGTCCAGGCGGATCGAGAGGTTGCCGACGATCGCCCTGTTCGCCAGAAGCTCCTCGGTCCACTGGTTGATCTTGGTCTTGGTCTTGCCGAGCATCCGCCGACTAGGGTCATGGTCGGGGCGGATGTTGCCGGTCAGCGTCAACATCTCCGACTTCTGGAGGCCGACCAGAAAACCGCCGGTCATCACGGCCTCGTAGTGCGTGCCGCCGGCGTCGTCCACCTCCTGGACGTTCTCGATAACCAGCGGGTGGGTGAATTCCTCGGGCTGCACGGTGACGGTCACGGGTCTAGTCCTTCCTCCGGCGCCCTGTGGTGCCGACTGAGAGGAACATATCCACGTTTCGTGCAGTTGACAAGAGTTACGTGCATTATTTCTCCTATACGTGCACCAGTCAAAACCTGACGGCAGTGCAACCCCAACTCCGGCTCAGCGCTGCACCGAGGACCCCCGGCGGATCGCCCGGCACCTGACCGTCCAGGCCACGCTTGGAGCCGCGAGCGGGTTCGCTGCCCCTCCCCGCTGGACACGACGGGGCGCCTTGCGGATTCCGACTTGCCGGATACGGCTCTTGAGGATCAAGGCGCCGCCCTACGGCGGCGCGCCGCCTGCCTCTGGCGCCCTCCGCCTACGGCCCGGGCGCTGGTCCGTCGGCCCAGCATAGGCGAAGCCGTACATGAGTCCGAGCGCCAGCATGGGCGAACCACAGCCGTATACGCCTGCCACCCCTCTTTAAGCTGCGGCGGCGGATCGACCTGAGTCGATCCCGTGGTCGCCTCGACGTGGAAGTCCCGGTAGCGTCCAGCCGGTGAGCGCGCCGGCCTGGGTCCGAGAGCTCTTGGGCTGGAAGCCAACGACCAAGAAGTCCAAGGCTGCGTGTCTCGATCTGTTCGGCGAAGCGCTCGCGCCGAACCTCGCGGACGTCGGTAGTAAGGGAAGCCTGCGCCTTGCGGGCGAGGTCTACCGGGCGGTCGGCGTTGGTATGACCAAGCGCACGACCACAACCTTGGCTGACGACACCACCGAGTCAGCCGACGAAACGGCAACATTGAAGGTCAGCAGCGCGGGGTCCGCGCTGGAGAACGGCATCAGAGAAGACGTGAAGGCCGCACTGGCGCACCTGGATGACTCCAGGCGTTGGCTCATCCAACGCGGCGGAGACGTGTCGCGGTACGCGCAGTTCGAACACCTGAAGACCCTGCAGGCCCTCTTCGACGAGTACCCGACGCTACGGGCAACGCTCGGTCGCGATTACCAGGTGGCGACCGACGTATACGTCGGTGTCGCGCATCCCGAGGACACCGAAGCGAGCCCGTTCCTGCACGCTGCGATCTCGTCGAAATGGACGATCCGCTCGGACCGAGTGCAGAACGTTCGTCACGAGTTCGCAACCTTGGTGCGCAACCGGCGGGGCAGACTCCCGCACCTGGTGCTGGTGACGGCCGAGCCGTTGCCGAGTCGGCTGATCTCCATCGCGCGCGGTACAGGCGAGGTCGACGCCGTGTACCACCTGCTGTACGACGAGCTGGCTAACGCCGTGCCAACCCATGCCAATCAGAAGGAGAACGCGTGCTGGACCGAAATGGTGGAGCAGCGCCGCATCCGGTCATACGGCGAGCTTGCCCGCGATCTGACCCTCAGCTAGTTTGCAACGCTGCCTTGAGGTGCCGGGCGATCGCGGCGGCCAGGACGACCGGGACCGCGTTCCCGATCTGCTTTGCCACCTCGATCTTCGACCCGCACCACAGGAAGGTCTCCGGGAAGTCCTGTAGCGCGGCGGCCTCCGCGTGGGTGATCACTCGGTCGACGCGTCCTGAGACGCGCGTGTCCCACTGCGGGTGCAGGTACTGGCCCTTCTCCGGTTTGAAGAACTCGGTCCGGATCGTCAACGAGGGGGCGTCCCAGCGCATGCGTCCCATGACGTCCGTCGTCCCGGTCGGCTTGTCCCGCCAGCACCGCGGGAGCAGGTGATCGGGCACGTTGAAACGGCCGCCCCCAGGCGGGACGGTGGCGTAACGCTGGAGCGATAGCTCCCGGGGCTGGCGAGCGAAGTGCAGCTCGCGGCTCTTGAACACGCCCGGTACACGCTCGCCGAAGACCTCCACCATCGACTCGGGCAGGCTCGTCGTAGCAGGCTTGCGGGGGAACCGTTGCTCATCGCCGATCCGCGACCGCACGGTCTCCCAGGCCAGCAGCTCGCCCGTCGGATCCTTGGCATGCGTCCGTGACGGAAGGTCGATCGGGCCGACGCGGGAGCCGATCACGATCGTTCGCGGCCGGCGCTGGGCCACCCCATAGTCCGCAGCGAGTAGCACGCCGTGCCGAAGCTCGTAACCGGCGATCATGCCGTGGTCGGCTTCGTCCAGCAGGAGTTGGAACTCCGCACTGGATCGAAAACGGTCGACGTTTTCGATAACGAAGGCACGCGGGCGGGCCCGCTGGACGAATCGCAGGTACTGCTTCCACAGCTGGTTGCGCGGGTCGTCGACGTCCTTGCTGCCGAGGTTGGAGAACCCCTGGCAGGGCGGGCCGCCGATGACGACGTCCGCCCGGGGAATGTCGTCGTCGGACACTGCCGCAATGTCGCCCCACACGGTGTGCGACTCGCCGAAGTTGGCCGCGTACGTGGCCGCGGCGTGCAGATTCCACTCGACCGCCAACGCCGGGACGAAGCCCTCACGCACGAAACCCGCGGTCATCCCACCGCAGCCAGCGAACAAGTCGATCATCGTCAGGCTGCTCGGCACGGCCTCCAAACTAGCGGTGTCGGGCGTGCGGCTCGCGGTCCCACTCCGCACTACGGTCGACCTGTGACCGCGCCGAGACCGGACCGAGCGTCGAGCCCCGGAGTGCGAGCGTGCATGCAGGCCAACGGCGGCCGCGATACCAAGCCCGAGCTGGAGCTGCGTTCCGCCGTCCACGCTCTCGGCCTGCGCTACCGAGTCGGCGTTCGGCCCATCAAGGCTGTCCGCCGCACCGCCGACCTGGTTTTCACCCGCGCACGCGTAGCAGTCTTCCTCGACGGCTGCTTCTGGCACGGTTGCTCCGTCCACCACACCGTTGCCCGCACCAACGCCGACTACTGGGCCGACAAGGTCGTCCGCAATCGGCAACGGGACCGCGACACCGACGACATGCTGAACCGGGCGGGCTGGACGGTCCTGCGAATCTGGGAACACGACGACCCCCAAGAAGCCGCGAGGCGCGTTCAGGCCTTGGTCCAGAGCGCTCGGGTGCTCGCGGAGTGATGCCGCCAGTGTGTTCGAACACCAGTTCGAACACAAGCAGGCCGCGCCGATCTGTGGATGACGGCAACGATTGACGGCAACCTCAGGCACCAGACCCTTACCGCAACAGGCCTCGACCGACCCGCGCGCGGAGGCCGGAGACGCCTGACCGCATGCCTGCTCCGACATGGCATGGAAGGGGTCAGGGGTTCGAATCCCCTCAGCTCCACCCGTTTCCGCAGTTCAGGGCTGTGTCCGGTCGTTTCCGGCAGCGCCCTTTCGATTTGCTGGGTGACTATCGATCGCGCCTTGCACCGCTCCCGGGACACATGGGTCTCGCTGCCTGGATCCCCGGCTTGTCGCCGGTAACCTGTAGGCAGTGGTGCACAACCTGTGACAACGGGGTTGTACCTCCGTGGAGGGAGCAGTCGTGAGCGGAATTGGCCGACGCGGTCCGCGACTTGACGTGACTCCGCGCGACCCCGCCCTCGCGGACTTCGCGGGCCAGTGGGTGGCGCTGAAGGACGGGCGCGTGATCGCCAGTCACCCCAAGGCGTCCGAGGTCGCCAAGGTCTTGTTGGCCATGGGCGCGGATGGCGAGGGAGCCGTACTCCAACGAGTAGCGGGACCGCTGGAAGCCGTCGCGATCGGCATGGGCTGAGTTCGCGCCCGTGCCCGGCGAGGTCTACGGATTCTTCCCGTACACGGAAGACCAACGTCGCAGCGGGCGGACCGTCGGACGACCCGTGCTCGATCTGAAGGTCAACGGCGCGAGAGTGGCAAACTGCCGTGCGCTGGTCGACACAGGGGCGCCGTGGTGCGTGTTCGACAACTCGGTCGCCATTTTGGCCGGGATCGACATGAGCGGGCAGCGTTCTGCGGGCACGGACGAACAGGTCCATTTCCTGGGCAGCAGCCCGTGGGTTCGTTTCGTCGATGTTGGCCTTCAGTTGCCGCCGCCGTTCCAGGACCACACCTGGACCGCTCGCTGTGGCTTCTTGCACGACGCCGACCTCGCCGTAGCGTTTGCCGGCGTACTCGGGCAGCAAGGGTTCTTCGACCGCTGGGTCGTCACGTTCAACATGATCGACAACTACTTCGCAGTCGAGCAGCACCAGACGTTCCAGGACCGCCTTGACGGTATGGGTATCGATCCTTACGAGGCGTGGCAGCGCCAGAACTACGACAGCGAATGGGCCCCGCCCGGGACGTGAACCCGGCCGGGCTGGGTGACTAACTGAGTGACAATCACGCTGGCCCACGGCAACCATCCGCGGTCACCCGCGGACGATTGCTCCGGTGACGAGCCTGAAGGGCGCAGGTCCGGACGGCTTCCGGTGTAGATGGCATAGAAGGGGTCAGGGGTTCGAATCCCCTCAGCTCCACCCGAGACCTCCTGGGCGCCTCCGGCATCGGTCGGGGCGTTCTTCGTGGCTTGCCCGATGCGGTGACGGCTGGGGAGCAAGGTCGCAACTGGAGGGACGAGTTTGCGGGCCGTTGTGCGCAGGCCGAATCCCACGCGTTGCAACTGTGTTCCCGGGCCGACGCGGGCGAGGTTAGCCGCGGACGAACTCCACGATGGCGTCGGCGAACGGCCCCGGTGCATCTTCCTGGAGAAAGTGGCCGGCGCCCGAGATGGTCGGGTGCGTACGCTCGGTCGCACCCGGCATGGCTCGCTCCAGGATCGGGGCCATCGCCGCGGTGATCGGGTCGGAGTCGGAGAACGCGACCAGGAACGGCTTGTCCCATCGCGTCAGCCGCGCCCAGGCCGCGCGATTGGCCTCGCTCGCCGGATCGTCGGGCCGGTTGGGCACCAGAGTGGGCATGGCCCGGGGCCCGGCCTTGTAGGTCTCGTCGGGGAACGGGGCATCGTAGGCCGCACGCGCAGTCTCGGAAAGCCCGCGCACGCAGCCGCTCGCCACGAACCGGGAGACCTGCACCTGCTCCGCCGCGGCCATCGCGTCACGGAAGCGCTCCCACACCTTCGGCATCGGGTGGTCCCCAGTGGGCAGGCCCGTGTTGGCCGCCACCACGCGCGCAAAACGCTCGGGATGTTCGGCGACCAGTCGTAGCCCGATCAGCCCGCCCCAATCCTGCCCGACGAGCGTGACGTCGTGAAGGTTCAGGGCGTCGAACACCAGCGACCGCGTCCACTCCACGTGCCGCGCGTAGCTGTGGTCGGCCACCGCCGTCGGCTTGTCCGAGCGCCCGAACCCGACCAGGTCCGGTGCGATCGCCCGCAGCCCCGCCTCGGCGAGGATCGGCAGCATCCCCCGGTACAGGTAGGACCACGTTGGTTCCCCGTGCAGCAGCAGTACAACCGGGCCGTCCGCGGGACCCGCCTCGACCCAGGCCATGCGCATCGACCCGCCGACCTCGGCGTAGTGCGGCTCGTGGGGGAAGTCTTCGATGGCCGCGAAGGCCGCGTCCGGAGTACGCAGGAGCTCCATGTGTCCCATCGTGGCACGGGGTAAATATCGGCGGTACAGGCTGACGTTGTTGCGAGTCCGTAGCTGCACTGCCGACAACTCCGCGTCGTCGACCGTCAACTCGACCCGCAACTCCATGAGCACTACGTAGGTTCTGCACGCGATGGACACGGGAGGGGCAGCAGAGCCGCCACCGGGTTCCCTGAGGTAACGATTGTGGGCGGCAGTCTCCACTGGCTCGGGGCGGCGGGCGCCACGGTGCGGGGCGATGGCCTAAAGTCACCGCTCATGGCGGTCGAGTACAAGGTGATGACCCAGAAGGACAAGGCGTGGGGCGACAGGTTCGACCCCGAGCAGCTGGAGAACGCGATCAACGCCTATGCCAGCGAAGGCTGGCGGATCGTGACGATGACCAGCGCCAGTCTCGGCGGCGACCGCGACGAGGTCGTCATCGTCTTCGGCCGGGAGGTCTGAGGGATGGAAGAGCGTTTCGGCGTCAAGGGCAGCACCGTCGGCGGGATTTTCTTCGTCGAGGCGCTGATCCCGGGCTCGCGCCGCATTGACCGCATTGAGGTCGAGATCGACAAGCAGAACTCCAACCTGGACCAGGTCAAGCGTGAGATGGCGGAGAAGGCGACCAAGAAGGGCGCCACCGCGGTCCAGGCCTTCCGCTACGGCCAGCGCAAGAAGGGCTGGTACGGCGAAGGCGAGATGGTCGTTGTCTGATCGGGGCGACGCTGATGGCTGACCTCGGACGCGGCGCCCGCTTCACCCTGCCCGACCTCGGCGCCACCACGGCGATCGAGGTCGGCATCGACGTCTCCTCGGCCGAGAACCTGTCATTCGACGTGTGCTGCTTCGGGGTGGACGCCGTCGGGGACCTGCTTGCCGACGAGTGGCTTATCTTTTTCAACAATCCCAGCGCCCCGGCCGGCGCGGTGCAATCGATCGGGCCGCACGACGGCGACGAGCAGGTTTTCCGGATCGAGCTGGCGGCGCTGCCCGCCGACCTCGCGCGCTTGGTCTTCACCGTCAGCCTCGACGAGGGAGCGCCGACCCTGAGCGCCGTCGCCAGGGGCCACATCCGCATCCTGGCGGGCGGGGCGCCGATCGTTCGTTACCCCTACTACGGTGCGGACTTCACCACCGAGCGATCCGTGGTGGTCGGTGAGCTCTACCGGCGCAACGGTTGGCGCTTCGCGGCCGTGGGAAAGGGCTATGAGGGCGGTCTGGCCACCCTCGTCGAGGTCTTCGGCGGCGAGATCGACGAGGCCTCGCCGCCGGTTGCACCGCCGCATGATTCCGTCGCCGCTTCCGTCGCCGCGCCCCCCGAGCCGACGCCTGCGCCTGCCCCGTCGAACGCCTCGGCATCGATTGGCGAACCCGCGTGGGTCCTCGGAGCCTGCTTGAGCGGACCACCGGTGAGCTACAAGGTGCTCAGCCACAAGGACAAGTTCTTCGGCGACCGCTTCGACCCCGAGAAGGTCGGCGAGGCCATCGCCTCCTATGCCGCCATGGGCTGGGAAGTGGTCGGGACGGCCATTGACCGACAGGGTGGCGACCGGGACAGCCTTCTGGTGGTCATGGTCCGGGAGAACTGAACGATTCGGTGCCGTGCGCGCCGGTCGCGAATCTAAGGATCAAGCTCCCTCAAGTCCGTGCGTAGAACCTCCGATGGTTCGGGCGTTGTCAGCGGTCGCCACCTAATGGGCGGACCGCATTCCAGATCCGACATCCCATGGGGGAAATCCAATGAAGCTGTCCCGTCCCAATGCCCGCACCATTGCTCTTGTCACCGTCCCGTTCGCCGTCGCCGCGATCTCCATTCCGACCGTGGCCCTGGCCAACGGCGGCGGCGCTGCTGTGTTCCAGGCCTGCCTGGACGCCGACACCGGCGCGCTGAGCAAGGTCACGACCAGCGAGACCGCGCCGACCTGCGACGAGCTGGAAAACGAGAGCCTCGTCAGCTGGAACCAGGAGGGCATCCAGGGGGCAACCGGCGCGGCCGGTGAGCAGGGCCCGCAGGGTGCGCAGGGCTCCCAGGGTGAGCAGGGCCCCCAGGGTGACCCCGGCTTCGACGGGGACGACGGCGCGAACGGCGCGAACGGCCTGAACGCCTACCAGGTCGCCAAGAAGGAAGGCTTCGTCGGGACCGTCACGGAGTGGCTCGCCTCGATCAAGGGCGCCACGGGCGAGCAGGGCCCGCAGGGCGATCTGGGTCCGCAGGGCGATCTGGGCCCGCAGGGCGAGCAGGGACCGCAGGGCGAGCAGGGCGACCGCGGTGACCAGGGCGATCTGGGACCGCAGGGCGATCTGGGCCCGCAGGGCGAGCAGGGCCCCCAGGGCAACCCCGGTGACAAGGGTGAGCGCGGTGACATGGGTGCGACCGGTCCGATCGGTCTCACCGGCGCCACCGGCCAGGTGGGCCCGACCGGCCCCACGGGCGCGCCCGGCGCCAACGGTGCCGACGGCGGCGTCGCCGGCCACCAGGTCGTCGCCGCAGCGAGCTCCGTCGCCGCGAACAGCAGCAAGGTCCTGTCGATCTCCTGCCCGCTGGGCAAGGTCGTGCTCGGTGGCGGGGCGCAGTTCTCGCCCGTCACCGTCTCGGTGGGCTTCAGTGCGCCGCTGGCTGACGGTAGCGGCTGGAATGTGCGCGTCGACAACGCCAGCGCCAAGGACCGCAACGCCACGGTCTACGCGGTCTGCGCCGCCCAGGCCTGATCGGGAACGACCGGCGGCCGGGGATCCAGGGGGTTCCCGGCCGCAGCGGGTCGCGGCCCACGCCGAACCCGCTCATCCCAACGGCTGATGCCGGCTCGTCAAAGGGACTAAATCCGGACATGTCCGGAACCGCGGCACGGTCCGCGTGGTCAAAGGCGGCAGATCGGCAGGGCGTCACCGGAAATCCCCGGCCGAGGTCGATGTCGCACCCGGCACCAGATGGCCATTCGCCCCATCGAGGCGGGGCACATCGCGACCGATCCCTCAACCGGTGCAGCGGTGATCACTCGACCCGAGCGTTCACCTTCAACCAAATCGATTCTGGAGAGATTGCCGTGAAGATCACCGTGTCCCGTCCTTCGATGCGCGCCGCGCTCGCGCTCGCCGCTCCGATCGCACTGATCGCCGTGTCCGTGCCGGCGTTCGCCGCGGCCACCGGCCCGGTGACCGCGCCGGTCACGGCCTGCCTGAACCCGATCACCGGCCTGCTGACCAACATCGAGCTCGAGCTCGACCCGGCGCTGCTGGACTGCTCGGGCATCCTGGGCTCCATCCCGGTCGTGCTCAACCAGAAGGGTGACACCGGCGCGACCGGTCCCGCCGGCGCCACTGGCCCGGGCGGCGCCACCGGTCCGGCAGGTCCGGCAGGTCCGGCAGGTCCGGCTGGACCGCGCGGGGCGTCGGGCGCCAGCGTTGACATCAGCGTCCGCAAGGCCGCGCACCAGGTCGCGCCCCGGTCCTCGGCCGTGGTGAAGCTGGGCTGCGCGAATGGCGCGGCGGCGGTCGGCGGCGGGGTGTGGGGCAGCACCAAGCTTCTGGTCAACGCCAGCAGCCCGACCGACGGTGGCGGGGTGTGGCGGGTGCGGGTCACCAACCTGGACACCAAGCCGACCAAGATCACGATGTACACGAACTGCGCCAAGGGCTGAGCGAGCGACGTACGCTGAACACGCCGAATCAGACAGGCCCGCGACCACAAGACGCGGGCCTGTCCGGCATCGAGCTCAACTGACGTATCGTCAGTCGTCGATGATCTCGTCGAAGGTCGTGGTCGTCATCCGGGTGTCGACCTCCAGCCAGTCGCCGACCACCGGCGCCTCGACGGAATCGGGGATCCACAACATCGATACCTGCATGTGCGGAGGTTCGGCAAACCAGCGTTGCTTGCCGTCCCAATGGAACGGGCTCAGTGCCTTATTGACCGACGCGAGTCCGGCCTCTGCCCCGGCCTTGGCCCGCCCGCGGATCCCGGCCACCGACTTGGGTGCACTGAGCCCGATCCCGTGCGCCGTTCCCCCGGACACCACGATCAGATGCCCGGAACCCGGGGCCTTGCGTTGACGGTAGCCATACCGCTGACCCTTACTCAGTTTCTCGACGTCGAGTACCCGAGCCCGCGCCGTCAATGCCCCGCGGTCACCGAGCCACAGGCGAGTCCCGACGCGGCACCGCAGGGCCGTACCGCTCAGCTGCTCTGCCAGGCCGCGCACCTCCCCACCGGAGAGGTGACTGACGTACAGCGTCGCGGTGGGCAAGCCCGCGCTGCGCAGCCGGTGCGCCCAGGTCGCCACCTCCGCGACCGGGTTGACCCCGCGTGGGCGGTTCATCGGCAGGTGCAGCGCGAACCCCTCGCACGGCGTCGCGCGCAGCACCGCGGCAAGCTCGGTGAGGTGCTCGGGTTCGACGCCGTGTCGGCGCAGCGACGTGCGGCACTCCACCACGATCCGATGCCCCGTCAGGGCCCGCGCCGCATCCAGACCGGCAACGGTGTGCACGACGCGGTCACGCAGCCAGCTCGGCAGTTCCGGGATCGGGTCGCCGGCCAGGTAGGGCGTCAGGACGAGCACCCGCTCGAAGGCCACCGCCGCGGCGTGCAGGGCCGCCGCCTCGGCGAGGGTCCCGACCGCGAGGGTGTCCGCGCCGAGCTTGGCCGCCTCGGCGGCCAGGCGCTGGTTGCCCAGGCCGTACCCATTGCCCTTGGCCACCGGCACCAGCGCGGGGGTGTCGGCGAAGACGCCGGCGAGGTGGGCGTCCCAGCGGGCGCGATCGACGTGCAGGTGCAACATGGTCAATCCCGTTCTGTGCGTCAGCCGCGCTTGGCGAGGTAGAGCTGGAAGGCCCTGTAGAGCAGCGGACGCAGTGGGTAGTCCCACTCCCCGAGGTATTCCACGGCCTGCCCCCCGGTCCCGAGCTTGAACTGGATCAAGCCGAACAGGTGATCGGCCGGGTCCAGGGTGTCGGTGATCCCCCGCAGGTCGTACACGTGGGCGCCGGCTTCGTGGGCGTCGCAAAGCATCCGCCACTGGATCGCGTTACTCGGCTGCAGCTCACGCTTGTGATTGGCCGAGGCTCCGTAGGAGTACCACGCATGGGTGCCGACCCGGATCCAGATCGTCGAGGCAAGCAGCTCCCCGTCATGGCGGGCGAGGTAGAGCCGGAAACGGTCGGGGTCCTCGGCGCTCAGCGCGCGCATCATCGTGCGGAAGTAACTCAGCGGCCGCGGCGTGAAGTGATCCCTGGTCGCAGTGACCTCATAGAGGGCGTGAAACTCCTCAAGGTCCGCCTCGGAGCCGAGACTGACCTCGACCCCGGCCTTGTCGGCCTTCTTGATGTTGCGCCGCCACTGCTGGTTGAACCCGGCGAGCAGATCCTCGGTGCTGCGTCCGGACAGCGGTACCTGGAAGACGTACTTGGGCTGCCCGGCGGCGAACCCCTCGCCGGCGGAGGGGGCCAGCCAGCCGGCGGCGCGCAGGTAGCCGTCGATCGCCTGGGCGGCCGGGTCGGTGTAGTCGGCAGGCAGTGCGTCCAGCTTTGTCACTTGCCCGTCCTTGACCGCGGCCTTGATGGTCTCGGCGTCCCAGCGCCTGGTCACCGCGGTCGGGCCGATCCGCACCCCGAAGGCCCCCTGGGACTTCAGATACCCGAGTAGCGGATCCAGATAGGCCCTCAACTGCGCCCCGGAGGTGATCGAGGCCCAGTCCAGGACAGGTCCTTCCGGCAGATAGGCGAGGTAGCGCCTGACCTTGGGGATCTGGCGAAAGAGCACCAGGGCGGATCCGGTGACCTTGCCGTCGCTGTCCTGCCACCCGACGCTCCGGGCGCGCCACTCCCTCTTCACCGCACCCCAGGCAGGGGTCTGCAGGAAGCTCGCCGATCCCCGGTCGCCTAGGTGGGCCAGGTGCTCCGCGGCGGTGATCTCCCGGATGGTCAGGGTCATTGCGGGCGGGCTCCTGCCGGTGGCGTGGCTGGGGGATTTTTCAAGATCGAGGTTAGCGACCGCCATGTGCCCGGGTGGTCGATAAGCTCATTCGACCTCCGCCGAATGCGCAGATCGCGCTCCGAGACCGAATGGCTGCGAGTGCACATCAGGTCCACGCAGGCGCGCACGACCCTGTGGTCGGTGTCGCGAGTGGAGACCGGATGGCCCGGGTGGGGCCGGACATTTCCGACGTGGGCCCGGGTGTGGGCATCGCCGGCCCTGGGGCGTTGGCGAACGCCGCTGGTGGCCGTGGTCGCGGTCTTCCTCGCCACCCGCATCGCGCTGTTGCTGTTCACGGTCCGCGAGCGCGAGTTCATCCTGCCCTCGGTCACCAGCGACGTCCGCGACATCTACAGCCGCTGGTTCGACGTGCTGTCCACCGGTTCCTTCCCGGACAACGACGTCATGTGGCAGTACCCCCCGGCCGCCGCGCTGGTGCTGCTCGCCCCGGCGCTACTGCCGTTGTCCTACGCCGTTTCCTTCTACTGGATCTCGGTCCGGGGCGACGTCGCGGTGTTCGTTGCGCTGATCATCGCCGGGCGCCGCGGCCTGGCAGCCACCGAACGCCAGCCGTGGGCCGCCTGGGTGTGGACGATCGGGGTGGCGCTGGGCGGCCCGATCGCCTACGGCCGCTATGACCTCATCGTCACCGGAATCGCGATCCTGGGCCTGATCGTGCTCACCGGCCCGGACCGCTCACCCGCGGCGGATCGGCGTCGGCACCGCCTCGGCGGGGCGATCCTCGCCGTTGGCGCCCTGGTGAAGGTGTGGCCGGCGTTGGTGCTCCTGGCCGCCGGACCGCGAGGGCGCTGGCGGCAGTCGTGGGCAGCCGCGGCCGCGACGGGCCTGACGATTCTGGTCGCCTTCTGGGTGAGCATGCCCAACGCCATGTCGTTCCTGTCCCACCAGGGTGGTCGCGGTGTGGAGGTGGAGTCGATCGGCGCGCTGCCCTTCCACATCGCCTCCCATCACGGCTGGGACGGCTACGTCGCGCTGAACTACGGATCGATGGAGTACCTCGGCCCGCACGTTCGCCTGGTCGCCCGATTGTCCCTGCTGGCCAGCCTGCTCGCCTTGGCCTGGCTGATCACCTGGCGGGTCACGGCGCGGAGCTGGCGAGACTCGACCACGGCCGACGCGGCCCTGATCGCGATTCTGCTCTTCGTGGTCACCAGCCGCGTCATCAGCCCGCAGTACATGGTGTGGATGGTCGGCCTCGGCGCGGTCTGCGCGCTGCACTTTGGGCGCCGGGGGGATTCGGTGATGCGGTTGCCGGTCGGGCTGATCCTGATCGCGACCGCGCTGACCTGCGTGGAGTACCCCTACTACTTCCAGGAGTTGCTGGCCGCCGAGCAGGGCGCGGTGCTGCTGGTCACGGTGCGGAACCTGCTCCTGGTGGCCGCCGCCCTGATCGGGGCGAGCCGGCTCTGGCGCAGTACGCGGTCGCAGTCCGCGCAGGCGGGCAGCCACGCTCGCAGCCGGGCAATGTCCCCGCGCTGAGCGAGCGGTCCGCCCCGGCGTCGCCCGCTCCGGGTGTCCGGAGTTCTCACCGAGTTGGGAGTCTCGGTGCTCGCCACTAGGCTGTGCTCGGCCGTCGGGGTCCTCCCCGCGGTCCGCACACCCCTCCTGTCACGGAGAGACCGTGACCGCCAAGTCCAAAGGAGGCTCTACCAGGTATGCGCCGTTATGAATTGATGGTCATCCTCGACCCCGACCTCGATGAGCGCACCATCGCTCCCTCGCTGGAGCAGTTTCTCGGTGTGATCCGCAACGGCGGCGGCACCGTCGACAAGGTCGACGTGTGGGGCAAACGCCGCTTGGCGTATGAGATCCGCAAGAAGTCCGACGGCTTCTACGCGGTGATTGACCTCGCCGCCACCCCGGACATCGTCGCCGAGCTCGACCGCCAGCTCAACCTCACCGAGTCGGTGCTTCGGACCAAGGTCATCCGACCCGACCGATGACTGTCGGTCCCTCGGGCTACTTTGCGCGTACCTCCCATTCCCAAGCCGAACGGAACCAGGCCATGGCTGCAGGCGACACCGTCATCACGCTGGTCGGCAACCTCGTCGACGACCCGGAGCTGCGCTTCACCCCCAGCGGCGCCGCGGTCGCCAAGTTCCGCATCGCCTCTACCCCGCGGATCATGGACCGGGCGACCAATGAGTGGAAGGACGGCGAGAGCCTGTTCCTGACCTGCAGCGTCTGGCGCCAGGCGGCGGAGAACGTCGCCGAGTCCCTGCAGCGGGGCACCCGGGTCATCGTGCAGGGCCGGCTCAAGCAGCGGTCCTACGAGACCAAGGAAGGCGAGAAGCGCACGGTCTATGAGGTTGACGTCGACGAGGTGGGCCCGAGCCTGAAGAGCGCCACCGCGAAGGTCACCAAAGCCAATCGCGGCGGTGGTGGGGGCGGTTTCGGCGGTCCGGCAGAGGATCCGTGGGCCAGCGCGACCCCGGCCGGCGCCAGTCGCCCCAGCAGCGGTGGCAACGGCGGCGAGTTCGCCGACGAGCCGCCGTTTTGATCCAGCACCATCCCGCATGTCCGGGACGGATCCGCCTGACGATTTGCGGGTCCTGCTCCCGGCGCCCTGATTAGCGTCCATCCCCGCCGCGGCGGGGCTTCCCCTGACGAGGAGCACCACGATGGCGAAAGCACCCATCCGCAAGGTCAAGAAGAAGGTCTGCATGTTCTGCAAGGAGAAGGTGTCCTATGTCGACTACAAGGACACCGGTCTGCTGCGCCGCTTCATCTCCGACCGCGGCAAGATCCGCGCGCGGCGGGTGACGGGCAACTGCACCCAGCACCAGCGCGACATCGCGACCGCGGTGAAGAACAGTCGCGAGATGGCGCTGCTGCCCTACACCAGCACGGCGCGTTGAGGAGGCTGAGCAGATGAAGCTGATACTTCAGCAGGAGGTCACCGGTCTGGGTGGCCCCGGAGACGTCGTTGAGGTCAAGGACGGCTACGGGCGCAATTACCTCGTTCCGCGGGGCCTGGCCATGCGCTGGACCCGAGGCGGGGAGAAGCAGGTCACGACGATCCGGCGGGCTCGGGAGAGCCGGGAGATCGCCGACCGCGACCAGGCCGCTGCCATCAAAGCCAAACTTGAGTCGATGAAGGTGACCTTGAAGGCGCGGGCCGGGGAATCGGGCCGGCTCTTCGGTGCGGTCACGGTCGCCGAGGTCGCTGCGGCGGTCAGCGATGGCGGCGGACCGACGCTGGACAAGCGGCGCCTGGAGATCGGGAATCCGATCAAGACCACCGGAACCTACCAGGTCGGTGTCCGGCTCCACCCCGAGGTTGCGGCGACCCTGAACCTCACCGTGGTCGGTGCCTGACGCGCCCGCGCACCAGTTTGTCCACGAGGCCCGCACCGGATTGTCGGTGCGGGCCTCGTGCCGTCACCGCCGCCGCCGGGGCCTGAAGTCCACATGCTGAAACGGCGATTCTGCGCCACGGCGTGTCGTCCGCTCGACTGAGCCGAATGGGGAAACAACGTGGTGTCCACACCTGTCGGGCGGGTGAATTCCCAGGTGAGATCGGCGAGTCCTCGGCTCAGCCGATGTGTGTCCACAGCGTCGTCCCCAGCTGTGGATGATGGATGGGCAGGTCGTCACGCGACCGTCCACACCCAACTCACAGGGAGTGCACGCCCGTGTGGATGACACGTTTGTGTGCCGTGGCCTATGGGCTCTAGGTTCACGCGTCACCTCAGATGCCGCGCGGCCCAGATGATCAGCACGGGTCCACCAGCGCGATTGTCAGTGCTGTCGGATATCTCTGGAGGCACCGGTAGCTCTGGAGCTACCGGGGCGCCGCGGGTTGCGCTGCGGTCCACAGGCTTGGGTCAGAACTCGCGATCGGTCAGCAATCCTCGGGGGAGGTCGGCAGTGCTTCAGCGAACGGGCAAGGGTAGTGCGCGCTCGCGCTCGGGGTGGCCGGGCGATGGCGAGGTCACCTCGTGAGCGTCACAGAGCTTCCGGTCACCCACGCCGAGTTCGAGCGCACCCCGCCGCAGGACTTGGTCGCCGAGCAGTGCGTGCTCGGCGGCATGATGCTGAGCAAGGACGCGATCGCCGACGTCGTCGAGGTTCTGCGTGGCGTCGATTTCTATCGCCCGGCGCATCAACTCGTCTACGACGTCGTCCTGGACCTTTACGGGCGCGGCGAACCCGCAGACGCCGTCACCGTTGCTGCCGAACTGACCAAGCGCGGTGAGATCGCCCGGGCCGGCGGGGCGCCTTACCTGCACACGCTGATCTCCTCGGTCCCGACGGCGGCGAATGCGGGGTACTACGCCCGGATCGTGTGCGAGCGCGCGATCCTGCGCCGTCTGGTGGAGGCCGGCACCCGCATCACGCAGATGGGGTACACCGGCGACGGCGAGGTGGACGCGATCGTCGACGCGGCCCAGGCCGAGATCTACTCCGTCACCGAGCGGAGGGCCAGCGAGGACTACCTGCCGCTCTCGGCGATCATGGAAGGCACGCTCGACGAGATCGAGTCGATCGGGAGCCGCGGCGGTCAGATGTCCGGCGTCCCGACCGGATTCTCCGAGTTCGACGCGCTAGTGCACGGCTTTCACCCGGGTCAGATGGTGATCGTGGCTGCGCGGCCTGGACTTGGCAAGTCCACCCTCGCCTTGGATTTTGCGCGGTCGGCGTCGATCAGGCACGGGCAGACCTCGGTGATCTTCTCCCTCGAGATGGGGCGCAACGAGATCACCATGCGGCTGCTCTCGGCCGAGGCGGGAGTGGCGCTGCACAAGATCCGGGCGGGCACCTTGACCGACGACGACTGGACCCGGCTGGCCCGGCGGATGGGCGAGGTCTCCTCCGCGCCGTTGTTCATCGACGACTCCCCGAACATGACGATGATGGAGATCCGGGCCAAGGCCCGCCGGCTCAAGCAGCGCCAGGACCTGCGATTGGTCATCATCGACTACCTGCAGCTGATGTCGTCGGGCAAGAAGGTCGAATCGCGCCAGCAGGAGGTGTCGGAGTTCTCCCGCTCGCTGAAGCTGCTGGCGAAGGAGCTCGAGGTTCCGGTGATCGCTCTGTCTCAGCTCAACCGCGGTCCGGAGCAGCGCACGGACAAGAAGCCGATGCTGAGCGATTTGCGTGAGTCCGGTTCGCTGGAACAGGACGCCGACATCGTGGTTCTGCTGCACCGCGAGGACGCCTACGAGCGTGAGTCCCCGCGCGCCGGGGAGGCCGACATGATCGTTGCCAAGCACCGCAACGGCCCGCAGGGCGTCATTACGGTGGCCTTCCAGGGCCACTACTCGCGCTTCGTCGACATGGCCAGCCCTTAGGCGGAGGCCCGCGTGGGAGCGCCCGCCCTGTTTGATCTTCCTTGGCCTTCTTTGCAATTCTGTGGTCTGATGACGCGTCGATCCGTCGAGCGCGCAGAGGTGAGCAGACCATGAGCATCGCCCCCGGTTCCGCCGCTCTGGCCCGATCCGCCACCTACAGCTCACGTCGGCGCGCGGCGGTGGTGGGCGCCGTGGCCGGGGTGCTGACTCTCGGTGCGACGCTGGTGCCGGCCGCCACCTTCGCCACCGGGCCAGCCGAAGGTGCACCGCCGCTGGTCCGTGGTGAGCTCGGAGAGGTTCCACTCGAAGTACCCAGCCCCGCCCTGCCGGTGAAACCGCCATCGGCCACCGTCACCTCCGAGCTCCTCGGTGCGAGCGCGCAGGTCGGCTCGGCGCCGAGCACCGGTGAGCTCACCCCCGCGGCCCCCACGCCGGAGAACTCAACACCGCAGACCTCCAAACCGAGTCAGGGCGGTGCTACGGCGACCCCCGCTGCGCCTCCCACGACACCCGAGAAGGCCTCGGCCGGCCGCGAGGAAGGCGCAGGTTCCCGCGTTGCCGTGGACACCATCACCAAGGCCGAGCAGAGCCTCGACCGAGCTCGGGTCACCTCGGCACTGCCGCTAGCCGGGCAATTGCTGGAGGCGGTCGCGGTCACGCCGGCCCCGGCGCAGCGGCCCACGCAAAGTTCTGGGCGCACCCGCGAGAAGACGCAGGCACCTACCCGCGCCGTCGCCGCAAGCGATGACGCCTTCTACACCGCTCCGAGTGAGACGACCACGCCGCTGGGTGCCGAGGTGCTCGGCGACGCCTCGGTGGCGATCGATGCGGAGTCCGCGGCATCCTCGCTCCCCCTGGCAGGACTGGGACTGGCACTGATACCCGTCGCCTTGGCCGGAGCCGCGTTCGCATTCCGCCTGCGCCCCGCCGGTGGCCGCCACGCTGCGTGAGCCCTGTCTGGTTGAGTCTGGGCGGTTGAGTCTGGGCGGTGGGGTCTGGGCGGTGAGAACCTCCCTGCGGCGCGGGAACCTAGGAAACAATACTTTGCCTGGTTATGGTCTTGTCATGACCGTATACGGAGGCCTGACGCCCACCACGTGCCCACATCGCGTGCGACGCGTCGGCGCCGTCGCGGGTATTGCTGCGCTCGTCAGTGGTCTGGGCCTGATCGCACCCGCCGCCGCGATGGCCGAGGGCAAAGCGGAGCTGTTGCCGCCGGTCCGGGCGACCATCCTGGGGACGCCGCTGAAGGTGGGGGATCTCGGCCTGCGGGGTGCTCCATTGGCCCAGGCGGTACCCGCGCCGGTGAAAAAGTCCGTCCGGGACACCGCGGCAGGCGTCTCGCTCAATATCGAGCCGCTGGACACCGCAGTCGCGGTCGAGGAGAAGAGGGATCGCTCCGCCCGTACCCGCCCGATCGTGGGCGAGGCCACCGTCGGCCGGGGCAATTCGCAAGACAACCCGCAGGCCGATCCGCAAGCACCCGTGGTAGGCCGATCGGAGAACTCCCTCGGCGCCCCCCGGCCGCAGGCGGCGGGCGGAGCGGGCAATGCAGCGCCCGGGTCGGACCTACCGGGGGCCTCGCTCGAGGGTTCCGATCCCAGCGTCCTGGACTACGGCCCGCGCGAGCAAGCGCTGGCGGCGGTCGAGGACGAGTGGTCGGCCGTCCCCAAGTACCTGGCGGTGGCCCTGCCGTTGCTGGTGGCGACGCTGATCGCGATGACGATCCTGGCCCGGCGCCGCACGGATCCCGCCGAATCGGTGCCGCCGACCCTCGAGCGGCGCCGCCACGCGCGCTGACCCAGCCCGGCGCGGGGCCAACCCCGCGGCGGCGCTCCGTCGAATGCTCGACATGAAGGCACCGACCTGGACGCGCGAGGACATTCAGTTCGACGTTGACGGGGACTGCTGCGCCGCATGGTGGTACCGCCCCGCGAACACCGACTCCAAGGGGACGTGTGTGGTGATGGCGCACGGGTTCGCGATGACGCGCGAATGCAGGTTGCCCGCGTGGGCGCAGGCCTTCGCCGAGGCCGGACTGGCCGTGCTGCTCTTCGACTATCGCGCCTTCGGTGCCAGTGGCGGACATCCGCGCCAAGTCCTCGACATCGCTGCGCAACGCCGCGACTGGACCGCGGCGGTGGCTGCGGCCAGGGCGCTGCCCGGCATCGAGCCTGATCGGGTCGTGCTGTGGGGAACCTCGTTCAGCGGGGGTCACGTCCTGCACGTAGCGGCCCGGGACAGCCGGGTCGCCGCGGTGATCGCCCAGCTGCCGTTCACCGATGGACCGAAAAGTCTTCGCGGTGGACCTGGCAGTCCCCGGCCGTGGTCGCCGCAGGGCCGGGCGCGGGCCAAGGCCTCGGTGCGCGCGCTTCGCGCGGGGCTGACCGACCTGCGGTCGCGGCGGGCCGGCGGCTCACCCCTGCTCGTACCGGTGGCCGGCGAGTGGGGATCGGGCGCGGTGATCGCTGGGCCTGGCGCGCAGGCCGCACTGCGGATGCTCGTGCCCGACGATGCGACCTGGCGTAACGAGGTCAATGCCGGGGTTGTCCTGCAGGTGCTGCGCGACCGGCCAGGCCGCGGCGCGGTGCACATCAGTGCGCCGCTGTTCATCGCGACCTGCGCCGGTGACCGGGTTACCCCCGAGGCCCCGGCGATCGCCGCGGCCCGGTCAGCTCCCCGCGGGGAGCATCGCAGCTACCCGTTCAGCCATTTCCAGGCCTACATCGGTGCGGGGCGAGCGAGCCTGATCGCCGACGAGCTCGAGTTTCTGCGGCGCCACGGGCTGCTCTGAACAACAATGATGTGCGGTCAAAAACCAAATCCGCCAGGGCGCCCGGCGCGATCGGCCAGCAACCCGGCGAGGGTCGAGATGGCGATCTCCGCCGGCGTCCGCGAACCGATGTTGAGGCCGATCGGACGGTGGACCCGGGCGATCTGCGCAGGGTCCACGCCGAGTTCGCCGAGCAACGCGTGATGCGGACCGACGTGACGCGGATTGCCCATAAGTCCGATCCAGCGCGAGCGCCCCGACAGCGCATCCCGCAGGACCACGCCGAGGTCGAGGCGGTGGTGATCGGTGACCACGATGTCGGTGTCCGGGCCGGTGCCCGCTTCGCCGACGCCGGCGACGACCTTGGGTGCCCAGTCCAGCACACGGGCCAGGTCCGGATCGGGTTCCACCACCGTCGCGGTGTAGTTGCACTCGCTCGCGAAGGCCACCAGCATCCGCGCGATCTCGCCGCTGTAGATGACAAGCAGCGAACGAGCGGGGGTGCCGTCGCTGCCAGCGCCGCCGTGTGCGACCGCGCACGCGAGGTCGGCCGCGACGGGCTGCGCACCGGCGGGCTGCGCCTTCGGTCGCTCGGGGCTGCCGAGCGCCGCATTGACGTACACCCCGGACCCCCGTCGCGCCACCACCAGGCCCTCGCGCTGTAGCTCCGCCAGAGCCTGACGCACCGTCATTCGGGCAACCTGATAGCTGGCCATCAGGTCGTTCTCCCCCGGCAGCGCGCTGCCAGGGCTGTAGCGCCCGGACCTGATCCCGGCGCGCAGATCCTCGGCGATGCGTCGGTACTTGAGCTCACGGGTTCCGGCCACGACGAACACCTCCCCGGACCTCGCCGAAGTCGGACAGTCGATGGGACAGTCCGGCAGGTACCCGGCAACCTTAAGCGGTCGGCTCCGTGGGTCCGCGGACCGGCGAGGAGACCTGGCCTCGTCTTGACACTTCGGGACAATCCCTTTCTAATCTCTCTAGAGAAATGGGACAAGGGCAGGCCGAGATGGCCATGACCGCGGCGGGAGGTACAGGGCATGTCGATACGACACGATGGGGCCCTGCTCGTGCTCTGCGGGGTTCTCCTGGTGGGGTCGGTGCTGTGTGCGGTGGGCCTGATCACTTTCCTGTGAGCCATGGGCGGCGCCGGCAGCGCGGCGCGGGCAGGATGTCCACGTGATCTGGTCCAGTGCGGGACGCAACGGCTTTTACGGAGTGGACACCCCCTTCGTCCCAGCGGTCCAGGCGTTCCTGTCCCTGATGATGCTTCAGTTGGGCCTGACCTCCCTCGACGAAGGGGATTCCCAGGGACTGTGGCTGGTGATCTCCGGGTCCCTGCTGATGATCGTCGTCCTGACCTACCTGCACGCCTCCAGGCGTGGCAAGTTCCGTGCCTGGTCGCGGGTGCTGGGCCAGTTGGATCTGTCGGGTCAGGAGCTGGTGCTCGACCTCGGGTGTGGCCGCGGTGCCGTCACCACCTTGGCTGCTGCCCGGGTGCCCGACGGCAAGGTCGTGGGCGTGGACGTGTGGCGCCAGCCAAGCTTTGGGCGCAGTACCCGCCGCGGGACCGAGGAGCAGATCGCCCGCCGCAACGCCGTCGCCGAGGATGTCGCCGAGCAGGTCGAGTATCGCCAGGGCGACCTCGATGACGTGCCGATCCCGGACGCCACCTTCGACGTGGTGGTCTCCGGGATGGCGCTGAGTGCGCTGCGCGGCGCAGATCGCCGGGCCGGGGCCGTGGATGAGGCGGTCCGGCTGGCGAAACCCGGTGCCCGCATCGCGATCGCTGACTTACGCAACATTGGCGAGGTCGCCGCGCGGCTGTCCGAGCTTGGCTGTCAGGACGTCAACATCACCTCGCTCGGTCCCGAAACGTGGTTCGGCGGCCCGTGGCTGCCGTTGCGGCTGGTCAGCGCACGAACCCCCGCCTGACCCCGCACGCGCGCCGGTCCCCAGCTCATGAATGAGCTGGGGACCAGATTTTGGGCCCGAAAGTGCCGCCAGGGGCATGAAAGAGCACAGTCAGAGCAGGTATGAGCAGCGCGGCCGGCGAATCAGAGCCCGCTGAGCACGTTCTCACAGGAGGAGACGGTGACCCCGCCGGCGGCCTCGACCTCCAGCTTGGTGATGACGCCGTCCTCGATCACGGCCGCATACCGCTGCGAGCGCGTGCCCAAGCCGTAACCAGACCCGTCAAAGGTCAGGCCCATGGCCTCGGCGAAGGCACCGTTGCCGTCGGCGAGCATGTCGACCTTGCCTTTGGCGCCCTGGGCGTCTGCCCACGCGTCCAGGGTCCAGGCATCGTTCACCGCGACGCAGACGACCTTGTCGACACCCTTTCCCGCGAGATCGGCCGCGCCGTTGACGAAACCGGGCAGGTGCGCCTTGCTGCAGCCAGGGGTGAAGGCGCCCGGGACGGCGAACAGGACGACCTTGCCCGACCCGAGGACCTCGCTGGTGCTGATCGAGGCCGGCATGCCTTCCGGGCTCAGGACCTTGACCTCGACGTCGGGAATCTTGTCGCCCACCGCAATTGCCATCGTCTGCACTCCAAAACTGGTAGAGCGGGCCCGCTGCCCGCATCATCGCTGTCCCGGACCCTAACCACTGTGCCCACGGGGCTGTTCCCGGGCGCCGGTGAGCAGCAGGTGCCGGGGGTAGGGTCGGGCGCATCTGCGGGAGCTCGGGCAGACCGGGCTGAGAGGGCGGTTGGCTCATGTGGCCGGCGCCGCCGACCGCCTGAACCTGACCGGGTAATGCCGGCGTAGGGAGAACCGCCATGACGACGTTCCTTGAGTCCACCACCGCACACACCGGCGAGGGTGGCCCCGACGATGGCCCCCCGGACTCGGCCACACCCGCGTTTCGCAAGATCCACCTGTCCGGATCCCGGCCAGATTTGCGCGTGCCCATGCGCGAGGTTGCGCTGACCAGCGGGGAATGTGTCGTCCTCTACGACACCTCGGGCCCGTACACCGACACCTCCGTGAGCACCGACATCACGTGCGGCCTGGAGCCGGTGCGGGCCGCGTGGATCGCCGAGCGTGGTGACGTCGAGGCCTACCGGGGCCGCCCGGTCCACGCCGTCGACGACGGGTACTCCGACGACGCGAAGCGTGAGCGGGGCCTGCGCAACCTCGACGCGGTGTTCACCGGCCGGGGGGAGCGCCGCCCGCTACGCGCCGCGGACGCGGCCAAGCCCGTGACGCAGCTGTACTACGCCCGCCAGGGTGTGCTCACCCCGGAGATGGAGTACGTCGCGATCCGCGAGGGCTGCGCGCCCGAGCACGTCCGCGACGAGATCGCGCGCGGCCGCGCGATCCTCCCCGTAAATGTGAACCACCCGGAGAGCGAGCCGATGATCATCGGGCGCAACTTCCTGGTGAAGATCAACGCGAACATCGGTAACTCCGCCGTCGCCTCCTCGATCGAGGAGGAGGTCGAGAAGATGACGTGGGCGACCCGGTGGGGCGCCGACACCGTCATGGATCTCTCGACCGGGCGCAACATCCACACCACTCGCGAGTGGATCATCCGCAACTCCCCCGTGCCGATCGGCACCGTTCCGCTGTACCAGGCGCTGGAGAAGGTCGATGGCAAGGCCGCCGAGCTCACCTGGGAGATCTACCGGGACACCCTGATCGAGCAGTGTGAGCAGGGCGTGGACTACTTCACCGTGCACGCCGGGGTGCGCCTCGCCTACGTCCCGATGACGGCGAACCGCAAGACCGGGATCGTCTCCCGCGGCGGTTCGATCATGGCCGCGTGGTGCCTGGCACATCACCAGGAGTCATTCCTCTACACCCACTTCGAGGAGATCTGCGAGCTGCTCGCGCAGTACGACGTTTCCTTCTCCCTCGGCGACGGGCTGCGCCCGGGCTGCACCGCCGATGCCAACGACCAGGCCCAGTTCGCCGAGCTGCAGACCCTCGGTGAGCTCACCGAGATCGCCTGGCGGCACGACGTGCAGGTGATGATCGAGGGACCCGGGCACGTGGCGATGAACAAGATCAAGGAGAACATGGACCTGCAGTTGGAGGTCTGCCACGAGGCGCCGTTCTACACCCTCGGCCCGCTGGTCACCGACATCGCGCCGGGCTACGACCACATCACCTCCGCGATCGGCGCGGCGATGATCGGCTGGTTCGGCACCGCGATGCTCTGCTACGTCACGCCCAAAGAGCACTTGGGCCTGCCGAACAAGGACGACGTGAAAACCGGCGTCATCACCTACAAGATCGCCGCACATGCCGCCGATCTGGCGAAGGGGCATCCCGGTGCGAGCGCTTGGGATGACGCCCTGTCAGATGCGCGCTTCGATTTTCGCTGGGAGGACCAGTTCAATCTCTCCCTGGACCCGGACACCGCGCGCAGCTTTCACGACGAGACGCTGCCGGCGGCCCCGGCGAAGACCGCGCACTTCTGTTCGATGTGCGGTCCGCATTTCTGCTCGATGCGGATCTCCCAGGACGTGCGCGCGTACGCGGCCGAGCACAATCTCGACGAGGCGGCGGCGTTGCAGGCCGGGATGGATGCCAAGTCCGCCGAGTTTCGTGCTCACGGTGACAAGGTCTACGTGGAGCTGGGCCGAGTGGAACGCGAGCTTGCTCGCTTTCCCGAGGCGATCGAACACGTTGAGCGAAGCGATCACTTGCCGATCATCACGTGAGTTCTCGCGATGATGTCCCCATGACCGAGACTCAAAATCCGACGCACCCCCTGGTCGAGGCGCTCCCGCCGCGCACCCGCCTGCTGCACATCGGCACCCCGAAGTCCGGCACGACCTACCTGCAGCGGGCGGCGGCGGCCAACCGGGAGGCCCTGCTCGCGGCGGGAGCGCGCTACCCCGGGACCGCCATCAACCACCGCATCCCGGTGCTCGCGCTGATGGGCCAGGAGATGGGCTGGGGCGGCGCGGAACGCCTACCCAGCCCGGCCAAGTGGAAGCAGTTGATGGCCGAGGTGGAGGCGGACAGGACCCGGCGCATCTACCTGTCGAACGAGTCCGCGACCTTGTGCGACGACGCCCAGGCCGAGCGTTTCATGGCCGGGCTCGGCCCGAACACCCACGTGTTGATCACGTTGCGCGGGTATGGGGCACTGCTCGGATCGAACTGGCAGCAGCACGTCAAGACCGGCGCCAAGATCTCCTTCGAGAAGTGGCTGCGCGCCGTCCTCGCTGATCCGCCCACCACGGACGTGGGCCTGGCCTACGACAGGCGCATCAATCTGTCTGCGGTGGTGGATCGCTGGGTGAGGGTTGCGGGCGCGGAGCGGGTCACTGTGGTGATCGCGGATAAGCGTCGTCCGACCTTCCTCACCGACGTGCTGGCCGATCTACTCGGGGTTCCCCGCGAGGTGCTCGCCGCGGAGTCCTCCGACGGATTCTCCGCCAACCGCTCGATGTCCTATCCCGAGGTGGAGATGATCCGGGCGCTGAACGAGGTTGTGCGTTCGGGTGGGCGCACGGACTGGGCGCAGTACTCGATGCTGGTGCGCACCGGTGCTACGGCTCGGATGCTCGCGATGCGCAGCCCGGCTAAGGGTGAGCCCTCGGTCGTGCTTCCCGAATGGGCGGCGGCGATCGCCGAGCCGCGCAGCAGAGCCCATGCCGACGCGGTCGAGGCAAGCGGTGCGCGCATCATCGGCTCGGTGCAGTCCCTGTATGAGCCGGTGTCCACGGTCGCCGAGCTGCCCGTCATCACCGCGGTGCCGATAGCGGCGGCCGCCGAAGCCCTCGCCGGCGCCGTGTCCGCGGCCACCGGTCGCCGGGCCTTCTTCGGCGGGGACCCGGACAGGGCCGACCCGGCGGTGGGCAGGATGAGGTCCGGTAACGGCGGCGGGAAGGTCTGGGCCGGTCCGGCCGCGATGACCGGCAAGGGCGTCCGGGCGGGAAAGGGCACCCCGGATCGGCTCGACCGCCTCGCCGGAGCCGGCAACCGCGGCGCTGTCCGCGAGGTCTACCGGGTGACCGAGGCGGTCCCGATCCGGACCTTGGCGCTGACCGTCGGCGTGCGGGTCTGGCGCCGGGTCCGCAGTAAGGATCGGCTGCGCAGCCGCGGATCCTGACCCCTCAGACGTCGGGTGTGCGGGAGGTCAGCGAGATTCAAGCTTGTCCGGCAGCAGCACGTTGATCAGCCAGGAGATGAAGCTGATCACCAGTCCGCCGAGCAGGGCGTCGGAGAAATCCTCCACCCGGAAGGGCACATCGAGCGCGTCGGAGATCGCGCTGGTGAGCAGCAGCATCGCGGCGTTGATCACGAAGATGATCAGCCCGAGGGTGAGGATGAACAGCGGCAGGGAGAACAGCTTCACGACCGGTTTCACCACGGTGTTCACCACCGCGAAGATCGCCGCGACGATCAGCAGCATCAGCAGCTTCTGCGCGTTGGAGTCGTCGGCGTTGGCGCCCTGATTGAGCTGAATCCCGCTCACCACGGCGGCCGCCACCCACAACGCGGCGGCGTTCACACCCAAGCGGATCATGATGGCCTGCATGCGTGGCATCGTGTCACGCCGCTCGCACCCGCTGGAGCGCACACCACCCGAGCCGGGAACCGCACGCCCTCCCCGTGGCATCGAACCCTGGGACCCGTTCACTGGGGACGGCTCCGAGGATCCCATGAGGAGTGCGACGTGCACCGATGGAATGGCACCAGGAATGGGCTTGCGCATCGGGTGCGCCAGGGGGTCCTGCTGTGCGCCGCGCTCACCTGTGGTGTTGCGGTGACCGGATGCGGCGGTGACGACCGCGGGTCCCGGGACCAAATCGTGTTCAACGCGTTCGACCCCGACGGGGATTTTTCTTCGACCAGGATCACTGTCCTCAATCCTGACGGCTCGGGGCTTACCGAGCTGATCAGCGGCCCCGAATTGTTTGCCTACCCCGCCTGGTCGCCCGACGGGAAGAAGGTCGCCGTCGTCGGCCGCGACGAGGAGAGGGACAGCTCGAACATTTTCGTCATGAAGGCCGACGGCAGCGACCTGCGCCAGATCACGGTGCGCTTGGGGGAGAACGGCCGGCCGGCGTGGTCCCAGGACGGGAAGCAGATCGCCTTTCAGAGTGCGCCGGACGGCCAAGACCCGAAGATCTGGGTCATGAACGCCGACGGTTCCGACGCCACCCAGCTGACCGATTCCGGCGGCTTCGACCAGGACCCGACGTGGTCCCCGGACGGCACGCAGATCGCTTTCTCGCGTGGTTCCACCATCTACGTGATGAACCGTGACGGCACCGACGCACGCTCGCTCGGCCCGGACGCAGAAGGCTTCCAACCGGACTGGTCCCCCGACGGCAGCCGCATCGTGTTCCAGGGTCCCGGCGCCGGGACGACCGATTTGGACCGGGATATCTACGTGATCAACCCAGACGGCACCGGCGTCACCGCGGTCGTCGCCGACGCTGAATGCGACGACAGTGGTCCGACGTGGTCCCCGGACGGCTCGATGATCGCGTTCTCCCGCGAGGCGTGTTTCGAGGAGGAAGATCGCGCCGCGATTTATCTGATCGGTGCAGACGGGAACGGTTTGCGCGAACTTACCGGCCCGGATCTTTTCGCCGGGCTTCCCGATTGGTGACCCAAGGTCGGTAGCGGGGGTTGTCCGGTGCGCACGGCCTAGGCTGGCCCCCTCGCTCGAGGGAGGCGCGTGGTGATGGACCCGGGGCCGCGGCTGCGGGCCGAGATTGCGGCAATTCCCGGGTACAAGCCCGGTCGGGTGCCGCCCGGGGGCGCGGAGTTCAAGTTGTCCTCGAACGAGAACCCCTACCCGCCGCTGCCGGCAGTGCTGGAGGTAATCGCCGCCGCCGCCCAGGGCGCCAATCGCTATCCCGACCTTGCGGCCACCGAGTTGGTGAAGTCGCTGTCCACCCGGCTCGAGGTCCCGGCGGGGCACATTGCCACCGGAACCGGTTCGGTGGCGGTGGCCCAGCAGCTGCTGCAGGCCACCACGGGACCTGGTGACGAGGTCGTCTTCGCCTGGCGTTCCTTCGAGGCGTATCCGATCCTCGTGCAGGTGGTCGGGGGAACCCCGGTGCGGGTGCCGCTGACCGCCCAGGCCCGCCATGACCTTCCTGCGATGGCCGAGGCCATCACCGAACGCACCCGTCTGGTGTTCCTGTGCAGCCCGAACAACCCCACCGGACCAGCGATTCGGCGAACCGAACACACCGAGTTCCTCGACGTGATCCCGCCCGAGGTCCTTGTAGTCCTGGACGAGGCCTACCGGGAGTTCGTCACCGATCCTTCAGTCCCCGACGGGATCGAGTTCTACCGGGAGCGGCCCAATGTCGCGGTCCTGCGCACCTTCTCCAAGGCGTACGGGCTGGCCGGGCTCCGGGTCGGCTATGTCGTCGCGCACGAGCGGGTCGCGGCCGCGGCGCGCGCCTGTGCGGTGCCGTTCGGGGTTTCCGCCATCGCGCAGGACGCCGCTCGTGCCAGCCTGGCGGCCGAGGGTGAACTGCGCGAGCGGGTGGCTGCCCTCGTGGTGGAACGGCAACGATTGCAGGCGGCGCTTCGGGCCGCCGGGTGGCCAGTCCCGGACACCCAGGGGAATTTCCTCTGGCTGGCCGTGGGTGAGCACGCCGTGGCGGTCGCCGCGCGCTGCGAGGCCGCCGGGGTGATGGTGCGACCGTTCGACGGTGATGGCGTGCGGATCAGCGTTGCCACCTCGCAGCTCGGGGACCTCGTGCTGGCGGCGCTCGGGACCTGCCCCGCCGACCTGGCTGGGTGACGGTGTGTTGACCGGCCGGCCACGACACGCGGCCGTTCGGGTGGCGTGACACCCCGAATCCGGTGAGGCAACGCGGTCCTTTTCATAGTCACTCGTCGTGAGGGTTACGCGCTTTGTTGAGCCAGCTGAGTGACGTCACCCACACCGCGGACGGGGAAGTGCCTGCGTTACGTGTACGACGTCGTACCGACTGGGTTACCGGCTGTGATCACCTGCCCGTGATCGGTGACGCAACACGCGCATGAAATGCGCCGAAGCTGGTAGAACCTGCACAGGACTGAAGCGGTCCGGCTGGTCGGCTGCGCCGACGGCGAGGCGAACTGATGGGGCTCACATGCGCGCGAAGTCTTTGACATCCACCTCAGGCCGGCACCGGGGGGCCGGGTCTTCGATGGCACCGACCGTTCGTCGAGTGACCCTGGCGTGCGCGGCGGGTGTGGGCCTGGTGCTCCTGCAGGCGGCTGGTGTCAGCGCCACCGCCACCGCGACCCCCGTGAACACCAGCGCCGACGGCGCCGGCACGGTCACTCGGGTCGGGTACGGGGTCGTCTTCACCGGCCAGAGCCCGGCCGCTCCCGTGCAGGAGCGCCCCGCGGTCGACCTCCCCTACGCCCCGGTGAAGAAGGACGAGCTCATCGAGGGCCTCGTCCCGCTCGATCTGGATCTGGCGGACCTGCTCGGGGATGACGAGGACGGCGACAACGAGACGCTGCTCGGCACCCTCATCGACGTCGCCGAGGGCGGCGAGGGCAACCCGGCCGGTAACGGCAACGCGATCGACATCCTCAGTGACGACACCACCGACGGGGCGAACTCCGGCGGCGACGGCAACGTGGCGTCGCTGTTCGGCGGCGAGCACGCCCAGGGAGCGGGCTCCGGCGGCGATGCCACCCCGATCGGCGTCGGCGGCGGCGACGACATTGCGGTGCCGGCGTCCGCGATCGACATCGGCGGCCTGATCGTGCTCGGCAGCGGCGGCGAGCCGGTCGAGGTCGGCACCAACGGCGATGGCACTGACGGCAGCCTGCTGGCGATCGGCAACGGCGGCGACGGGGGCGGCAACTCCCTGCGTACCCCCGCGGCCGCTGACGTCGACGGCGATCCACTGATCTCCATCGGCAACGGTGGTGACGCCGGCACGCTCGCCAACGCCGGTGGGGACGGCCAGCTCCTCGAACTCGGCAACGGCGGCGACGGCGGCGAGGGAGACGCGGCCAACGGCGGCAACGGTGGCCTGATCTCGGTCCTGAACGTGATCGAGCTGCAGGACAAGGACGGCAAGCTGATCCAGTTGCTCGACCAGGACCCGGGCGACGATGACGACAGCGTCGCCACCCAGATTCCGGTCGACGACGGCATTCTCGGTACCGACCTGCTCGAAGACGGTCTGATCTCGATCGGCAACGGCGCCGACGGTGGCGGCACCTCCGGCGAGGGCGAGTCCGGACCCGGCGGCGACGGCGCCATCCTCAACCTCGGCAACGGCGGCGACGGCGGCAGCAAGGGCGACGGCTTCGGCGGCGACGGCGGCCTGCTCTCGCTGCTCAACGGGCCGCTGCGGCCGGCCACCCTGCCGACCGGCGGCGGCGACGGCAACCTGCTCTCCGTCCTGGAGGTCGTCCGCCCCAACCCCAAGGACTCCGGCGGCGATGGCACCCTGGCCTCGATCCTCACCGGTGACGCCAGCGACCCGGTCGAGGCCCTGACCGACCGGTTGGAGGCCGTGCTCGACGAGGTCACGGAGGCCGTTTCGGTACTCCTTGAAGACGACCTCGCGGGCGGTGACCTGCTCGACGGCGAGATCCTGGGTCTCGACCTGGACCTGGGTGTCCTCGACGTGCCGACCGCCGATGGCGGCGTCGGCGGCGTGCTCCAGGTTCTGCAGGTTGTGCCCGGCGGCGGCAAGGGCGAAGGCTCCGGCGGGGACGGTGGCCTGGCCAACGCCCTCAACCTTGAGCCCAGCGCCGAGAAGAGCGACGGCTCCGGCGGCGACGGCGGCCTGGCCAACCTGATCAACAACCCCGGCGGGCGCGGCGTCGCCCCAGCCTCGTTCACCCAGGCCGCCATCCGGACCTCCTCCGGTGACCCCGGTGAGGAGGTCTTCCCCACCGCCCCCGGTGACAAGGAGCCGCAAGGCGGCTCCGGCGGTAACGGAGCGGTCGGCAATATCGGCAACGGCGGCAACGCCCAGGGCGAGAACAAGGCCAACGGCGGCAACGGCACCATCGCCGGTGTCGGCAACGGCGGCGACGACAAGGGCACCTCCAGCGGAAACGGTGGCAAGGCCAACGGCGTCGGCGTCGGCAATGGCGGGGACAACAAGGGGAGCGAGAAGGGCAACGGTGGCCAAGGCGGCGTCGTGGGAGGCGGCAACGCCGGGTCCGGTGACCGCGGTCAGGATCAGGGCGGCGACGGCAACGGCGTCACCGCCGGGGACGGCGGCGTGGGAGCAGGTCCCGGCTCCAACAGCTCCGGTGACTCGGGTTCGGCCACCAGCGCCACGGGCTCGATCCTCAACGCCGGCGGCGGCGGGGAGTCCACCGGCGGCGGCAACGGCAACGGCGGAACCGGTGGCGTCATCGACGCGGGTAATGGCGGCGACGCCAGCCCGGACGACGGCTCCGACGGAGCGGGCAGCGTGCTCGACATCGCCAACGGGGGCAACGACAAGGGCAACGGCGGCGGCGGGGACAGCGGCACCGGTGGTGGGCTGATCAACATCGGTGGCGGCGGCGATGCCCGCAGCAACGGCACCGGAAGCGGTGGCGGCGGCGGCGTTGCCGACGTCGCCAACGGCGGAAAGGGCGAGATCGTCGACGGCAGTAAGGACGTCGACGCCAAGGACCGTGAGACCAAGGGCGAGTCCCCCGACGGCGGGCTGATCAGCCTCGGTAACGGCGGCAACTCCAACGGCAACGGTGACGGCGGTGAGGGCGGCGTGGTCGGGATCGCCAACGCCGGCAACGGCAAGGTCGAAGAGAACGGCGACGATGGCCCCGAGGGCGGCGGCGATCCTGATGACGAGGACGACGACAACGAGGGCGCCCTGATCTCCGCCTTCAACGGTGCGGATAACGGCAAGGACCACCTGATCGAGCTCGGTAACGGAGACAAGCCCGTTGTCGACATCGCCAACGGCGGCCCGTCCTCCGGTGGCCCGGCGCCCAACGCCTCCGATGCCCCCGGCATCCACATCGGCAACGGCGCCGACGGCGCCAACGCCGGCGGCGCCAGCAGCGACAACGGCGACGACGAGGGCACCTACGAGGAGGGCCAGCTCATCGAGGCTCTCAACGCCGAGGACGCCACCGGGGCGGCCCCCGACACCGGCGAGGACTCCCTCGTCGCGGTCGGCAACGGTGGCGACGGCGCCGAGGGCACCGGAGCCAACCCAGCGGGCGATGGCCAGGCCCGCTCGCAGGGCGCGATCGACGCGGCCAACGGCGGCAATAGCGGAGGCTCGGGCGACCCCGACGCCGGCGACTTCCCGGTCATCGTCGAGCTGCTCAAGGGCGGTGACGGCGGCGGGATCGACGGCTCCGGCGGCGACGCCAGTGTGGCCGACCTCGGGGAGGGCGGCGACGGGGACGCCGGGTCGGGCAACAACGGCGGCAACGGCGGCTCGACCACCCTGATCGGCGGCGGCAACGGCGGCGACGGCGGATCCGGCGGCGGCCCCAACGGGGAGGGCGGCGGTGACGTGACGATCGTCAGCCTCGCCAACGGCGGCGACGGCGGCAACGGTGACGGCGACGGAGACGGCGGCAGCGGCGCCGACAGCGTCATCACCACGCTGGTCAACGGCGGCGACGGTGGCCCCGGCTACCACGAGGGCGACGGGGGCAACGGCGGCGAGACTGGTCTGACCTCGCTGGGCAACGGCGGCGACGGATTCCCGAAGGGTCCGCTCGACGGCGGAGACGGGGGCGGAATCGCCATCGGCAACGGCGCGGACGCCGGCAACCCCACCGAGGTCAAGGTGGCAGCACCGGACGAGGACGAAGACGAGCGCGAGGACGAGCTGCCGAAGACCGGCGCCGACGCCGACAACATGGCGGCACTGGCCGCCCTGGGCGCCGGGATGCTGCTGGGCGGGGCTGCCCTTCGTCGTCGGGCGACCGACGAGCTCTGAGCGCAACCCCTCAATTTCGGGCACGTGGAACGGCTCACCGAATCCCTTATGCGAGGGCCGGTGAGCCGTTCGGCGTGATAGCACGCGCGCCCGCGCCGCACTCGCTACCGTGTGATCAACTCCGTGTGGGTTGATGGGCAGACAGGAGCGGCCGTGCCCCTTAAGCCGGAAGCCGTCGTCGACGACGTACCCGAGCTCGTCCAGCTGTTGACGCCCGAGGGTGAGCGTGTTCGCCACCCCGACTACGACGCCGACCTCAGCGACGAGGAGTTACGCGCCTTGTTCCGCGATCTGGTGCTGGTGCGCCGCGTCGACGCCGAGGCGACCGCACTACAGCGCCAAGGCGAGCTGGGGATCTGGGCGTCGCTGCTCGGCCAGGAGGCGGCGCAGATCGGGTCCGGGCGGGCGCTCGGAGCCCAGGACCACGTCTTTCCGACCTACCGCGAGCACGGTGTGGCGTGGTGCCGCGGGGTGGACCCGCTGAATCTGCTCGGGCTCTTCCGCGGGGTCAACATGGGTGGTTGGGACCCCGAAGCGCACAAGTTTCACCTCTACACGATCGTCATCGGCGCGCAGACCCTGCACGCCACCGGTTACGCGATGGGCATCCAGCGCGACGGCCTGGTCGGATCCGCGTCGGCGGACCAGGGCGCGGCAGTGGTCGCCTACTTCGGTGACGGCGCCACCAGCCAGGGGGACGTCAACGAGGCGTTCATCTGGGCGAGCGTGTTCCAGTCGCCGGTGGTGTTCTTCTGCCAGAACAACCAGTGGGCCATCTCCGAGCCGCTGGAAAAGCAGTCCCGCATCCCGCTGTACCAGCGGGCCCGCGGCTTCGGCTTCCCCGGGGTGCGCGTGGACGGCAACGACGTGCTCGCCACCTACGCCGTCACCAAGGCGGCGCTGGCCCGGGCCCGCGAAGGCAGCGGCCCCACGTTCGTGGAAGCGTTCACCTACCGGATGGGCGCGCACACCACCTCCGATGACCCGACGCGTTATCGCATCGCCGCCGAGGTCGAAGCGTGGAAGCTCAAGGACCCGGTGGAACGACTTCGGGTCTATCTGGTGCGCAGCGGCAAACTCGACCAAGAGTTCCTGGACGGGCTGCAGGCCGAGAGCGATGCCCTGGCCAAGCGGATCCGCGCGGGCTGCCTGCAGATGGCCAACCCGGACCCGCTCTCGATCTTCGAGCATGCCTACGCCGAACCCCACCCGCTGATCGAGGAACAGAAGGCGGAGTTCGCCGCCTACCTGGCCTCCTTCGCCGACGCCGGAGCCCACTCATGAGCCCGGTCCGCCGCTCATTCATGAGCGGGCGCCCACTTGACTTGGACATTTCGGGCGCGAAAGTGGGCCTGCGCTCATTCATGAGCGGGGAACGGGGGCGTGCGTGAGCGGGTCGACAACCACGTTGGCCAAGGCCATCACCATGGGGCTGCGAGCGGCGATGGAACGCGACCCCAAGGTCGTGCTGATGGGGGAGGACATCGGCAAGCTCGGCGGGGTCTTCCGGGTGACCGACGGTCTGCAGAAGGACTTCGGCGAGGACCGGGTCATCGACACCCCACTTGCCGAGTCCGGGATTCTGGGCACCGCGATCGGGCTCGCGCTGCGCGGTTATCGACCGGTATGCGAGATCCAATTCGACGGGTTCGTGTTCCCCGCTTTCGATCAGATCGTCTGCCAGCTCGCCAAGATGCACGCACGCTCCGGCGGACATTCCAAGATGCCGGTCGTGGTGCGGATTCCTTTCGGTGGCGGGATCGGCGCCGTGGAGCACCATTCCGAATCCCCCGAGGCGTACTTCGCGCACACCGCAGGCCTACGAGTGGTGGCCTGCTCGAACCCGGTCGACGCCTACTGGATGATCCAGCAGGCGATCGCCACCAACGACCCGGTGATCTTCTTCGAACCCAAGCGCCGGTACTGGGAGAAGGCCGAGCTCGACATCACCGTCGGTCCGCCCACCGAATCGCTGTACCAGGCCCGGGTCGTGCGCGCCGGTACGCAGCTCACGCTGGCCGCGTACGGACCGATGGTGAAGGTCTGCGTGGACGCTGCCTCCGCCGCGGCGGAAGACGGCCACAGCCTCGAGGTCCTCGACCTGCGCTCGATCTCTCCGCTGGACACCGCCACGATCTTCGCCTCCGTTCGGCGCACCGGACGCCTGGTCGTCGTGCACGAGGCCCCGGTCAATGCCGGGATCGGGGCGGAGATCGCCGCGAAGGTTTCCGCGGAGTGCTTTCACTCCCTGGAGGCCCCCGTACTGCGGGTGGGCGGGTTCGACACCCCGTACCCGCCCTCGCGCATCGAGGAGGAGTACCTGCCGGATCTGGACAGGGTCCTCGACGCCGTCGACCGGTCTTTGGCGTACTGAGCTCGGGCATTCGAGTCTAGGAAGCGGGAAGGCAACGCCATGGCGCGTAGGCAGTTCAAGCTCCCCGACGTGGGGGAGGGCCTGACCGACGGCGAGATTCTGACCTGGTTCGTCGCCGTGGGCGAGTACGTGAGCACCAATCAGCGACTGGTGGAGATTGAGACCGCAAAGGCCGCGGTCGAGCTCCCCAGCCCCTACGAGGGCGTCGTCGTCGAGCTGCTGGCCGCACCGGGTGACGTGGTCGACGTCGGAGCGCCGATCATCACGATCGAGACCGAGCCCGGCGCGCCCGGACCTGCGACACCGGAGCCGAATGCCCCGGCGAGCATCGCCACAGCAGCGGTGGCGGACGCGATGGGTGGCGAGGAGCCCCAGGTGGCAGCCGGCCTGATCGGGGGCGAGGCTCCCGGTGGACGGACTGCCGTGCTGGTCGGTTACGGGCCCCGGACCACGGCAGCGGTGCGCCGACCGCGCCGGGTGAGCCAGGCCGCGCACCACGCGCCGGTGGCAATCGAGGCGGAGATCCCCGCCGGCCCGCTCGGTACCGAGGACGTCAAACCGATGCGGCACGGCGGGCTCGAGGTCGGGCGCCTGACCGAGGCCCGGGAGGCCCCGCACGCCGGTGAGGCCGTCTCCGCGCTCACCATCGAGGTCCAAGGTGCCCCCCGGGTCACGGTGCTGGCCAAGCCACCGGTGCGCAAGATGGCCAAGGACCTCGGGGTCGACCTGTCCACGATCACCCCGACCGGGCCGGGCGGCACGATCACCCGCAACGACGTCGCCGCGCGCGCCGGGATGGCCAGCGAGCGGCCGGTGTCGGCCGCGGTCGCGGCTGCGGGAGACAAGGTCAGCGCGGTAGATGCGGCGCACCGGCTGCGCGAGGAACGCGTTGCGGTCCGGGGTGTGCGCAAGATGACGGCGCAGGCGATGGTGGACAGTGCCTTCACCGCCCCGCATGTGACGGAGTTCCTCACCATCGATGCGACCCGGACGACGGAGTTCGTCGAGCGGCTGCGCGCGCACCGCTCGATGGAAGGTCTGAAGGTGTCGCCGCTGCTGATCGTGGCCAAGGCGGTCTGCCTGGCCGCCAGGCGCACCCCGGAGTGCAACGCCAGCTGGGACGAGGCCGCCCAGGAGATCGTGCTCAAGAGCTACGTGAACCTCGGGATCGCCGCCGCGACCCCGCGGGGATTGTTGGTGCCCAACATCAAGGGCGCCGACGACCTGACGTTACCTCAGTTGGCGCACGCGCTCGGTGAGCTCGCGGCCACCGCGAAAGCCGGCAGGACCCCGCCGGCTGACATGGCCGGGGGGACGGTGACGATCACCAACGTCGGGGTCTTCGGCGTCGACGCCGGTACCCCCATCATCAACCCCGGGGAGTCCGCGATTTTGTGCGTGGGGGCGATCAAGGCCCAGCCCTGGGTGGTTGACGGCGTGGTTGTTCCCCGGCAGGTCACCACGCTCTCGCTGTCCTTCGATCACCGCATCGTGGACGGGGAGGCCGGTTCCCGATTCCTGGTCGACGTCGCCTCCGTCCTGGAGGACCCCGCCGCCGCCCTGCTGTTCTGACCGCCTGCTGTTCTGACCGCCTGCTGTTCTGACCAACTTCTGGGTGTGTCTCGGGCTAATCCGAGCCCCCGAAGGCCCGACACGCCTACAGAGGATGGCGGTACGCGGGCAGACTGGGCGCATGCGCGTCGCCCTGATTCAACTCGAGGTGTCCCTGCGAGAGCCGATCGACGCGCGCCGGGGGCGGGCCGCCGAGCTGGTGCGTACTTGCGCGGGCGCGGACCTGGTGGTGCTGCCTGAGTTGTGGGCACACGGGCCCTGGGACTACGCGGCCTGGAGCGAGAGCGCCGAAAGCGTGGATGGTCCGACCGCGCAGACTCTGGCCGCGGCTGCGGCCGACATCGCAGCGGTGGTGCATGCCGGCACCATCGTGGAGCGGGCCGGTGACGAGCTGTTCAACACCGCATTGGTCTTCGGGCGCGACGGTGCCCCCCTGACGACCTATCGAAAGATTCACCGCTTCGGCTTCAGTGAGGGCGAGGCCACGTTGATGACGCCGGGTCAGGAATGCGTGCACCTGCCGAGTGCGTGCACCTCGCTGCCGCTGTCGATGGGGATCGCGACCTGTTACGACCTGCGCTTTCCCGAACTGTTCCGGGTGCTCACCGAGGCCGGCGCACAGGTGTTCGCCATTGCGTCCTCCTGGCCGCTGCGCCGCCTCGAGCATTGGCGGTTGCTGTGCCGGGCCCGTGCGGTGGAGAACCTTGCCTACGTGGTCGCCACCGATGCCTGTGGCACGCACTCCGGAGTCACCCAGGCCGGGCACTCCGTGGTCGTGGACCCCTGGGGCGAGGTGCTGGCCGAGGCCGGGACGCAGGAGTGCGTTCTCGAGGTCGTCATCGATACCGCCAAGGTCGAGGCGGTGCGCGCCGATTTTCCGGTATTGCGGGACCGCCGTTTGCGCGCAGGACCTGATGCCCGCTCAGCGCGCGGAAGGTTCACCGAAGGTGCGCGATAGGTGTCCGCGCACGATGCGCTTGGTCTCGGTGAGGACAGCGGCATCGCCCTGGGGGTCGCGGTCGAAGGCGTAGCGGGTCAGCGCGTCGGAGACCTTGACCGCGATCACCATGTCCAGGCGAGTGGTCTCGGTTGGCGCCTGGCCGGTCAGCGGCGCCAGCAACTCCAGGAATCGGTCGGCGACCACGGTGTCGTTGTCGCGGACCGGGTCCAGCAGGTACATGTCCGCGACGTCGCCGAAGCGGATGACGTGGAAGCCGGGCGTCTCGTGGTGCATCGCGACGAACTCATCGATCACGGCCGAGACCAGATCCCACCAGTCGACGAACCCCCCGGTGTCGACCAGCGAGGACAGCCGGGCGCTAAAGCGCTCCAGGTTGCGCAACGCGACCGCGCGCACGACCGCCTGCTTGTCCGGGAAGAACTGGTAGAGCGAGCCGATGGAGACCTCGGCGCGCTCGGCGATCAACGTCGTGGTCAGCGCGTCGTAGCCCTGATCACCCACGAGTTCCTGTGCGGCATCGAGCATGCGCTGCACGCGTTCGACACTGCGGCGCTGCATCGGGGCGCGACGCAGGGGGTGCCCAGCGACGGAAGCAGTGGCGTCCTGCTCCTGCAGCGTCATGCGGCTGGTCCTCGCCAATCAGTCGTCGCGGGAGATCACGAGTCGAGACTGCGCGGTGCGGGGCGGGGTCCGCACCGGGCGTGGAAGATCACTTCCGGCTCGGGGCCGAAGACTACTCCTGACCGCAGGCCCGTGTGCACCCAGGGCGCATTGCGGCGCGCCACGGCGCGGCTGCGGACCGTCATGCTGGGGTGCGTCGTCGGAGTTGAGAGGGGCTGGTTCGTGCAACTCGCGCTCGCGCTCGCCCTGCTCGTCGCGGTTCTCGGCACCGCTATCGCGCGACCGCGCGGCTTACCCGAAGCCGACTTCGCGCTGCCCGCGGCCGCTGCGGTCGTGGCCTGTGGACTGCTCAGTCCCGACGACACGCTCTGCTGACCGTGCCGGCCTCGATCGGCGGGGCGGTGCTGGCCCGGTGGCTGAGCCTGAAGGTCAGCGGTACCTGACGACCAGTCAACCTGGCGGTTGGATGCCGCTCGCGCGGAGGGGCGCAGCTCAGAACGCATCCTCGGACACGGCCATCAGGGAGTTGTCGACTGACTCGGCGATCTTGCGCTGCGCGGTGATCGCCGGCAGCACCTGGGCCGCGAAGAAACGCGCGGCCGCGACCTTGCCCTCGTAGAACGCGCGGTCGCGTTCGGCGGGACCAGCGTCCAGGGCCCGCATTGCCACCTCGGCCTGACGCACCAGCAGCCAGCCGATCACCAGGTCACCGGCGGCAAAAAGCAAACGCGTGGTGTTCTGGCCGACCTTGTACATCTCGGTGACCTCATCCATGGCGCCGGTCAGCGACTCCACCATGACTCCGACGATGCTCTGCACGTCCTCCAGGGCTCGGCCGAGGCGAGCCCGCTCGGCGCCCAGCGGCCCGTCGGGGTCGGCCGCGGCCGTAGCCGCGATCTGCTCGCCGAGCAGGGTCAGCGCGTGCCCGGAGTCGCGGACGATCTTGCGGAAGAAGAAGTCCATGCCCTGGATCGCTGTGGTGCCCTCGTAGAGCGTGTCGATCTTGGCGTCGCGGATGTACTGCTCCAGCGGGTACTCCTGCAGGTAGCCGGAGCCGCCGAAGATCTGCAGGGCGTCGGCGAGCAGGGCATAGGAGCGCTCGGAGCCGACGCCCTTCACGATCGGCAGCAGCAGGTCGTTCAGGCGCTCGGAGTCGGTGTCCACCTCGTTGCCGAGGATGCGGTCGGCCATGATCCGGTCCTGGATCGAGGCGGTGTAGAGCACCAGTGCCCGCATGCCCTCCACGTAGGACTTCTGCATCATCAGCGATCGGCGTACCTCGGGGTGGGCCATGATCGTCACGCGCGGCGCGCCCTTGTCGGTCGCGCGGGTCAGGTCCGCGCCCTGCACGCGCTCCTTGGCATACTCCACGGCGTTGAGGTAGCCCGTCGAGAGCGTCGCGATGGCCTTGGTGCCGACCATCATGCGAGCGTTCTCGATGATCTGGAACATCTGCGCGATGCCGTCGTGGACATCGCCGAGCAGCGTGCCCACGGCCGGGATCGTGTCGCCGAAGGTGAGCTCGCAGGTGGTGGAGGCTTTCAGGCCCATCTTGTGCTCGACGCCGGTGACGAAGGCGCCATTGCGCCCGCCGAGCTCGCCGGTGGCAGGGTCGACGTGGTACTTCGGGACGATGAACAGGGAAAGGCCCTTGGTGCCGGCGCCGGCGCCCTCGGGGCGGGCCAGTACAAAGTGCACGATGTTGTCGGTCATGTCGTGCTCGGCCGAGGTGATGAAGCGCTTGACCCCGGTGATGTGCCAGCTGCCGTCGGCCTGCTGGACGGCCTTGGAGCGCCCGGCGCCGACATCTGAACCGGCGTCAGGTTCGGTCAGGCACATCGTCGCGCCCCACCGCTTGTCGACCATGTACTGCGCGAGCTGCTGCTGCGCCGGGGTGCCGTTGCGGTACAGCATGGAGGCGAACCCCGGGCCGGCGGCGAAGATGTGCACGGACGGGTTCGAGCCCAGCACCATCTCCTGCACGGCCCAGCGCAGCGAGGACGGCGCCGGGGTCCCCTCGAGCTCGACGGGGATGTCCAGGCGCCACATTTCGGAGTTCATGTAGGCGTTCTGCGCCTTTTTGAACTGCTCGGGCATCGTCACGGTGTGAGTTACCGGATCGAAGATCGGCGGATTACGGTCCGAATCGATCATCGCGTCCGCGAGATCCTCATCGGCCAGGCGCTCCACCTCGTCGAGGATCGAGCGCGCCGAATCGAGGTCCATCTCTTCGAACGCCCCGGATCCGAGGATCGCGCCCCGGTCGAGGAACTCGAAGAGGTTGAAGTCGATGTCGCGACGGTTTGCCTTGTAATGACCCATGTCGTCAGCCCCCTGACGTCTACTGCACGTCTGCTCGACCCCAATTGTCGAGAGGAGTGGGCGGGATGGTTGAATCCCTACTCACGAGTAACGTAGCATACTCACCAGTAACTTATGCAAGGTCTCGCCCGAACAAGGAGCCGCGACGGATGCCCGCAGCGCCGCGCAAGCCCAAGATCGCCATCGAGCACACCCGCACCGGCGAGGGCCCGCCACTGTTGCTGATCCACGGTGTCGGCGGTCGGCGCGGCATGTGGGACCCGATCATCCCCTTGCTCGCTCCGCACCGCGAGGTGATCACCGTTGACATGCCCGGCTTCGGTGCGTCGGCGCTGCCCGAGGGTCAGGACCTACGAGCGGTCGGGCTGGCCAGGACCCTCGCCGAGTTCTGCTCCTCGATCGGGGTCGAGAAGCCGCACGTCGGGGGCAACTCCCTGGGTGGCTGGGTGTCCCTGGAGATGGCGCGCCTCGGTGCGGTCTCCTCGGCCACCGGGCTCTCGCCGGCCGGTTTGTGGAAGGTGCGGGTCCCGCGCTACACGAAGTGGCAGGTCAGGAACATCCACGACATGCCCGCCGCGATGGGACCGTTGATCAGACCCTTGACGTTGTTCCCGCCGCTGCGCATGGCCGCCACCGCCAACGTGATGGGTCGGCCCTGGCGCACCCCGCGCCGGGTGCTGCTCGACGACGCGGCGGCGATGGTCGGCTCGGCGGGCTTCAAGCTCACGCTGGCGGCAGCCTCGGGCCAGCGCTTTGTCGGCGGCCAGGACATCGAGGTCCCGGTGACGGTCGCGTTTGGGCGCCGCGATGTGATCCTGGGCCCGGGCTGCAGGCTGCGCGACGAACTACCCGCGCACACCCGATGGCTAAGCCCCAAGGGCTGGGGCCACCTGCCGACCTATGACGACCCGCAGGGCGTCGCCGCCGTCCTGCTCGACGGCTCCTCGGTCGCCGTGTACGCCTGAGCCGGTCGGTCGCCTGAAGGCCGTCATCCGCTCCGCACGCCTATCAGCCCGTGGGCAGGCTGATAGGCGTACGGAAGTGACGACAGGCGCCCGCCCGGCGCCCGCCCGGCGCCCGCCCGTGGCGCCTGAGGCGTGGCGCCTGAGGCTTTTCCGGGCCGTCATCCGCTCCGTACGCCTATCAGCCCGCGGGCAGGCTGATTGGCGTACGGAAGTGATGACAGGCGCCGAACACTGCGACGTGCGGGGCGGGTGGGGCGACGTGCGGGGCGGG
>JBQTII010000003.1:0-16084 GCA_052388275.1 Sporichthyaceae bacterium | reverse complement strand
CGGCGCGGTCTTCGTCGACGGCAAGCTCGTCGAACGCCCCGACGAAACTACGCAGCTCGCAGACAATCTGACGGACAATCAGGCAGCTGCCTGAAATTCTTCATCCACAGGTCTTGACGATTGCTCTCTTCCCTGCCTCGGCTACCAAACCGATGATGAGAACACACATCGACCAGACCACCGCGTACTCCGTCGACGTCCTCAAGGAGGACTACGCCAAGGCGATCAAAGACTACGACGAGGGCTACCACCACATGATGATGCTCGCCGACACCCTCACCATGGGCATCGTCGCCGCGTTCCCGGACAGGTTCACAGGCTGAGTAGTCGGCCGCACTAGAGCTGAGGTTTAGGCATCTGGACCCGGCGCGGGAATCAACCCGCGTCGGGTCCATGTCCGCCATGTCCGCCCGTGGTCGCGGCTTCAGCGGACCCCGTCGATCAGCCATCGTTTGCCGGGGCGAACCATGACAAAGGTCTCGTTCTCGACCTCAGCGGTTGCCTCGTCACCGTCGACCTGCACGGCGCCGACCTCGACTTTGCGGGGGGTGTTGCGTTCATCGATGATCCGGTCGCATTCCGGGCCGGGGCCGTAACCGAACTGTCGCTCGGCGTTGTCGGTGAGCTCCGCGCATCCCGGGTCGGCGTAGTGGTCGACGATCACCCGGCGGATCTCCGCAATGTCCTTCCTGGGACCGGTGCTCTGTCCAGCAGAGTGGTCGGTCTCACCCGGTAGGTGCTCCACGAGTCCGGCAAGGACGTCGCCCGCGGCGCCGTGTCCACCCGGAGTGGTGTCGGAGCCGTGGCCTGCCGGGGAGGGAGTGCCAGCGGCCGCGACCGCCGCCACCGGCACGGTGGGCTGCGCTTGTTCGGCGTCGGTGCCACACGCGCCGCACACGAGTCCGAGCGCCGCGGCGGCGATGGCCAGTCGGGAGGTGGGTGCTCTCATGAGGGGTGCTCCTTTAGTGAGGTGATGGGCAAGGGAGGATTGGGCGTCGTCGTTCCGCCGGCCTACGACCGACCAGGGCGGCGAGATGCCAATTTCGGTGGTGTGTTCAGACCAGACCGGCAGCCCGGCCCGCCGCGAGGGCGGTCTCCCGCGCGGCGCAGATCACCAACCAGGAAAGGCCGTCTCGGTCGGCGCCGAGAATCTGGACCCCATCGACCGAGGCGATCCACCCGGACCTGGTGGCGGCGATCGCTTCGGCGTTCGCGGGCCGGGGAAAGTGCACGGGCGAACTCACCAGGAGCACGCCGTGTCCCGCAGGGTTGGCATAACGGTGCGCCAGCGCGGGCTGCCCAGCCAGCAACCGGGCGGTGGTGCCCTGCCAGGTCATGTCGGCGAGAACTCTAGCCGGGGGTGGAGCTTGGACCGGAACCGAGCCGCTGCCTTCGCTCCGGTACGCTGAAGCGGCCGCGAGCAGCGCAGGATCGGTGTCCCGCGGCCCCGCGGTGATTAGCGACAGCCCGGCACCGAGAACGACCACGACAGCGGCCATCGCGACCGCGAGGGCGACCGTGACGCGGTGTCGAGGGCGGCGGTAGCGTGGCCGCATTCCCGGCATCGCGATGTTGGGCACCGGAGCGGAATCACTGCCGCCCGTGGCGATCGCACGAAGGCGTTCCCGCAGCTCCTGCGGTGCGGCCTCGCGCAGTTCCTCGGCGAGGGCGCGGCCACCGCGGACGGCGTTGACCTCCGCCCAGCAGGTGTCACACGCGAGCAGGTGGGCCTCGAACTCGACCCGGGCGGCGGCGAACATCTCCCCACCGAGGTAGGCCGCAGCGGTGCCGGCTTCGCCGCAAGGCTGAGGGGTGGTCATGGTCGTGGTCCTCCATTCTTGCCGGCCGCCCGCGGGCGAATCGATCTCCGCCTGGGGCCCGCCTGCCCGGCGCCAGGTGCAGGATCTGCGGAGCTGGCGCCCGCGGGATCTTCCGCCGGCCCACGCGGTAGCTGGGTGTGAACTGCCCTGAACAGGGCCTCGCGACCGCGACGGATTCGGGAGAGCACGGTTCCTCGCGGCGAGCCGGTGATCACGGCGGCCTCGGCCGCGGTCAATCCGCAGATGTCCACGAGCGTGACGGCGATCCGTTGGGCCTCGGGCAACGTCCACAGCGCCCGCGCGATCTGAGTCCGCTGAACGCGCTTGATCGCCTCCGCCTCGACGTCGAACGGGCTCGACCGGTCGACGTCCTCCAGTGAGAACACCTCCGGGCGGCGAGCGTCACGACGAGCCCGATCGCGGGCAAGGTTGAGGCAGATCGTGGACAACCAGGGGCCCACCGGGTCGGGACGCACACCGCGGGCCCACGCCTGCCATGCCTTGACCAGGGTGTCCTGCGCCAGGTCCTGGGCTTCCACGGGGCGGTGGACCAGACGGCGGGCGAGGTTGTGCAGAAGGTCGATTGCAGGCATCACGGCCCGGACGAAATCCTCCCCGGTAGCCGCCGTCTCGCCCATTCCACCTCACCGCCTCACATTTCGCGCCGTCTACCCTCCTAGAACGCTCGCGGACCCCGGTGATTGCATGCCCTGATCTGTCGAACGAAGGCGGATGGCGATCGCCGCCGCGCCGTGGCCGTCGTCCGGAGCCGGTCAGAGTCGGACGACGGTGACTCGGCTCCGGACCGGCGCCGCTTTGCGCGTCATTTGGGTCGCTCGCGGCGGATGCTTCCGGTGAGGAGTCGAGTTCGGTGCCTGGACGCTCTCGTTGTCGCGCAGAACGGCGAGCTCACGCTGCGGGCGACGCAAGCGCCCCGCTCTGCCGCTCGTCGGCGCCGGTGGCGCACCATGATCTGCCAGCCGCCTGTCCGATACTCAGGGCGGCCCCTCAGTGGGGGCCCGTTGGCTTGCGACGAACTCCGCCAGCGGTACGTCGGAGTCTAGGAGCCGGGCTGGCTCGATGGAAGCGGCGCGACCGGCACGGGTTCAACGGTCATGACTTCTCCTCAGATCGGTGCCGACCCGGTCGAACACGGCGGCGAGGATGTCGTCGGCGTGTTGTCCGAGCTGGTGGAGCGGGCGGTTGCGGTGCTCACGCGTGCCAAGATCGACTTCGGCGATTGCGTCGCGACCGTGGCTGCGGAGCACGTCGATGAGCAGGGCGATCTCCACGCCGTACCCGTCGGCAAGCTCGATCCCGGCTAGCACGGACCGGTGCAGGGCGCACTCTCCGGCCAGCGGCTGCGCCAGCGTGGCCAACTCCGGGAAGAACCGGCGCAGCAGGGGGCGGGCCAGCACCTCACTGACTCGCCCGCCCTCGTCGGCAACACCGTTCAGGGCGCGGCGGTAGCGCGGCTTGACCAGCATCACCTGCGCATCGGTGAGCAGGGGTGCGACCAGATCGGTGACGAAATGGCCGCCGAAGTCGACGACATCGGCATCGAGGAACACGAGCAACTCGGCGTCGGTCGACGTGACGGCGCGGCGCAGAGCCTGGCCCTTGCCGGGCCCTCCGACGCTCGGCAGGACATCTGCTCCGTGAGCGCGCGCCCGTGCCGCGGTGCCATCGCCAGAGCCGTCGTCGATCACCAGCACATCATCGACAAGGCCTGCTTCTCGAAGTTCCGAGACCACGGTGAGGATCTCACCGATCGTGGCGATCTCGTTCCGCGCCGGGATGCATACGCCGATCCGCCGGCCGCGTTTGGCTCCCGCTAGCGCGCCGAGATCGACGATGCCGGCCGAGTGAATGCCGGGGCCTGCCAGGATGGTCATGCGCGGACCCCGGCGAGGGCGAAGAACTCCGCACGGGAGCGTTGATCCTCGCGCAGGAGCCCGTGCAGCGCGGAGGTGGTGGTGGTGGATCCGACCGCCTGGACTCCGCGCAGTGACATGCACAGGTGCTCGGCTTCGAGCACCACCCCCACGCCCTTCGGGGAGAGTTGGGCCTGAAGCCAGTCCGCCACCTGTTTGGTCAGGCGCTCCTGGACCTGCAACCGGCGGGAGAACAGCTCCACGACCCGGGCCAGTTTGGACAATCCGAGGATGCGCTCGCCAGGTAGGTAGCCGATGTGTGCGACCCCCTGGAACGGGAGCATGTGGTGCTCGCACAGGGAGTGGAACGGGATGTCGCGCGCAAGAACCAGTTCGTTGTAGCCCTCATCATTGGGGAAGGTCGTCAGGTTGAACGAGCGGGGGGTCAACAGCTCCGCATACGTCGCCGCGACTCGCCGCGGGGTGTCCACTAGGTGCTCATCGCTCGGGGGGTAGCCCAGCGCCACCAACAACGCGGCGACCGCGCGCTCGGCCGCTGGCAGATCCATGGTGGCGCCGCCGGGAAGAACGCGCAGGCTCGGGCCGGCCTCGACCGGTGCCTCAGTGGTGATGGCCTCGCACACCGTCAACTCAGAAACGCTCACCGCGGCGCCTACTTCGTGCCGGGCGCGAGGGGGAGCTGCGAACGAGTGAGCAGCGGGGTGGGGTCGTACACGGCCGCGAGCCGTCCCAGGGCGGCCGGGTTCTGAGCTCGTGGGTGAACGGTCCTTGGCGGGGTTAGGGTTTCGGTGCTCATCAAGTAGCTCCCTTCTAAAGATCGAGAATATTGACGTTAGAGGTGAGGCGCTAATTCCGTCAACTTCGGCATTCTTTGGAAGGCTGACGACCCAGCCCCACGCAGCGAAAGGGTGCGTTTGCCTGCTTGCGCTAATGCTCGATCGTTTTAGAGTGGTGGTATGACCGAGGCGTCGAGGGATGCGCGCATCGCCGGAGTGGCCGCTCTTGACCAGCCCGTGCGTCGCGACCTGTACGACCTGATCGCGGAGCGCGAGGGGTGGCTCGGCCGCGATGAGGCCGCGGTGGCGCTCGGACTGCCCCGCTCGGTCGCCGCGTTCCACCTCGACAAGCTCACCGACGCTGGCCTGCTCCAGGCCCGCTACGAACGGCCGCCCGGCCGGGGCGGTCCGGGTGCCGGGCGACCCGCCAAGGTGTACCGGCGCGCCACCGGTGAGCTGTCGGTTTCCCTTCCCGAACGGCACTACGAACTCGCCGCCGCGCTGCTCTCCGACGCAGTTGCCGCCGCGGTCAAATCCGGCTCTCCGGTCGACGAGGCGCTCACCCGGGCGGCCGAGCACGTCGGCGCGGAGATCGGCGCTGGCGTGCGAGGAGACTGCAAAGTGCACATCTCGGGGAGGAAGCTGCGGCGCCAGACGGGCGAGGCGCTCACGCAGCTCGGTTATGAGCCACGCGAGCAGCCGCCGGACATCCTGCTTGCAAATTGTCCCTTCCACCGAATCGCCGAGCGACACCGCGCGCTGATCTGCGGCATGAACCTCGACCTGATCAATGGGATCGCCCGTGGTATGCAGGCGGAAGACCGGATACTTCCCCGGCTGCAACCTGAACCGGGCATGTGCTGCGTTCGGATCACGACCCACTGAGCCCGGATCCACCGACGCGGTGAGTGAGCAACGCGTGCCATAACACGCGGATGCCCTTGCGGCAAGGACAATTGGACTTCTCCACGGAACCAAATGTCGTCGCCTGAAGGGCATCCGCTGGATGCAGCTTTCTCACGAGTTCTCCCGGGTTCGGCACAACTTCGACGACCCGAATCTGGTGGCGTTCGGCGGTCTGGTCCCCGTCCTGGAACTGGCCCGCCTGGCCGGACTGCACGATCTGATCGCCCAGCGGTGCACCCCGGCAGAGGCGCCGGGCTCGCCTGATGCGCAGGTGAAGATCCCTGGCCTGGTGGCCGGGATTGGTCGCGGGAGCCGACTCCATCGAGGACATGGACCTGCTGCGCCACGGCGGGATGGGCATCGCGTTCACCGGGATCCGCGCCCCCTCGACCTACGGCACGTTCCTTCGCACCTTTACCTTCGGCCACGTCCGCCAACTCGACTCCGTCGCCACCGGACTGCTCGCGGGCCTGGCCTCCACGCCCCGGTGATCGGCGCCGGTGACCTGGTCCTGATCGATGTTGACGACACTATGGGCGAGACTCACGGCTACGCCAAACAGGGCGCGGCCTACGGCTACTCCAAGGTCAAAGGCCTCAACACGATCCTGGCCACGATCAGCACCCCGACGAGCGCACCGCTGATCGCCGCCACCCGACTGCGCAAGGGCAACACCGCCTCCGCGAAAGGCGCCGGGCACCTGTTGGAACGGGCCACCGACTCCTCGATCTTGGGCAGATACTCCCCGATCAACAGCGGGCGCACCGCGCGCTCAAGGCGCGTACCGGCATCTCGTGCGGCGACATACCGGGCCACGGTGTGATGCGAACAGTCGGCCAACGCGGCCGCGGCTCGCGTGGAGCCGGTCAGATCGAACGCTTCCAGAATTTCATGATCTCCCCTGCACACTTCACGGGTGTCCCTTCGCGGGTGAGCGGCCCTTCAGCACCGCCGCTGGCAGTTCACCGCCGCCGACGCCCGCATCAAACTGCATCGGCTATACCCGCAGCTTTAGATGCGACGCTCTACTAGCCCGCGCCGGCGGACCAACCGGTCCAGACTGCGAGACAGGTCCTGCAATCAGCCGGCTGCGAGACCTGCAATCCTCCGGTGAGCACAGCCGCCGGCCGGTCGTGAGCGCGGGCCGAGGCCGCTCGGTCCTACAGGGCGTCGATGTCGCGTTCGCCGGTGCGCACCCGCACGACGGCCTCGACCGGGGTCACCCAGATCTTGCCGTCACCGATCTTGCCGGTCTGCGCGGCGGCGGTGAGCGCGCTGATCACCGCCTCGGCGTCGGCGGAGTCAATGAGCACCTCCAGGCGCACCTTGGGCACCAGGTCGACGACGTACTCCGCACCCCGGTACACCTCGGTGTGTCCGCGCTGGCGGCCGTACCCGCTGGCCTCGGTCACCGTCATCCCGTGCACGCCGAGCTTCTCCAGCGCAGCCCGGACATCGTCGAGCTTGAACGGCTTGATCACCGCGGTCACGAGCTTCATTGCGCCTCCTGGTTGTGCTCGACTGTCGGCATCGGCGGGGTCAGACCGGTTACGTTACGGTCCCTCAGCTGACGACCCCACCATCCTTCCGCTCGAGGCCCCGGTCGTGCCGAGCTCATAAGCCGTTTCAGCATGCAGCGCCTGGTCGAGGCCGCCGAGCTCCTGCTCCGGGGTGGCCCGGAATCCGATCGTTTTGTGAATGATCCACCCGATGATGAAGGTCACCGTGAATGCGTAGGCCATCGCCGCGAAGGCCGCCACCGCCTGCTTGCCGAACTGGTCCAGACCACCGCCGTAGAGCAGACCATCGACGCCGTCGCTCGGGTCATCGCCGGTCAGGATGCCCGTCGCCTGCGAGCTGGCGACCAGCCCCACCATCAGCATGCCGACCATGCCGCCGACGAAGTGCACACCCACCACGTCGAGGGAGTCGTCGTAGCCGAGCTTGTACTTCAGCGCGATCGCGAGCGCGCACACCGCGCCGGCGACCAGGCCGACCGCGGCGGCGCCGATGGGTGTCACGGCAGCGCAGGAGGGGGTGATGGCCACCAGCCCGGAGACCGCGCCCGAGGCGGCGCCGAAGGAGGTGAAGGTGCCATCGCGCAGTCGTTCGACCGTGAGCCAGGCGGCGATGCCGACGGCGCCGGCGATCATCGTGTTGGTCAGCACGAGGGCAGCCTGCATGTTGGCACCGAGGGCCGAGCCGGCGTTGAAGCCGAACCAGCCGAACCACAGCAGCCCTGCGCCCAGCATCACCAGGGTGAGGTTGTGCGGGCGCATCGGGTCGCGCTTCCAGCCCATCCGGGCGCCCAGCACCAGGGCGAGCGCGAGGCCGGACGCGCCGGAGTTGATCTCCACGACGGTGCCCCCGGCGAAGTCCAGCGCACCCAGATTCACGATCCAGCCCGGGTCGACGAGGACGTCCATGCACTCGCCCTCCTTCGCGTCCGCCGGGCACGGCGTGCTGCCGTCCTCGGCCAGGACGCTGACGCTGTGGCCGAAGTAGAAGGCCCAGTGCGCCAACGGTGCGTAGACCAGCGTCGCCCACGCCACGATGAACACGCACCAGGCGCTGAACTTGGCCCGGTCCACGATCGACCCGCACACCAGCGCGCAGGTGATGAGGGCGAAGGTGAGCTGGAAGCTCGCGAACAGCAGTGTGGGGACCGTCCCCGAGACCTCATCGAGCGCGTCGACCATGCCGACGTCGTCGAAACCGCCGATCAACCCGCCGCCCTCATCCTTGGTGAAGGCCAGGCTGTAGATCCAGCCGTACCAGGAGACGGTGAGGATCGCGATCGTCGCGACGACCATCATCATGGTGTTCAGCACGTTTTTGGCCCGAACCATGCCGCCGTAGAAGATGGCCAGCCCAAAGGTCATGACGAGCACCATCGAGGTGCACACCAGGATCCAGGCGGTATCCGCCTTGTTGATCTCCGACATGTGCGTGATCTCCTCCGCCTGCGGCGCCCGGAACGGGCAGCACACGGACGCTCTCGACCGGCGGTTTCCACCGCGTCACATCAAGGTTTCGTGAAGATCACCGATCTTGCACCAACGTTACGACTGGGTTTCCTGCGCCTCAGACCTCGTGCGCTTGTGCCCGACGATCCACGGGTCACACGCGTGCGGGGGCCCGGCCGCGGCCGGCCGGACCCCCGTCACGGGTGTGCCTCGCGTGTTACAGGGCGTCGACGTCCCGCTCACCGGTGCGCACCCGCACCGCGGTGTCGACCGGGATCACCCAGACCTTGCCGTCACCGATCTTGCCGGTCTGCGCGGCCTTCACGACCACCTCGACCACGTCGACGATGTCGGAGTCATCCACCAGCACCTCCAGGCGCACCTTGGGCACCAGGTCGACGGTGTACTCCGCACCCCGGTAGACCTCGGTGTGCCCGCGCTGGCGGCCGTAGCCACTGGCCTCGCTCACGGTCATGCCCTGGACCCCGAATTTCTCCAGGGCGCTGCGCACGTCGTCGAGCTTGAAGGGCTTGATCACTGCGGTCAGGAGTTTCATGCGTCCACCCTTGGGCTCGGCGCCGGAGCTGCGTGAGAGGCACCGCTACCGGGGATGCGGGCCTGCGCGGTACCGACCGCGGTCAGCTCGTAGCCCGTCTCGGCGTGCTCGGCCAGGTCGATCCCGGCGACCTCGTCATCGACGGGGATCCGGAAGCCGATCGTCTTTTCCAGAGCGAAGGCGATGATCAACGTGACGAAGAACGAGTAGCCCATGACCGCGAACGCCGCGATCGTCTGCTTGCCCAGCTGATCCCCGCCGCCGCCGAAGAGCAGCCCGTCGACACCGGCCGGAGAAGCTGCCGCACCGACCACACCGATCATCAGCGTGCCGACGAGACCGCCGACCAGGTGGATGCCGACGACGTCGAGGGAGTCGTCGTAGCCGAGCTTCCACTTCAGCGTGATGGCGAAGGCGCAGATCGCGCCCGCGATGACACCGATGGCGATGGCCCCGAGCGGGGTCACCGTGTTGCAGGCCGGGGTGATGGCGACCAGGCCGGTGATCGCACCGGAGACCGCGCCGAGGCTGGTGAAGTGCCCGTCGCGGAGGCGCTCCACGATCAGCCAGCCGATCACCGCGGCCGCCGTGGCCACCTGGGTGTTCAGGAACGCCACACCGGCGGTGTTGTTCGCGGCGACCGCTGAGCCGGCGTTGAAGCCGAACCAGCCGAACCAGAGCAGCCCGGCGCCGAGGAAGACCAATGGCAGGTTGTGCGGACGCATCGGGTCCTTGCCCCAGCCCTTGCGCTTGCCGAGGACGATGACCAGGGCCAGCGCGGCCGCGCCGGCGTTGATGTGCACCGCGGTACCGCCCGCGAAGTCGAGCGCGCCCAGGTCCACGATCCAACCCGGGTCGACCAGGACGTCGGTGCAATCGCCTTCCTTCGCGTCGGCGGGGCAGGGCGTGACCTCGTCGGAGGCGAGCACGCTGACCGAGTGCCCGAAGTGGAAGACCCAGTGCGCGACCGGGACGTACACGATCGAGACCCACACCGCAGCGAAGATGCACCAGGTGGAGAACTTGGCGCGGTCGGCGATGGCACCAGAGATCAGTGCGACGGTGATGATGGCGAACATGAGCTGGAAGGCGACGAAGACCGACTCCGGTAGCGCGGCGCCGTTGTCAACGATCTGATCCTCCAGACCGACGGCATCGAAGCCACCGATCAGGCCGTTACCCTCGTCCTTGGTCAAGGCCAGGCTGTAGCCGTAGACCACCCAGATGATCGTGACAATCGCCATGGCGGCTGCCGACATCATCAACATGTTGAGCACGCTCTTCACGCGGACCATGCCGCCGTAGAAGAACGCCAGACCTGGTGTCATGAGCATCACCAGGGCACAACTGATCAGTATCCAGGCGGTATTGCCTGAGTCGAGAGCGGATTCCACCGGGGCGTGCCTCCCATCTCACTCCGCGGCTCGGATGGCCGCGATCGCGTCCTGACCGGAAGGCTGTCGAGAGCGCGTTTCGCCGGGAGGCGATGCATGTTTCGCGGTGATCACCGATCGCGCACCGGCGTTACGTCTGGGTTAACGCCGCCGTGCCGGACCGGGACCTCGCGGGGCATTGCGTGCAGGGACGGCAGCCCCGCACGCACTCAGTCCCCGAGCAGCGCGTCCACGAAGGTCACCGGATCGAACGGGGCAAGGTCATCGGGACCTTCACCCAGGCCGATCAGCTTCACCGGTACGCCGAGCTCGCGTTGAACCGCCACGACGATCCCGCCTTTGGCCGTGCCGTCGAGCTTGCTCAACACGATGCCGGTGACCTCGACGACCTCACGGAACACCCGCGCCTGGACCAGCCCGTTCTGGCCGGTGGTCGCATCGATCACCAGCAGCACCTCGTGCACGGGGCTCTGTTTCTCCACCACCCGCTTGACCTTGCCCAGTTCATCCATCAGGCCGGTCTTGGTGTGCAGGCGCCCCGCGGTGTCGATCAGGACGGCGTCGGAGTCGGCAGCCACGGCGGCCTTCACCGCTTCGAACGCGACGCTCGCCGGGTCCCCACCCTCCGGCCCGCGCACGGTGGTGGCACCCACCCGCTCCCCCCAGGTCTGCAACTGCTCCGCTGCGGCGGCGCGGAAGGTGTCGGCGGCGCCGAGCACGACGGTGCGGCCCTCCGCGATCAGGACCCGGGCCAGCTTTCCCGTCGTCGTGGTCTTGCCGGTGCCGTTGACCCCGACCACCAGCATCACCGAGGGCCGCTGGCCGCCCGTGCGCACGGCGTGCAGGCTGCGGTCGAGGTCCTCCCCCACCAGGGCGAGCAGCTCACGGCGCAGCATCGCCCGGACCGCGGAGGGATCGCGGGTGCCCTGCACCCGGACCTGTTCGCGCAGCCGCCCCAGCAACTCCTGGGTCGGCGCGACGCCGAGGTCGGCCCCGAGCAGGGTCTCCTCGATCTCGTCCCAGGTGTCGGCGTCGATGACGTCGCGGGAGAGCAGTGTGAGGAGCCCCTTGCCCAGCGAGGTCTGCGCGCGCGCGAGCCGCGACCGCAGCCGGACCAGGCGCCCGGCGGTGGATTCGGGGACCTCCAGCGTGGGCGCGAGCGGGGTGGGCGCGAGCGGGGTGGGCGCGAGCGGGGCCCTGACCGGCGGATCAGGGGTGGGGAGATCGAGGATCGGCGGCGGGGCCGCGTTCCCGCGCAGGCCACGGACCACCAGGCTGGTCAGCACCGCGGCCACCAGCAGCACGACCACCTCGGTCAGGATCAGCTACACTTCTCTCCTTTCGCCGTTCGGCCCTCGACCTTCGCACGCAGGTTGATCGCGCCGTCAAAGAGGTACCCCGCCATCCCGACTCGCTCCGCGCCGGCAACATGCTCGGCCCGGGCACCGACGTAGGTGCACGCGGTGGGCGAGACCCCCAGGAAGCCCGCGGCAAGGGTGTAGATCCCGGCGTCCGGCTGGGCCATCCCGTGCCGGGCGGAGTTGACGATGGCGTCGACACGATCGTCCAGGCCCAGGTCCACCAGTTCGCGTTCGGTGTTCAGCGTTCCGTTGACCACCAGCGCAACCTGCCGGCCGTTGCTGCGCAGTTCGTCAATCAGCGCCAGCACCTGCGGATCGACGCGGCCGAAGTTTCCGGCCCAGTCCACCACTGCCGCGACCGCCCGCGAAGCATCGCCGAGCAGGGGAATCAGCTCGACCATGACCGACATCCGCCAGTCCTCGTCGCTGATCCGGCCGGTGACGGCCAGAGAGAAGCGTCGGGGTGCGAAGGCGATCTCGGCCAGCGTTCCGGGCGGGAGCGCGTAGCTCGCTTCGACCTGCGCGCGATGATCGGCCCCGCCGCGGCGCACCACGTCATCCAGATCGAACAGCCAGGCCGTCGAGACCCTCACACGGGTTGTTCCTCCCGGATCCGCTGGCTGATGACCGTGCTCACCCCGTCGCCGCGCATCGAGACCCCGTACAGCGAATCGGCGACCTCCATGGTGCGCTTCTGGTGGGTGATGACGATGAGCTGGCTCGATTGGCGCAGCTCCTCCAGGATCACCAGCAGCCGGCCCAGGTTGGTGTCATCGAGGGCGGCCTCGACCTCGTCCAGAATGTAGAACGGGCTCGGCCGGGCCTTGAAGATCGCCACCAGCAGCGCCACCGCGACCAGCGAGCGCTCCCCGCCCGAGAGCAGCGAGAGTCGCGTGATCTTCTTGCCCGGCGGACGCGCCGCGACATCGATGCCCGTGGTCAGCAGATCCTCGGGGTCGGTGAGGATCAGCCGGCCCTCGCCGCCCGGGAACAGCCGCGCGAACACTCCCTCGAACTCGCGGGCGGTGTCGGCGAAGGCGTCCGCGAAGACGGCCTGGACTCGCTCGTCGACCTCCTTGATGACCGTGAGCAGGTCCCGTCGGCTGGCGCGCAGATCCTCCAGCTGCTCGGAGAGGAACTGGTGACGTTCCTCCAGCGCGGCGAACTCCTCCAGCGCGAGTGGGTTGACCCGACCGAGCAACGCAAGCGCCCGCTCGGCCGCCCGCAGTCGCTTCTCCTGATCGGCGCGGACGTAGGGGATCGGCTCCCCCGCGAGCGGCTCGGCGCCGGCCTCGGTGCCCTCGATGATCACCGCAACGAGCTGGTTCGGACCGTACTCGGCCACCAGGGCGTCGGGGGCGACCCCGAGTTCTTCCATCGCGCGCCGCTCGGTGTCCTCGATCCGCAACCGATGCTCCGCGCGCGCGACCTCGTCGCGGTGCACGGAGTCGGTGAGTCGCTCGAGTTCCGCCGTCAGGGTGCGCACGGCGGCCCGGGCGGTGCTGAGCTCCTGCTCGTGGGCGCGGCGCAGATCGTCCGCGGCGGCCCGCTCGGCGCCGGCGGCGGCGAGGGAGGCCTCCAGCGCGGTCAGCGCGTACTCGCCGCCCCGGGCGACGGCAGCGGCGACCAGACCGGCCCGCTCACGGGCGAGCCGGCGTTGCGCGGCGTGCTCACGGGCTGCCCGTTCGACCTCGGCGGCGCGCAGCAGAGCCTCGGCCCGACCGGCCAGGGCACGCGCTCGCTCCTCGCCGGTTCGTAGCGCGAGCCGTGCCTCCATCTCGGCGGCGCGGGCCGTGACGGCGGCGGAGGCGAGATTCTCCCGCGGACCGGTGGCGGTCTCGGTCTCGACCGGCTCGGCCTCGGCGGCGGCCAGGCGAGCCTCGAGGTCCGCGAGCCCGGCGAGGTCGCCGTCGCGGGACTGCTCCGCCGCCGCAATCGCCTCGACGAGCCGCTGCGCCTCCGCCTGCGCACTGCGCGCGGTTCCGCCGAGCTGGCCGAGCTGCTCGGCCAGAGCGGCCATCGTCGCGTCCGATTCGTGCAGCCGGGCCAGGGCCGACTCGGCGCCTTGCTGGGCCTGCTCCTGGACGCGCCGGGCGACCTCGAGGTCGTGAACACGACGCTCGGTGGCGTGGTCGGCCTCGGCGAGGGACTGCGCGGCCTCGTCGACCGCCGCCTGGATCTCCAGCAGGCTCGGCGCACTGGCCGATCCACCGCGGGCATGGTCCACGGCCAAGCTGTCGCCCTCGCGGGTGACCGCTCGCAGCATCGGATGGCCGGCCACGAGCGCGCGGGCGGCGTCGAGGTCCTCGACCACCACGACCGCCCCCAGGAGCCGGTCCAGCGCCGGGCGCAGTGCGGGCGGCGAGGTCAGCAGTTCCAGCACGTAGCGGGCGTGGGCGGGCAGGGCCGGGGAGCCGGGTCCCCGGGTGAGCGGATCGGCGCCGCCGATCATCAGCTCGGCCTGGCCGGCGCCGGCGGCTTTGAGGTGCCGCAGCGCCGCCACGGCGGAATCGACGCCGGCGACCGCAATGGCGTCGGCGCTGCCGGCCAGCGCGGCAGCGACGGCCGTCTCGAAGCCGTGCTCAGCGGTGACCAGCGCGGCCACCGAACCCAGCACCCCGGCCACCTCGGAGGCGAGCAGGATCCCGCCGCCGTCTCGGCGGGCCAGACCCAGCTCGAGGGTTTCCTTGCGAGCAGCCAGCGCGCTACGTTCGCGCTCGGCGATGCGCTGGGCGTCTGCGAGGTCCGCGAGTTGCGCACGGGCCGTCTCCAGTGCGCGGGCCGCCTGCTCGTAGGCGTAGTCCAGGCCCTGCTCACCCTCGTCCAGACCGGCGGCCGTGGATTCCAGGGCCGAGAACTCCTGCTGCGCCCCGGCCGCCCGACCGCGGGCCGCCGAGAGTGCACCGGTGAGCCTTCCCAGCTCTGCTTCCGCAGCGGCAGCCCGGCTGCGCAGCCCGCCGACCTTGCCCTGCAGGCGGGCCAGGCCCTCCCTGCGGTCCGCCGCCGCCCGGATCACGGCGCTCAGGCGCCGCTCCTCGTCGGCGAGGGCTGCTTCAGCGGCGCTACGCGCCTCGACGGCGCCCACCAGGGTGGCCCGGGCGGCCTCGACCCCCGCCGCCAGTTCGCCCTCCTGCGCTCGGACCTGGGCTGCCTCCGCCTCGGTCTCGGCCGGGTCCCGGCCGGGCTGGGATTGTTCGGCGCCAGCGGCCAGGTGGCGAGCACGTTCTGCCGCGAGCCCCGCGGTGCCACGGAAGCGCTCGCGCAAGGCGGACAGCCGGTACCAGGTCTCCTGCGCGCGGGCGAGCGCCGGCGCCGCCTCGGCCAGCGCCGCTTCGGAGGCGTCCTCGGCCCTGCGGGCGGCGCCGAGCCTGTGCTCGACCTCGGCGGCGCGGGCCCGTAGGGCGGTCTCGTCGGCGACCTCGGCCTCCAACGACTCGCGCAGCGAGATCAGGTCGTCGGCGAGCAGGCGCAACCGGGCGTCGCGCAGGTCGGCCTGCACGGTCGCGGCGCGGCGGGCGATCTCCGCCTGCTTGCCCAGCGGCTTGAGCTGGCGGCGCAGTTCGGTGATCAGGTCCGAGACGCGGGTGAGGTTGGCCTGCATCGCCTCCAGCTTGCGCAGGGCTTTCTCCTTGCGCTTGCGATGCTTGAGGACCCCGGCCGCCTCTTCGATGAAGCCGCGCCGGTCCTCCGGTGTCGCGCTCAGGACAGCATCGAGTTGGCCCTGCCCCACGACGACGTGCATCTCGCGCCCGATGCCAGAGTCTGAGAGCAGTTCCTGGATGTCCAGCAAGCGGCAGTGATCACCGTTGATCGCGTACTCCGAACCCCCGTTGCGAAACATCGTCCGCGAGATCGTGACCTCGGTGTAGTCAATCGGCAACGCGCCGTCACCATTGTCGATCGTCAGCGCGACCTCGGCCCGGCCCAGCGGCGGGCGAGCGGAGGTGCCGGCGAAGATGACGTCCTCCATCTTGCCGCCGCGCAGGGACTTCGCCCCCTGCTCGCCCATCACCCAGGCGAGCGCATCGACCACGTTGGACTTGCCCGAGCCGTTGGGTCCGACCACCGCGGTGATCCCGGGTTCGAACCGCAAGGTCGTCGCCGAGGCGAAGGACTTGAAGCCCCGCAACGTCAGGCTTTTCAGGTGCACGCGGAAGTCCCCCAGGTCGGATTCGCTCGACCCTAGCGCCCGGGGGGGACACCGCCGAATGACGCGCGCGGCGGATACGTAAGGGACGCATGAGACATCGAACCCGGTGTCATCGGCAGACCCTCGAGGCTCTGGACATGGAGAGGCTCCGGACATGGAAGAGCGCCGGGGTGCTAGCGCCCCCCAGCCCGCACCCCCGCGCGTCTCGGGAGCGAAAAGGCCCGCCGACCGAAACCCCGGCGGCGCCATAGTAGGGGGAC
>JBQTII010000002.1:0-4127 GCA_052388275.1 Sporichthyaceae bacterium | reverse complement strand
GGTGGGGCCCCCCCCCCCCCCCGGGGCTCGCCTTTTTGGGTGGTCCGTACCCCCCCCCCCGTGCCCCCCCGGCCGCCAGAGTTCCGGCGCCACGGGTGCCACGGGGGTCCCCGGACGCCACGGCTGGTTCAAGATCGGTGCGACGCTGCACGCGTAACGGCACCATGGGAGTGCGCAGGCGCGGCGCAGGCGCGGACGCACGGGATTCGGAGCAGTTCGGTGGACGCCGTCGTGGCCGAGGGACTCGTCAAGACGTACGGGCAGACCCGTGCGCTCGACGGCCTGGACCTCACCGTGCCCGCGGGCAGCACCCTTGGGCTGCTCGGGCCAAACGGCGCGGGTAAGACCACCGCCGTGCGCATCCTGACCACGTTGTTGCGCCCCGACGCGGGCCGTGCCCTCGTGGCCGGGATCGACGTTGCCCGCGACCCGGCCGCGGTGCGTCGCCGGATCGGGTTGGCCGGCCAGTTCACCGCGCTCGACGTCACGATGACCGCGCGGGAGAACCTGCGCCTGTTCGGCCGGCTCTACCGGCTCGGGCGCCGTCAGGCGGATCGGCGGGCGGACCAGCTGCTGGAGCGCTTTCGGCTCAGCGAAGTGGCTGACACGCAGGTCAAGACCTTCTCCGGCGGCATGGCTCGGCGTCTGGACCTGGCCTCGGCGCTGGTCGCCACCCCGTCCGTGTTGTTCATGGACGAGCCGACGACGGGGCTGGATCCCGCCTCGCGGCTGGACCTGTGGGAGCTGCTCGAAGATCTGGTGCGCACCGGCGTCACCCTGCTGCTGACCACTCAGTACCTGGAGGAGGCCGACCGCCTCGCCGACCGGATCGCGGTCGTCGACCGGGGGCGGGTGATCGTCTCCGGCACGCCCGCCGAACTCAAGCGGTCGGTGGGCGGGGACCGGGTCGATGTGCACCTGGCCGACCCCACCCAGCTCGCTGAGGCGGTGGCGGCCTTACGCGCGACGGCCCACGGTGAACCGGTGGTCGATGAGGTCAACGCGGTCATCGGTGTGCCGGCCGCCGGCAATGCCTCGGCCGCGATCGCCGAGGTCGTGCGGGTGCTCGATCGGTGCCAGATCGCGATGAGCGAGATCCACCCGCACCGCCCTAACCTCGATGACGTGTTCCTGGCCGTCACTTCGCGCGGAGGCCCCCGATGAGCGCGGCTCGTTGGGCACGTCATCAGTTGTGGTCGCAGAAATCACGACAAATCGGGCATTGCGCGACCCCGACGAATGACACGATGGGCCCGGCCTTCGGAAACGACGGCGATGGCTGGGGAGCTGGGCTATGACTGAGGCGCTGGATGATGACGCCCTGGAGCTGAGCTCGGACCGCCGGACCCGGCACCGCTACGCGGAGATGGGTCGCGTGCGTTCGCGGGGATCCGAGCTGAGCTGGGCGTTCTCCGACGCCGCGGCGCTGACCCGGCGCAGCCTGCTGCACACCGTGCGGGTGCGCGAGCTGTGGCCGTTCCTGATCCTGCAGCCGGTCGTGTTCGTGCTGCTGTTCGCGCTGGTCTTCGGCGGCGCGATCCCGCTGCCGGGCGGGGGAAGCTACCGCGAGTTCCTGATGGCCGGGGTTTTCGCCCAGGCGGTGGCGTTCACGACCTACCCGACCACGGTCGCCATGGCGTACGAGATGCAGCTGGGCTTGATGGACCGGCTGCGAACGCTGCCGATCCATCCCTCGGCGATTTTCCTCGGCCGCACGCTCGGGGACATCGCCCGGATGGCGATCTCGCTCGCAGTGATGGCGTTGTGCGGGCTCGCCGTCGGCTGGCAGATCGACGATGGCCCGGCCCGCGGCGTCGCAGGTTTCGCGCTGCTGCTGCTGTTCGGCTTCGCGATGAGCTGGGCCGGGGCCTACCTCGGCCTGATCTCGAAAAGCTTGCAGTCGGCGCAAAGCCTGCCGATGATCTGGCTGTTCCCGATCGTCTTCGTCTCCAACGCCTTCGTTCCGGTGGCCTCCATGCCCGAGCCGCTGGAGACGATCGCGGAGTGGAACCCGGTGTCCTCGGTCGCCGCCGCCGCCCGGGCGATGTTCGGCAACCCGAACCCGTTCGCCGACCCGTCCTCGTTCCCGGCCCAGCATCCGGTGCTGCTGACGGTGGCGTGGTCAGCGGCAATCATCGCGATCTCGGCGCTACTGTGCACCCGCCGGATGCGCGCCCTTAGTACGTGAGCGCGGCTCTTGGAAGGTTGCGGTGGTGCAGCAGGACGGGGTGGGCGGGCCGTCATCCGCTCAGTACGCCTATCAGCCCGCGGGCGGGCTGATAGGCGTCGGGAAGTGACGACAGGCCGGGTCAGATTGCGCTTGTGCGACGGGGACGGGCGGGCCGTCATCCGCTCAGTACGCCTATCAGCCCGCGGGCGGGCGGATACGCGTCGGGAAGTGACGACAGGCCGGGTCAGAGCCGAGGTCATGCCGCTCGCCGCTGGGCGCGCACGAACGCGGCCCGGATCCGCCCGATCAGCTCGACAGGGCGTTCGGTGACGTCTGCCCACGTGGGCCGCACGACCTCCCAGCCGGCGTCCCGGATGCGGTCCTCCCGCACCTTCTCGGCCCACAGAACGCGCGGATCGGTGTACTTCACGCGGCCGTCGGGCTCCAGCACCGTGCGGAATTGGCGAAGCATGATGTCGACCCGCCCAATGAATCCGCGAGCATCGAACAGGTCGACCTGCAGTTCGGGCTCCGGAAGGCCGTACTCGGCGAGCAACGCGCGCGTTCTGGACTCCAAGGGTGACTCCGCCAAGGGGGATCCGAACGCCACGGCCCGGCGGGCTTGACGCGTCCCGGCCCAGCCGGCGCATCGCTCTAAGGTGGCGTTGAGCTCGAACTGGCTGACTCCCGCATGCATCGCGCCATCCACCACTGCCACGGCGTGATACCAGTCCGACTCCCTGGCGATATCGATCGCAGTGCGGGCCAGAGACGTCGAGGGGAAACCGAGTGAATGGTCGACGTCGACCGACAGCAACTCGGCTGGGCTGACCTCGATGCCGCCGCGGTAAGTCCGCTGGACGCGCGTCCCACTGACCAGATGGACCACTCGTTCCTGGCGGCGCAGCTGACGCGATGAGCGCCCGCTTGCCCGTTCCGGCAGCGTCATAGGTATGGGCGCCGGGAGCCCGAGCAGGTAGGCGGCGCTGCGGCGGCCGACCGCCAATCTGGGGTCCGGACCGCTGTGGGCCACGGTTCCCGACTTGACCAGGAGCGCGGCGGCGACGTCGAGCTTGTGGCGCTCGCGGGGCGCTGCCGGGATGTCGTCGCCGTGGGAGTACACCGAGCGCCGAATGACCACGAGCTCGCCGGTGCGGGTAAGCGCGCGAAGTTCGGCAGGCTCGATTCCGCAGGTGAACGCCTGCCGAGCGGTGAAAACGCCGCATTGATCGAGCGCAAGTGCGCGCAGCCCGGTTGCCATGGCCACACTCTGCACGCGAGTAGACGCGTGCGCATCTGTCGCACAAAAACTGTGGATAACTGCTGCGGACAGCCGGGGGCCGGATGCGCCTGTCGTCACCTGCGTACGGGTATCAGCCCGCCGGCGGGCTGATACCCGTACTGAACGGATGACGGCCCTGAGGGCGCACCCGGCCGGCAGTGGGGCGCGCGACGCCGGGCCGAGCGCTCAGCCGGTGAAGGGGACGGCTTTGACGACGGTGACGTTGACCGAGCGGCCGTTGGGCAGCGCGTAGCTGACCTTGGTGCCCGCGCTCTCGCCCACGACGGCCGAGCCCAGCGGGGACTTCTCGGAGTAGACCTCCAGATCGCCGACCGAGACCTCGCGCGAGCCCAGCAGGAATGTCTCGGTGTCCCCGTCGTCGAAAGCGACGGTGACCACCATGCCGGGGTGCACGACCCCGTCGTCGAGGGGCGCCTCGCCCACGGTCGCGTCGCGCAGCAACTCGGTGAGCTGGCGGATCCGGGCCTCCTGCTTGCCCTGCTCCTCCTTGGCGGCGTGGTACCCGCCGTTCTCCTTCAGGTCGCCCTCCTCGCGGGCGGCCTCGATCTTGCGGGCAAGCTCGCGTCGGCCCAAGCCGCAGAGTTGGTCCAGCTCTGCCTTGAGACGGTCGTAGGCGGCCTGGGTCAGCCACGTCTCGGTGGTGGGCATCTGAGT
>JBQTII010000001.1:0-28276 GCA_052388275.1 Sporichthyaceae bacterium | reverse complement strand
CCGAGTTCTGCAAGCGGAAAGTGCCCCTGATGACCTTGCTCACCGAGGACCCCGCCGCGCCGCTGCGCAGCGTGCTGGTCGCCAACCGCGGGGAGATCGCGGTCCGCATCCTGCGCGGCGCCCGCGCCGCCGGGATACGCGCGATCGCGGTGCACACCGTTGACGAAGCGGGCGCTCTGCACGTGCGCCGGGCCGACGAGGCCCACGAGATCCCCAGCTATCTCGACGCGAGCGCCATCGTCGCGGCGGCCCGCGCCACCGGCGCGCAGTCGGTCCATCCCGGGTACGGGTTCCTGGCCGAGAACGCCGAGTTCGCCCGCGCCGTGCTCGACGCCGGATTGGTCTGGATCGGCCCGCCGCCTTCCGTGATCGCGGACCTCGGTGACAAGGTGACGGCCCGTCGGATCGCCCGCGAGGTTGGCGCCCCGCTGGCTCCCGGCACAAGCGCCCCCGTCACCGACGCTACCCAGATCGAAGAATTCGCCCAGCAGCACGGCTTCCCGATCCTGATCAAAGCCGCGCACGGCGGCGGCGGGCGCGGCATGAAGATCGTGCACAGTGCCACCGAGATCGCCGAGGCGTTCGCCGCCGCGACCCGCGAGGCCACCGCCGCGTTCGGGCGCGGGGAGTGCTTCGTCGAACGCTTCCTGGACGCCGCCCGCCACGTCGAGGCTCAGATTCTGGCCGACGACGCCGGCACTGTGCTCGTGGTCGGCACCCGCGATTGTTCGCTGCAGCGACGTAACCAGAAACTCGTCGAGGAAGCCCCCGCGCCCTTCTTGGACGAGGGCACCCGCAGCGCCATCCACGACTCCGCGGCGGCGATCTGCAAAGCCGCCGGATATCGCGGCGCCGGCACGGTGGAGTACCTCGTCGCACCCGATGGCACCGTCAGTTTCCTGGAGGTCAACACCCGCCTGCAGGTCGAGCACCCGGTGACCGAGGAGAGCGCCGGGGTCGACCTGGTCGCCGAGCAGTTCCGCCTCGCGGCAGGTGCGACGCTGCGCACCGACGTGACCCCGACGCCCCGCGGACACGCGATCGAGTTCCGCCTCACGGCCGAGGACCCGGGCCGCGGCGTCGGCGCCGCCCCCGGCCCGCTCGCGCGATTCGACGCACCGTCAGGTCCTGGAATACGCCTGGACAGCGGCTTTGAAGCGGGCGACGTCGTCGAGGGCCGCTACGACTCGATGTTCGCCAAGCTCATCGTTTCCGGCCCCGACCGCGCCACCACGATCCGCGCCGCCCGGCAGGCCCTCGCCGAGCTGCGTATCGAGGGCCTGCCGACCCCCGTGGCCTTCTACCAACAGGTACTCGCGCACGAGGACTTCACCGCCCCCGACGGCGACTTCGCGATCCACAACCGCTGGATCGAGCGTGACTTCACCGGCGTCCTGCAACCTTGGCAGGCACCGGATGATCTCGACCCGAACATCGTCATGGTCCGCGTCGGCCGCCGCCTGATGCCGGTCCCGATTCCCGGCCTCTGCGTTCTGGGCGCCCGCGCAGAGCAGGTCCGCGCCGAGTCCGCCGCCCTGCGCGCCGCCAGCGCAGCCACCATCAGCGGCCCCGCCGTTCGGGCCCCGATGCAGGGCACGATCGTCGCGGTCGCGGTGAAGGACGGCGACGTCGTCACTGAAGGGGACCTGATCGTGGTCTGCGAGGCCATGAAGATGGAGAACCCGGTGCTGGCCCACCGCGCGGGGAGGATCAGCGGCCTGACGGTGACCCCCGGGGACACCGTCGCCCAGCGCGCCGTGATCTGCGAGATCACGGACGCCTCGTAGAGCTCAGCTTCCGCGGCGCGAGGGGCCCATCGGCTGGGCCGGCAACGCTGCAGAAACTGACGGTGTGGTCAGCGGCTCCGCGGTGGCGTGGTCGAGTACCGGTGGTGGCGGGGTCGCTTGGCGGCGCGGGTATCCGGCCGGGTCGGCTCGGGAATCACGACCGTGATCGGGGTGCCGGAGCTCGCCAGCACTCGCACCTGTGCATGACCCGGGGTCACAATGTGCGCGGCCGGGGCGACCCCGGCATTGCGGTGCATCCGGTTGGTCTCGCGCACCTGGGAGTGTTCGACGAGGGAGAGCACGGTCCCGGTGGCCCCGGCACGAGCCGTGCGACCAGAGCGGTGCAGGTAGGTCTTGTCATCGTTGGGCGGGTCGAAGTGCACGACCAGGTCGACGTCGTCAACGTGGATCCCGCGGGCGGCGACGTCGGTGGCGACCAGCACCCGGGTCTGACCCGAGGTGAACGCGGCCAACGCACGGGTGCGCTGGTTCTGGTTCAGGTTGCCGTGGATCGCGCCGGCCGCGACCCCGGCAGCGGAAAGGCGCCTGGCGAGGCGGTCCGCGCCGTGCTTGGTGGCGACGAAGAACAGCGTGCGCGCGGGGCGGGCCGCGATCTCGGCCGCGACGTCGAACTTGGCGTCCTTGGTGACCTGGAACAGCACGTGCTCCATGGTGTCGACGGGGGAAGCGGCCGCGGCCACGGCGTGCACGGTGGGGTCGGGCAGGTACTCCGCGACCAGTCGCGCGACGGCCTTGTCCAGCGTCGCAGAGAACAGCAGGCGCTGGCCGCCGGGTGCGGTCAGGTTGAGGATCTTGCGGACGTCGGGCAGGAAGCCCAGGTCGGCCATGTGGTCGGCCTCGTCCAGGACGGTGATCTCGATGCCGCCCAGCGTCAGCGCGCCGCGTTCGATCAGATCGAGCAGGCGCCCTGGGGTGGCTACGACGACGTCGACCTTGCCGCGCAGTGCGTCGATCTGACGGCGGATCGGGGCGCCGCCGTACACCATCGTGACGCGCAGGTCGACGGTGTGCCCGAGCGGCACCAGGTTGTCCGCGACCTGGTGGGCCAGTTCGCGGGTGGGGACCAGGACGAGGCCACGGGGCACGGTCCGGCCGGGGTTGGCGGGCACGGTCGCAGCCAGGCGGGTCAGCATCGGCAGCCCGAAGGCCAGTGTCTTGCCCGAACCGGTCTGGGCGCGCCCGAGCACGTCGCGCCCGGCAAGAGCGTCCGGCAGCGCTCGGGTCTGGATCGCGAACGGCGTGGTGATCCCGCGGCGGGTCAGCGCCAGCACCATCGCCTTGGGCAGGCCCAACTCGGCGAAGCTCTGAGCGGGCGGCTCGGGTAGGGCCAGCGCGGCGTCCAAGCGCAGGTCGAGGTCACTGGCGCCGACCTGCGCCGCGACCGAGGGCCGCGAGGCCGGTTTCAAACCCCGGGACTTGGTGGAGGCACCGGTGCGCGGCTTGCGGGCCGGGCGGTCGGTGCTGTTGTGCGAGGCGGCGCGTTCTGAGGTGAAGCTGCGCTCATTCGAGCGGCCGCCGGCCAGGCTGGGGCGCCGTCCGCGGGCAGGGCGAGAGGACGTGGTGGTGTGCACAGACAAGGAAGAACTCCGTTCGGGGCAACAACGCCCCGGTTATCGACCGCGTCGCACGCTCGGGGCCCGATAGTTGCCTTGGGCCTGACGTGCCGAGGGGAATCTCGCGGCAAGGCGGGCAACTCGCCCGCAAAGACGTCGGCGAAAGCTGCCGACCTGCCCCAAGGTTACCAGCGAGTCACCCCTGCACCTGCCACCCGTCGGGTGATGCGCCCCACCCGCCCAGCCGGGGACCGTGCACCGCAGCCCTTCCATCAGGCGCCGATTCAGACTACTATTCTAGTCTATGGATACGATGCCTCTCTCAGCGGTAAAGGCGCGCCTCTCGGAGATCGCCGACGAGGTTGACCGCACCCACCAGCGGGTGCAGATCACCAAGAACGGCCGTACCTACGTCGTCCTGATTTCGGCCGAAGACCTCGACTCGTTGGAGGCCACCATCGAGTTACTCAGTGACCCGGCGGCGATGGCACGGGTTCGTCAAGCCGAACGGGACCTCGCCGCGGGCAAGGGCACGACGGGTGCGGAGATGGCCGAGCTCATGCGCCGACGCCTTCGGGATCGCTCGGGGTGAATCGGCCGCCAATCGAGTCCGGACCCGCCGAATCTAAGCCTGAGCTGTACATCCTTCACGTGGCGCCGGGCGCCCGCCGTGCCCTGGCCGACCAGTTGCCGGAGGTTGTGGCAGTCGCGGCCTGGGAGTTCATCTCCGGTCCGTTGGCCACGACGCCGCGCATTGTCGGCTCGCCACTGCGGACGCCCTTTGACGGGCAGTGGCGCGCTAGACGCGGGGACTACCGCGTCCGCTACACGATCGACGAGGAGAACCGGACGGTGCGTGTACTCGACGTCGACCACCGCCGGGACGCGTACCGAAGCTGAGGGGGGGAGCCGTTACCCGACGTCGCCGAGTTCGGCCGCGAGGCCTTCGTGCAGATGCGTCAACGCGCTCTCGAACCGGCCGAACACGACGTCGCCCGCTCGCGCAGCCAGGCCGCGCTGCACCCCCACAGCCATCACCCGGTCCTCGCGCAGCCCGCTCTCGATGAACGCGATGTCCCGCTTGACGATCAGGTCCGCTTCGGCGTCCAGCGGCCCGGTCGCCACCTTGTACACCACGAGCAGGGAGCGCGTGCTGCTCAGCGGTTCGACGACGACCATCGCGGTGTGTTCGGTAAGCCGGGCCAGCACCGCGTTCGGGAACAGGTGATCCAGCACGGTCACGGTGCCCTGGATGCGCCATTGCGCACGCGGCATCGCGCGCAACGCCTCGATGCGTTGGAACGGGAAGGTAATGCGGCTGTTGCGCCCGCAGTGCTCGGTGACGGTGATGTTGTCGTAGCCGTAGGGCAGGAAGGTCCCGCGATGGGTAGCCCGCAGGTGATAGCCCTCCATGAAACCTTCGGTGAGGACCTTCCAGTTCGCCGCGACCTCGATCCGTTCCTCTTCCACCAGCACCTGATCATCCGTCAGGCCGGGCGCGTCGTCGAGGGCGGCGAAGTCGCCTGGCCCGTCCTGATCGACCCAGATCAGGCCGTGTCGCTCCGCGACGGCGACCGCCACCAGGGAACGCACCGTCAGGTCGACACCGGAGAACCCGTAGGCGGCCGGGACGTGGGAGAGCGAGCCGTCGCTGGCGTAGACCCAGCCGTGGAACGGGCAGACGAACGCGTGCGCACACCCGGAGCCTTCGACCAGCGCGGTGCCGCGGTGCCGGCAGGCGTTGCGGAACGCCGCGACCTCGCCCGTGCGCGAGCGCACGACGAGGATCGGGACCCCGGCGGCGTCGCGGGCGTGAAAGGAACCGGGCTCGGGCAGCAGCGCGGAGGGGCAGAACGGGATGGGCAGCCGGCGCAACAGCGCAAGTTCGCCCATCAGGTGCCGGGGGTCGAGGTAGTGCGCCACGGGCACCTGCCCGGTGCGCGCCCCGAGGTCGGTCGTCCCGGCGCCGATGTGGGCCAGCGCGCGGGCGAGCAGCTCGACGTTGTCGAGGTAGCCGGCGGTGGGAACGGGCACGCGCGTCACACGTTCGAGGTTAAACCCCCCGGGGCCGACCCGCAGTGCGGACCGGCCCCGGAGGACGCCTGCTGAGCTCAGCTGGGGGCGGAGATGAACACGTTCGCGCCGCCGGTGGCGAAGTTGGCGATGTCGGCGACGGTGGCCTGACCCTCGGGGGAGCCCAAGGTCTTGGCCATGTCCTCCTCGGAGTCCCACCAGATCTCCGCGGTCCGGTACACCGAGGACGGGGTGCCGTCGGGGTTGCCGATCACCTTGCACAGTTCGATGTTGGTGAAGCCGCTCATCTTCGAGGCGAGCGGGAGGTGCACCTCGTTGTAATGCTTCTCGAAAGCCTCGACATCGGTCGGGGGGCCGTACTGAACGTTGACCTTGATCGCCACTGCGTGCTCCTGTGCCTCGGGACGGGGGCTTCGCACGTTACCCAGCGCCCTGGCGCGCTGTCAGCCCCGGGGTGGTCGCGGGCCGGCATCCGGTGCCCGCAGCACCGGTGGCGTCAGCGCCCCGGGGTGACCGCCGATCGCAGGGCGGCCAGAACTGCCGCGGGTCGGGATCGTTTGCGCGGGCCGCGGTGTCGCGCGGGAGGCAACGCCGCGGCGCCCGTGGGCGCTGTTGCGTGCTCTTGCGGGGCGGGCAGCGGGTCGGCAACGATCCCGGCGTCGGCCGCGCGGACCTGTGCCCGGGCCGCGGCCTCGGCCGAGCCCGGGACCATCGGCCCGGGGGAGTCGGTCAGGCCGGGGATGCGGGTCGAACCCGGCACCGTGCGACGCGGACGCGGCGCCGGCGGCAGGGAGTCCAGCACATCCGGGCCCACCTCGTAGGTGGGCTCGTCCACCACCGACTCGACCACCGACTCGACCCCAGCGGCGGTGTCCCTCGCCGGTAGCTCGGCGGCGGCGTCGGGTGCGGGAACCTCGGCCGGGAGCGGCCGTGCCCGGCCTGCCTGCCCGGGTGCCTCGCTCGCTCCCATCAATCCCAGACCCAGCGCGTCCACCCCGGGCCCCTCCACGCCGGGCGCAGCCGGCACCCCGGGAGCCGGCACCCCGGGAGCCGGCAGCCCGAGAGCCGGCGCCTCAGGCGTCTGCGCACTGAGCGAGGGGAGCAGGTTCGCGTCCAGGGAGTCCCCGGCGCCCCGCGGCCCCGGTACGAAGGCGCCGGGCGAAGGAGCGCCGGCCCCCGCCAACGCAGGAAGCGGGGTGCGGTCGACGGACAGGGCCGCCCCGGCCGCCACCATCGCCTTGGGGTCGCGCGCCCGCACGATCGACACCGTCTCATCCAGCGCCGCGGCGAGGGCGCCGGTCACCAGCGGCACCTGCGCGGAGCCGCCGGTCAGCAGCACCCAGGACAGCTGGTCGGTGTAGAGGCCGGCCTCGCGCACGGCCTCGGTGAAGAAGCGGGTCGAGATCGCGATCAGCTCGGTGATCCAGGACTCGAAGTCCGCCCGGGTGATCGTGATCTGCTGCGCAGCGCCGTCGACCGTCAACGTCAACGAGACCGACTCCTGCTCGGACAGGGTCTCCTTCGCCTGCACGCTGGCGCTGCGCAGCGCCAGCAGGGAGGCCCGCACCGCCGGGTCGTCGGTGCCGCCGGCTGCCCAGGGCGTTTCGCCGATCGCGCTGAGCAGGTGCCGAAGCAGGACGTCGTCGAAGTCGATCCCGCCCAGTTCGGCGATCCCGCGCGGCGGGCCCAGGCGGGTGAAGCCGCCTGCCTCGGTGGTCGCGAGCAGGGCGACGTCGAGGGTGCCCCCGCCGAGGTCGAAGACCGCGAGCTTGGCCGGGTGGGAGATCAAGCCCGCGTAGGAGTACCCGATCGCGGCGGCCTCGGGTTCGGTGACCAGGTCGACGGACTCCAGACCCTGGGCCGCGAGCGCCGAGCGCAACAGGTCGCGCTGGTGGGCGCTCCACCCGGCGGGGTAGGTCACGGCGATCGCGTCGGCGCCCTCGCCGCGCTGCTCGGCGACGACGGCCGCGACCCAGGTGATCATGGCGGCGGCGAGTTCGTGGGCGTGGATGTGGGCGTCCGGGCCGAGCACCAGCGGGACCGGGTCACCGACGCGGCGTTTGAAATGCCGGGCGACGCGTTCGGGGTGCTCGCCCGCCGCCGCCTCGGCCTCCTCACCGAAGTGCAGGGACCCGTCCGCGCTCAGATAGGCGACGGTGGGGATGACGGCTGCGTGCTCGCCGAGGGTCACCGGCTCGGGTGCGCTGCCCGCCACCAGCACCGCGGCCGCGGTGTAGGTCGTGCCGAGGTCGATCCCCAACCGGTAGTTCACGTGTGCGCTCCCCCGTGCCGTTGCAGTGCCACAGTCCGAGGATCCCAGGCTCAGGGCGGCGCTTCCGGTCAATTCGCCCGAATGGGTGGCGGGTCTACACGGAGGGTGTCCATCCCCGCATGGCCTCCTCGAAACGTAAAGGGACTTCAACGGGGGCACCATGACTTTCCAGGAATACATCCACGTACTGCGCGAGCGGTGGGTGCTGGTGCTGCTGGGTCTGGTGCTCGGTCTGGGCGGCGCGGGTGCGCACACCTTCCTGAGCACCCCGCCGTACTCGGCGAGCACCCAGTTCTTCATCGCCACCACCGAGGCGGGAGCTGATTCCAGCGTCGCGTCCGCGTACCAAGGCAGCCTGCTCTCGGAGCAGAAGATCAAGTCCTACACCCAGCTCGCGACCGGCCGGCGCATCCGCGAATCCGTCTCCGCCGAGCTCGGCAGCCCGATCGCGAACGGGGCGATCAACCGCCAGCGCGCGCCCGGACACTGTGCTGCTCACCATCGACGTCGCCGACCCCTCCCCGGTGCGTGCCAAGGCGATCGCCGACCTGGTCGCGGTGCAGTTCGTCAACCTTATTGACGACGTGGAGGCCCCCGCGGTCGGGCAGACGGCCCCGGTGCGGGCGCGCGTGGTGCAGAGCGCGGTGCTGCCCGATGATCCGTTCTCGCCCAAGCCGATCCGCGACGCCGCCCTCGGGCTGATCCTGGGCCTGATGCTCGGCGTCGGGCTCGCGGTCGCCCGCCACACCCTGGACCGCTCGGTGAAGTCGGCCGAGGCGCTCGGTGAGCTCGCGCAGGCACCGGTGCTCGGCGCGACGCTCCTGGAGTCCTCGGTCAGGACCAGGCCGCTGGTCATGCTGGATGCGCCGCGCTCGCCGCTGGCCGAGGCCTACCGACAGTTGCGCACCAATGTGCAGTACGTCGACATCGACCACGCCCGCAAGCTGATCGTGGTCACCAGCTCGGTGGCGGGGGAGGGCAAGTCGACCACGACGTGCAACCTGGCGATCGCGCTGGCCCAGGGTGGAGCGCGGGTGCTGCTGGTCGAGGCGGACCTGCGCCGGCCCAGGGCTGCGGATTACCTGGGGATGGACAACACCGTGGGCCTGACCACGGTGCTGACCGGGCAGGTGGATCTGGACCTGGCGATCCAGCCGTGGAACGAGGGCCTGATCGACTATTCCTGGGTTCGGGGGGGTTGCCGTCGAACCCGACGGAGCTGCTGGCCTCTCGGCAGATGCGCGAGGTCCTCGACGAGCTCGGTGCCCGCTACGACGTCGTGCTCTTCGACGCCCCGCCGACACTGCCGGTTGCGGACGCGGCAGTGCTGGCGGCGCAGTGCAACGGAGCGCTGTTCGTCGCCCGGCACGGCAAAGTGAACCTGGATCAGGTGCGGGCCGCCGTGGAGAAACCTGGAGCGGGTCTCGGCCAATGTGTTCGGGGTGATCCTGACGATGGCGCCGCGGACCAAACGTGGTCAGGGCTACGGCTACTACTACGGCTACGCCAACGACCCGAGCGCGCCGGTGAGCAGTCCCTCGGTGAGCAGTGGGTCGCGCGCCCAGGTGCCCGCGCAGGCCCCGCGCGAGCGCGCCGCCCCCGACCCCGCACTGCTGCGGGCGGACGCCCCGTTGACGGCGCCCGTCGCGCCCACGCCGGAGCCTTCACCTGCACCCCTGCCTGCTCCCGGGGCGGCGCCCGCGCGGGTGGCGGTCGCGGCCGGGGAGTCCCCGCGCCACCTGGCCGTCGCCCCGGAGCCGCCCGCTCGCCCCATCACCGAGATCGTGGTCACCACCGGTCGCCGGGGTGCTCACCGCGCCTGAACGACGTTCTCAGTGGCGAGCCGCTCGTGAACCTGACCTGCTCGCCACCGACGCCTGCAGCGAATCGGCGAGATCGGTGCGGCAAACTCGACGAGCTTGACCGGGCGAACGTCGAACTGCCCGGTGCGAAGTCCTGACGCAGCCGGGCGATCGGGCGGGCCCTCAGGCCGGGGGCGGGTCGTCGATGTCGCGGGTCAGCAGGGTGATGACCGTCTGGACGCCCCCTTCGACGTTGCCCAGGCGCGTCTTGATCTGGTGGACATCGACTTCGACGTTGCTGAGCCGATAGTCGATGCTGCCGAGGCGGGTCTCGACGCTGCCGAGGCGGGTCTCGACGCGATCCAGTCGCTGGCCATGCTCGACTTGGGTTTCTCGCATGGCGTTCAGGACCGAGGTGTGCGCGCGCACGATTCCGAGCACCGCCCCGGACTCCTCGTGCGCGCCGCTGGCGAGTTCGCGTGCGGCGCCGGCGTCGCTCTCGGCCCGCTCGACGCGGGGGCGTAGGTCGCTGACGTCGGCCTCGACGGCGGCGACCCGTGGTTCGAGATTCTCTGGGCTCGCGCTCATGGCGGAGATGGTGGCACCGGATGCGGGGACACGCCAGCGGGCATCGAAAACTGTGGACAAGCCCTGTGGACAAGCGTGAGCAGCGCACACGTGCGGTCACCGAAGGCCGCGCCGCTGACGTCGGCAGGCGCATACGTCCCAGGCAACTCCCGTTCGGATTCCCCCGGACGGCGCAGCCCGCTACAGGGGGTGCTCGGAGCCCCTAAGGTTCTCAAAAGGTAAAGCACCTACCAAGCGGGGGTTTGTCGCCACAACTGCGCGCGGAAGGGTGAGGCCAAGTCATCGGCCGAAGGCCGCTCGGTCTCCGACCTGGTCCGGGGTGCTCTGGAGCGTTACGTCGGTTGACGTGTCGCGATCATCGCTGCGGCCGGCCCGTTCTGTGCTTGGGGACGTTGTGCGTCGGGTTCTTCCCGCGGTCGCGGCGAGGCGCTGGCGCCCGGGTTTCGGTGTAGGCCAGGGAACATAGTGAAGCTAGGTGAGGTGACGATTCGGGCGCCGATCGCCTCAGTAGTCACCACCTTGATCTGTGGCCGACGGCGCTGCTGATCACGACGTGGTGGCGGGCGCCGCCCACTGGAGCAGCCTCGGGCAGGCAGCTTTTGTCGGCGGGCGCGCCTAGCGTCGGGGGCATGCCGTCTGGTGTGGCAATCGCCAGGCAGTCCGGCGAACATCGGTACGGTGCTCGGTGATGTCCGAAAGCCACAGCTCGTTGGGTCTGTCTGCGACGAACTGACGGCCCACCAGATCATCGTGCGCCGGCGCACCGGGTTTGCCCGCCTTGCTGTTGCGCTTCTTGCCGAACACGCTGAACCAGCCGTTCTCCGAGCAGGTCCGCCACATCGTGCGATCGCACGCGACCTGGCCGGCGTCGCGGACCTCATCGGCCAGCAGCCGGTAGCCGAACTCCGGATCATCTCGGTGGGCATCGAACAGCGCATTGGCCAGATGCGCCTGCTCCAGCTCCCGGTCGGTGACCGGGGAGGCGAGCCACCGGTAGTAGGGCTGGCGAGCGAGCTTGAGAACCCGACACGTCACCGTGACGGGAATCCCGTCCACGGCGAGCTCACGCACGAGCGGGTAGATCATTTTCCCGGCAGGTTCGCCTGCGAGAGATACGCCGCCGCCCGGCGCAACACCTCGTTCTCCTGCTCAAGCAGCCGGATGCTTTTGCGGGCCTCACGCAGCTCGGCGTTCTCAGTCGTCGTCGTCCTAGGCTTGAGCCCGTCGGTGACGTCGGCGGCCTTGAGCCAGTTGTGCAGGCAGGACTCGCTGATGCCGAAGTCCTTGGCTACCTGTCGCAGATCCTGGCCGGGCTCCCGGTTGCGGGCGACCCGGATGACGTCCTCACGGAACTCTTGGGGTGGGGTCTGGGCATGTTCGACATCCTTCCAGCGGAGACCCTTGTCTCCACAGATCAGATGTCACCTATCCGTGCGGCAGACCCTGTAGACGTCTGTATTTGGTTAGTATACATTGGCTAGGTCGTGCGATTCGATATCGAGGCACTCGACGCGGGCTCGCCGTTCGAGTTCGATCATCAACGTGCTCACCTGTTCAAGCACCCGAATCTGGGGATCAGCGACGTCGCGGAGGTCTGGGTCAGCGATCCACTGTTCTACCCGGCCCGCCCACCGGCGCATTGGCTGATGGTCGGCGAAGTTGGTGGAGTGGTTCTCGTGGTGCCGCTGGCGCCGACCGCGACCGCAGACCCCACGCGATGTCGGCCCATCGGCTGCTACGTCGCGGCCACGCACCTGGCCACGCGCTACCCGGAGGACCGATGACCACACCGGCGATGACGCCCGAGCAGGAGCACGCTTTCTACGCCGATGCAGCGAACCATCAGCCGCAGGGCCCGCCGGTGCGTCGGGCGCGAGGCCGCCTTGCCGACCCGGTTCCGGTGCGCCTCCCGGCGGACACGCTCGAGGCAGTCCGGTTGGCGGCGGCAGCCGATGACCGCTCGGTGTCAGCCTGGATCCGTCGCGCCGTCGAGCAGGAATTGCGCCGCGCCGCCGGCTGAGTCGCTGCGGTTGCCGGCCACACCTGGGAGGGCCCACGTCCCCAACGTGCCGATCGGGATCACATCGACGCCGTCCTCGCGGCGCCATGCAGGTGAGCGCCATCGCCGGGTTGGTGCTTGCCGGCCAGCGGTGCCGCCAGGGAGTGACCCCCGCCACGTAATGCTCAGTACGCCCCGTCGCGGCGGGCGACCGCGCGCACGGTGCGGGCCAGGATCAGCAGGTGCGCACGGTCACCGCGGACGCCGCCGGCTCGTTCGCGGGCCGGATCGCGTTGCCGAGGAAGTTCTGCGGCAAGCACACCCTGCGTTCGACCGGCGTGCAGAGCAACGTCGTGACCAACGTCAAGGTCACCATCGAGAAGCCGAAGAGCAAGAAGAAGCGCTGCAAGAACGGGCTCGTGAAGAAGAAGAAGTAGTCAGCCGGCGATCGCCCTGGCGATCACCGCCGAAGCCCCCGCAATCTGCATCGCGACCTCCCGATGCGTGCGGGGGCTTCGGCCGTAGGGGTCGATGACGCCATCATCGCCAGGGTGTTCCGCGCGGACGCTTCCGCGCCGGCTGCGGGCAAGCGCGATCAGAGCGTGTGTGCGTTCGGCGGGGTCGCCCGGCAGGTCGACGGGCTCGATCGCCTCGACCAGGCGTGCGAACTCGCGCAACGTGAAGACCTTGCCCATCGCCTGTGGGTAGGTGCGCAGCGCACTCGCGCGATGCTCGGGGGCCAGGCCGAGGACAAGGTCCGCCTGCGCCAACATGGCCGGGCTCAGCGGCCGGGCCCGGAAGCTCTCCGCGGTCGCGGTGTGCAGACCCCAGGGCGCGAGTTCGGCGCGGCTCTCGGCGTTCATCGCCCACCCGTCCAGGCCCGCGGTGCCGGCGCTGTGCAGCCCGAACGCGTCGGCCCCGGTCCCCAGCGCCTCGCGCAGCAGATGCGCGGTGACGAGCTCGGCGAATGGCGAGCGGCAGATGTTGCCGGTGCACACGAACAAGACCTCGACGCGTGGTGGTGTCACGGCGCCCATTCTCGCGGGGGCGTGGCCCGCGCAACGCAGCGGCGCTCCGGGGCCGGCGCGGCATCGGGGGTGGCTGACCGCCGAACGGGTGAGCATGTCCGGGATCGACGGATTCAGCGCTGAATGCCGGGATAATCTCCCCGAGACAGTCAGCAGAGGTCGGAGGGCACATGCGTCGGATCGGCCGCGTCACCGTCGGGGCTCTCGCGCTCGGATTGGTGGCGACGGGTCTGGGCCTGAGTACCCCGGCCGGCGCGCAGAGCCCCGCGAGCCCCACCCTCGGCCCCGGACCCGTCCCGGCCTGGCTCACCTATGACCGCCCGGCGGAGTTCGCGACGCTGTCCAGCGAGGTCCGCGTGCCGCTTCGCGATGGTGTGCAGATGCGGTGCACGAAGGTCGAGCCCGCGGTGGGCGGCGTGCCGGTCCCCGGCCGGCACCCGGTGGTCGTCACCAACTTCTTCGCCTACCGGGCGCTGCAGATCACGGCGTTCGCCCCGATGGCCGAGCGGCTGTCCCAGCGGGGTTACGTCACGCTGACCTGTTCACCGCGGGGCACCGGCGGTACGGCGGGGCTGTGGCGGCCCTTCGAAGCGCAGGAATCGGCCGACAACTTCGACCTGATCGAATGGGCCGGGGTTCAGCCCTGGAGCAACGGCCGCGTCGGGCAGACCGGCGTCAGCTACGGCGGCATCAGCACCTACAAGGCCGTCGCGACCAATCCGCCGCATCTCAAAGCCGCCGTGCCGATCGTCGCCTACCAGGACCTTTACCGCGAGCTCGCCTATCCCGGCGGGACCCGCGGCACGGTGCTGCGCGAGTTCCCCGCGATCAGCTACGCGACCTCGCTGCCCGACCAGCCGCTGCCGGACGCGCTGGCCAACGCCGGTGAGTTCGCCGCGTTCGAGACCCGCGCCCAGGCGCACCCCAACGACGACGCGTACTGGCGCTCCCTCGCCGTCGACATCACCGCCGTCGACAAGACCGACATTCCGATCCTCGGGATCGGCGGCTGGCACGACCTGTTCCCCGAGGGCATGGTGCGCAACTTCCAGGGCGCGAAGGACCAGTCCAACCTGCTGATGCTTCCGCTTGCGCACGTCGATTTCGTCCCGGGCGCCCCGGACTTCGCGATCGTCGAGCGGGCCCTGCTCGCCTGGTTCGACCGGCTGCTGATGCAGCGCCCCGGCGCCCCCAAGCCGGGCACCAAGGTCACCAGCTGGGAGCTGCCCAAGAACGGCGGCCAGTTCGTGCAGCTCAAGGACATCCCGGCCGACCCCGGCAACCGCCTGGCCCTCGTCGGCCCGGAGGGCCTGAGCGCGACCACTACCTACGCCCACGCCTACAACCCGCTCGACAACGGCTGCGGGTGCCTGGAGCGAGGTCTGCTCGGTTCCCCCGACGCGCCGGGCAACGATCAGCGCCAAGCCGACATGAGCCGGATCCGATTCGACGGCGCGGCGCTCACCTCAGATCTGGTGATCCTCGGCGCGCCCGTCATGCACCTGCGGGCGTCGCTGAGCTCACCGGATGCGAACCTCGTCGTTCGGCTGCAGGACGTCGCCCCGGACGGCACCTCCACCGTCATCACCTCGGGCTGGCTGCGCGCCTCGCACCGCCAGGGCCACAGCGGCCCACTCACCCTGACGCCGGGCCGGGCCTACACCTACGACGTCGAGCTGCTCCCGACCCATTGGCGCCTGCGCGCCGGGCACCTGCTGCGGATCACCGTCAGCACCGGGGACCTGGCAATGATCGAACCCACGACCCCCACCAGCGGCACCCTGCTGGTCTTCGCCGGACGCAAGGGCTCCGCGATCAGCCTGCCGATCCAGGGCCAGGCCCGCAACTGACCCGGCACCGCGGTGGTTCCGATCGGGTACCATCGGGAGATGGATGTGCCAGGATTGATCGCTGATTGCCGCCGCGAGGTCGGATTGTCCTTGCGCGAACTGGCGAGGCGCGCGGGGACTTCGCACTCATCGCTGTCCGCGTACGAGGCCGGAACCAAGAACCCCTCCGTGGCCACCCTGGAGCGGATCATCAAGGCGGCCGGTTTCGAGCTGGCCATCGGGGTTCGCCCGATCCGTGGCCCGGAACAACCCTTCCCGGACGACCGCGGGTTGATCCTTCGCGATCTCCTGCGGCTGGGTGATCACTATCCGTTGGAGCGGTCCGCCACCCTCGACTTCCCGGTCATCGCTCGGCTGTGACTTCGCCGAAGGTGCCACCTCAGACGCCCATGGACGAGATGGTTGTGGCGTTGCACCGAGCGCTGCGCGACGCCGAGCTGCCGTACGCGTTCGGCGGCGCGCTCGCGCTCGCGTGGTGTGTTCGCGAGCCTCGGGCCACGGCAGACATCGACCTCAACATCTTCGTCGGCGTAGACCAAGTGGAGCGAGTTCTGAGCGCCCTCCCGCCGGGCATGTCGCCTACGGTGGATCAGCGCGCACTGCTCGAGCGCGATGCGCAGGCGCGTTTGCGCTGGGAACGTACCCCCGTCGACATCTTCCTGGTGAACACCGATTTCCACGCCGGCGTCGCGGTGCGCTGTCGGCATGAGAGCTTTGGCGGTGAGTCCATCCCTTACCTCTCGTGCCCGGATCTCGCCGTCTTCAAGGCGTTCTTCAATCGAGACAAGGACTGGACGGACTTAGCGGCGATGGCCCTGGCGGGCTCCATCGATCGGCACGCCCTCGAGGCCACCATCGTGGAATTCCTCGGGGCGCAGGACTCGCGGGTACCGAGGATTCGCCAGTTGGCTGGGCGCCCGCGCCCCTGACGATCCGTCAGCGCTGCAGGAACTCGCGCACGATCCGGTCGGCGGCGTGCACGGGGGAGAGCTCACCGGCACGGACCTGCGCTTCCAGGTCGTCGCGCGCGGCGCTGACCCCAGGGTGTGCGTTCAATCGCTGGTCCAGGTCATCTCGCACACTCGACCACATCCAGGCGACCTGCTGCTCGGCGCGCATCGCCGCGAAGCGCCCGGTGGAGTGCAGGTGGGTCAGGTGCTGCTCGAGCGCCGCCCACACCTCGGCCAGCCCGCCGTCGTGCAGGCCGGAACAGGTCAGCACCGGAGCGGTCCAGCCGGTGTCGGAGTTGCCCAGCAGGTGCAATGCCCCGGCGAGTTCGCGGGCCGCGCGGCGTGCCTCGCCCTCGTGCGGGCCGTCGGCCTTGTTCACCGCGACGACGTCGGCGAGTTCGAGCACGCCCTTCTTGATGCCTTGGAGCTGGTCCCCGGTACGGGCCAAGGCGAGTAGCAGGAACGAGTCGGTCATCTGCGCCACCGTGGTCTCGGACTGCCCGACCCCGACGGTCTCGACCAGGATGACGTCGTAGCCGCCCGCCGCGAGCACCACCATCGCGGAGCGGGTCGCGCGCGCCACCCCGCCGAGCGTGCCGGCCGTGGGGGAGGGCCGGATGAACGCCGCGTCGTCGAGGGCCAGGCGGGCCATCCGGGTCTTGTCGCCCAGGATCGACCCACCGCTACGTCCGGAGCTGGGGTCGACGGCGAGCACCGCGACCTTGTGCCCGCGCCCGGTGAGCCAGACCCCGAGCGCGTCGATAAAGGTGGATTTGCCGACCCCGGGCACGCCGGTGATCCCCACCCGGCGCACACTCGCCGGACCCGGGCCGAGGGCGTCCAGCAGCTGCGCCGCCTGCCCCCGGTGATCAGCGCGGGTGGATTCCACCAGCGTGATGGCCCGCCCGAGCGCGGCCCGGTCCCCGGCCCGCACCCCCGCCGCCAGCGTTCCGACGTCGATCCTCACCTCATCACGCGGCGGCGGCGCGCAGGGCGGCGATGAGTTCGAGCGCCGCATCTGGGATGACCGTGCCGGGGGTGAAGATCGCGGCCGCGCCCAGGGACCGCAGCTCGTCGAAGTCCTGCGGCGGGATGACCCCGCCGACGACGACCATGATGTCCGCGCGCCCGGCCTCGGACAGCGCAGCACGCAACGCCGGAACCAGCGTCAGATGCCCCGCCGCCAGCGAGGACACCCCGACGATGTGCACGTCCGCCTCGATGGCCTGACGCGCGACCTCGTCCGGGGTGGAGAACAAGGGGCCGACATCGACGTCGAAGCCGAGGTCGGCGAACGCGGAGGCGATCACCTTCTGGCCGCGGTCGTGCCCGTCCTGACCCATTTTGGCGACCAGGATCCGGGGCCGGCGTCCGGCGGCCCGCTCGAATTCTGACGCGGCTTCACGCACGATCGCGATCTTCGGGTTGGATCCGGCCTCGGCGCGGTACACACCACTGATCGTACGGATGTGCCCCGCGTAGCGGCCGTAGACGACCTCGAGTGCGTCGGAGATCTCACCCACCGTTGCCTTGGCCCGCGCCGCGTCGATCGCCCTGGCCAGCAGGTTGGTCGCGTCGCTGTTGCTCGCCGGCTGTCCTGCCGCCCAGGTCAGGCGCTCGAGAGCGGCGGCCACCGCAGCCGGGTCGCGCTCGGCCCGCAACCGGGTCAGCTTGTCGAGCTGCCGGGCGCGGACCGACGCGTTGTCGACTTTGAGCACCTCGATGTCGTCGCCGCCGCCATCCTTCAAAGACGATGTGCGGTACTTGTTGATGCCGATGACGGTCTGGGTGCCCGCGTCGATGCGCGCCTGGGTGCGCGCCGAGGCCTCCTCGATGCGCATCTTCGGGATCCCGGCCTCGATGGCCTTCGCCATCCCGCCGACCTCGTCGACCTCGCTGATGCGTGCCCAGGCCCGGGTCGCGAGTTCGAAGGTGAGCCGTTCGACGTAGGCCGATCCGCCCCACGGATCGATCACGGCGCAGGTGTTCGATTCGCGCTGCAGTAGGAGCTGAGTATTGCGCGCGATCCGCGCGGAAAAATCCGTCGGCAGGGCGAGTGCCTCATCGAGAGCGTTCGTGTGCAGCGACTGGGTGTGGCCCTGCGTCGCGGCCATCGCCTCCACGCAGGTCCGCACCACGTTGTTGAACACGTCCTGGGCGGTCAGCGACCAACCCGAGGTCTGCGAATGGGTGCGCAGCGACAGCGACTTCTCGCTCTTCGCCCCGGCCTCTTTCACGATCTTCGCCCACAGCAGGCGCCCGGCCCGCAGCTTGGCGACCTCCATGAAGAAGTTCATCCCGATCGCCCAGAAGAAACTCAGGCGGGGGGCGAACACGTCGATGTCGAGCCCTGACTCCATCCCGGCGCGCAGGTACTCCATCCCGTCGGCGAGGGTGTAGGCGAGCTCCAGATCGGCGGTGGCCCCGGCCTCCTGGATGTGGTAGCCGGAGATCGAGATCGAGTTGAACCTGGGCATGTGCCGGGAGGTGTAGCCGAAGATGTCGGAGATGATCCGCATCGACGGTGAGGGCGGGTAGATGTAGGTGTTGCGGACCATGAACTCCTTGAGGATGTCGTTCTGGATCGTCCCGGTCAGCGCAGCCGGAGCCACCCCCTGTTCCTCGGCCGCGACGACGTAGAGCGCGAGCACCGGCAGCACCGCGCCGTTCATCGTCATCGACACGCTCATCGTGTCCAACGGGATGCCCTCGAACAGCGTGCGCATGTCGTAGATGGAGTCGATCGCCACCCCGGCCATGCCGACATCGCCCACCACCCGCGGATGGTCGGAGTCGTAGCCGCGGTGCGTGGGCAGGTCGAACGCGATCGACAGGCCCTTCTGACCTGCCGCCAGATTCCGGCGGTAGAAGGCGTTGGATTCCTCCGCGGTGGAGAACCCGGCGTACTGGCGGATCGTCCAGGGCTGGTTGACGTACATCGTCGGGTAGGGCCCGCGCAGGAACGGGGCCACGCCCGGGTAGGTGTGCAGGAAGTCCAGGCCCGTGGTGTCCGCGCTGGTGTAGAGCGGCGCGACGTCGATGCCTTCCGGGGTTGCCCACGCGGTCTGCTCGGGGGCCGATCCCGTCTCGGCGGCGAAGGATTCCGCCCAGTCGTGGTCGGCGACGGGGGCCTCGCCGAGGGCGATCGAGGTGAAGTCGGGAATCCGGGCCTCAGACACCAGTGGCCTCCAGGTACTCGGACCAGCGGATGCGGGGCAACCCACCGCCGGGTGGGATGGGCGCGGGGGGGCGTTCGAGCAGGTGCTCTCCGGCGAGCGGGAAGGCGTTGACGCCCAGGATCGTCTCGCGCCCCTCGGTCACAGCCTCCAGCCGTGCCTCGCGGGCGGTGGCGATCCGCGTAGCGAGGGAGCCGTCGGCCAACGTGGCCAGGATGCCCCCGCCGGCCTCGATCTCGGTGAACACCGACCACGCCGCCTGGGCGAGCGAATCGGTGAGCGACTCGACGTACCCCGAGCCGCCGGCCGGGTCGATCACGCGGGCTATGTGTGCCTCCTCGACCAGCAGTGCCGGGGTGTTGCGGGCAATCCGACGAGCGAGCGGATCGGGCAGACCGAGCGCTGCGTCGAAAGGCAGCACGGTGATCGAGTCCGCTCCGCCCACGCAGGCCGCAAAGCACGCCAGCGTCCCGCGCAGCATGTTCGTCCACGGGTCCTGACGGGTCATCATGGACCAGGAGGTGACCGCGTGCTGACGTTGGCCGGCAGCGGCGCTGGTGCAGCCGCTGACCTCGGCGATGCGGGCCCAGCAGCGCCGGGCGGCACGCAACTTGGCGATCCCGGCGAACTGATTGGCCGTCACCGCGTAGCGAAACTCCAGTTGGTGCAACGCTCCTTCGACGGACAGCCCGGCCGCGGTCAGTGCCCGCAGGTACGCGAGGCCGGCGGAGAGGGAGGCGCCGAGCTCCTGGGCGTCGGTGGCGCCGGCCTCGTGGAAGGCCAGGGCGTCGACGGTGAGCGCGCGTAGGTTCGGGTGGGTATCGGCGACACCGGCGGCAAAGGCTGCGGCCCCGGTCAGGTCGGCGTCGCCGGCTGCGCGGGCGAGCACTCCGATCGGGTCCACGCCGAGGGTCCCGGTCAACGTTTGGGGGGTGAATCCGCGCTCGGCGGCGCAGGCCAGGTAGGCGGCGGCAGCGGGGATCGCGTCTGCGCCGGCGTCCAAGGCGACGGCGATCAGGTCGAGCAGAACCTCGTCCAGAATGCTCGGCAATTCGCTCAGCGGGGTCCCGGCGGCGCTCAAGGTGAGCCACAGCGAACTCGCGCCGCCGGCGAGGTCGTCCAGGATCTGCTCGCGGGCGATCTTGGCATCGGGATTGAGCTGCTGTGCCCGCACGTCCCAGCCCTCACGGTTGCCCGCCGCGTGACGACCCCGGGTGAACGGCATCGCGCCGGGGGCGCCGATCACCTGGGCGGGCGGGTAGAGCGCCTCGATCGCGATGCCGTCATGCGTCACCGAGGCCAGTGCCTGCTCGGGGGCCCCGTCGGGAAAGCTCGCGCCGGACTTGGCGACGATCTTCGCCACCATGGCCCGCCATTGTTCCTGCGTGGCGGCGGGGAACCCGGCAGCCAGGCTCAACTGCTCGCTCATTGGATGACCTCGCTAGCGCTCGGCCACCCAATGAGCGACAGTGCACTGTCCTTGTTGATTCGCTCGCTCCGCTCGCTCATGGGGTGCACCGGGGATGCGGGTCGGGCATGGCGGGGCTCCTCCGGGCTCACGGGGCATCTGCGCAGGTCAGCGTAGGCCAGGCGGTCCGATCGTCGGAAATGGCCCGCATACAACGATTGCCTGGTCGCCTACAATGTCAGACGTGGCTGATACCTCTCACATCATGACGATTTCCCGGAACGGCCAGGTCTCCATCCCAGCCTCGGCGCGGGCGCGCTGGGGCACGCGCAAGGTGCTCGTCGTAGACATGGGTGACCTGGTGGTGATGCGACCTGTCTCGGATGACCCAATTGGCGAGATGGCGGGTAAGTACGCAGGGCGAGGTCTGTCTTCGGAGGAGATGCGTCGCGAGCAGCGCGAGGACGACGAGGCTGAGGAAGATCGCTGGGAAGAGGAACGGAGGAGGGCCGCGGAATTGCGCGCTGGCAATAAAGAGTCGTCCGCATGACGGTGCTGGATGCATGCGCCGTGATCGCGTTGGTGAACGGAGAGGCGGCTGGACCTGCCGTGCGGGAACTCCTGGAAAACTCCGATTGCGCGCTTACGGCGGTTGGCCTCGGCGAGGTCGTCGATCAATTGGTACGCCGCGAGCGCGTCCGCGAGGAGGACGCACTGTTGGACCTCAAGCAGCTGCGAATCGACCGGGCGATCGTCGTCGATGCCAAACTGGCCACAACAGCAGGCCGATTGCGCGCCCGGCGCTATCACCGGGAGGACTGCAGGGTCAGCCTCGCGGACTGCGTCGCGGCCGAATGTGCCCGAGCAACCGGCCGTCCGCTTGCGACCTCGGACGGACACCTACTGACGCTCTGCCATCTGGAAGGTATCGCGGCGATCCCACTGCCGAACTCGAGCGGGTCCACCTGGTCCGCGCCGACGTGAGCATGTGCGCGGTTTTTCTGTCCGCTACGCCCGGAATCGCCCGAGTTGGCCGCAAGCGTGCCCGATCGCCGCGATCGCCCGATGCTGGTGGGCGATCAGGATTGACGAGGGACGGGGAGCACGGTGAGCGAGGAACCGCTGGCGGAGTTCCGCTGCCGTATCGAGGGCAGAGCTGGTCACCTGCGCGTGTACGACGACCGGGTGGCCCTGGTGCGCTCGGGCTGGGGCGGCGCCGGCAAGGTCACCGAGATCGCGTTGGGCAACATCACCGAGATCGCCGCCGGAGAGCCCGGGCGGGTCTTCGTCCCGCTGCGCATCACCACGGTGACGGGAGTGCACGTGCCTGCGTTCCCTGCAAACGAGGTGGAGCGCGCCGGGCAGGTGGTGTTGGCCTTGGTGCTGGAGCCCGCGTTTCGGGTTCTCGGCGACCCCGGTGCGCCCGTCGTGGCGCTGGAGCCGCTCAGATTCGCCGAGACGTCCGCGCATTCCGCCAACTCGCTCATACCCGCCCAGGTGGATGGTGCAGGGTCGGTGGATGGTGCGGGGCCGGCTGTGCAGATCGTGCGGCCTGCGCCGCCGACCCCGGTGCGCCTGCCCGCTCCGGCGCTGCCCGCCGAGGCCGCCGCGAAGCTGGAACGCCTCGCGTTGCTGCACTTCACCGGCGTACTCAACGCTGCGGAGTACGAGGGATTGAAGGCTGAGCTGATCGCTCAGGGTTGAGCTCGGGCCGCGCCTGGGTCTCGTCGCGACTGGCAGCGGCAATCGCGGATTGACGACGGGAAGTTGTAGAACTACGTTCTATATATGAGGGTGAACCGCTGGGTCACGTTGGGCGTGCTCTGCCTCGCCGTGTTCACGGTCATGATCGCGACGATGATCGTCAACATCCTGTTGCCGACGTTGGTCCGCGAACTGGACGCCTCGACCAGCCAACTGCTGTGGATCGTCGACGCCTTCAACCTCGTCTTCGCCGCCTTGGTATTGGCCTGCGGCTCGCTCTCAGACCGGTTCGGGCGCAAGGGTGCGCTGATCACCGGGCTGGCGATCTACATCGTCGCGTCGGCGGCATCAGCCTTAGCCACCAGTCCGGAACTGCTCATCGCGTGGCGGGCCCTGGCCGGGCTGGGTGCCGCCCTGGTATTCCCGACCACGCTGTCGATCATCTCCAACGTCTTCCCCGACCGAAAGGAACGGGCCAAGGCGATCGGAATCTGGGGCGCCGCGACGGGGGCCTCAGTGGCCGTCGGCCCGATCGTGGGCGGCGCCTTGGCCGAATCCTCGGCCTGGGGCGCGGCCTTCGGCTTTTGCGCGGTCGTCGGAGCGCTCACCCTGGCCCTGACCCTGTTCCTGGTCCCGACCAGCCGCGACCCCAGCGTCCCGCGGCTGGACTACCTCGGTTTGCTGCTCAGCATCGCCGCGCTGGGCATGCTGGTCTACGCGATCATCCAGGGCCCGGAACGCGGCTGGGGCTCCCCGGCCAGCCTGGGTGACTTCGCGGCCGCCGCGACCTTGCTGGTGGCCTTCGCGATCTGGGAACGTCACGTTGCAGAGCCCATGCTCGACGTGACGCTGTTCGCGAACATGCGCTTCACGGCGGCCTCCGGAGCGGTCACGTTGTCGTTCTTCGCGCTGTTCGGCTTCATCTTCATCATCACCCAGTACTCGCAGTTCATCCTGGGCTGGGGTGTGCTCGAAGCGGGGGTGCGGCAAACCCCGGTGGCGGTCGCGGTGGCCGTCGCATCCCTGGCCGGAACTGGGTTGGCGGTGCGCTTCGGGACCAAGCTGGTGGTCAGCTTCGGCCTGTTACTGATGTGCGTCTGCTTCCTCTGGGTCTCCACCGACGGTCTCGAGCTCGGGTACAGCGTGATCGTGGCTCAGATGATCTTTCTCGGTGTCGGCCTCGGTCTGACCAGCGCGCCGGCTACCGAGGCCATCATGGGAGTGGTGCCGGCGGCCAAGGCCGGGATGGGGTCCGCAGTCAACGACGCGACCCGCGAACTCGGCGGCACCCTTGGGGTCGCCCTGGTCGGCAGCGTCGCGGTGTCCAGCTACCGGGCCACGCTCTCGGAGACGATCGAGGATCCGGGGATCCTGGAGGCCAGCAGCGATTCGGTGGGCGCTGCGGCCGCGGTTTCGGCGCAACTCGGCGACCCGAGCATCTTGCTACGCGCCCAGGAAGCCTTCCTGGACGGTCTGGCGATCGGATGCTACGTCGCGGCCGGGGTGTGCCTGGTCGGCATGGTGTTGGCGCTGATCTACCTGCCCTCGCACCCGGTGGCCGCATTCGCGTCGGCTGCGGACGACCGGGAGCCCGACGCCTTCGCGCTCGCCCAGGCAGCGGTCGAGCTCCCAGCGCCCTGCAGTGAGTGCGGGCATCAGCCAGAGTTGGTCGGGCTTGATGAACGGTGGGTGCTCGCCAAGAGTGCCCGGCGCCGAGAGGGCGCCCCCGTCGGCTGACGCAGCGTCAGTCCTTGGGGTACAAGCCCAGGCGTTGCCGAGGCGTGCGTGACGCTAGTGCCGGGATGTCCGCCTCGTCCGGGAAACCGGTGAACTGCTGATCTTGAGGTTCAGGCGGGGTCGATCGAGACCAGCGGGGCGCCGAACTCGATCTGGGCGGCGTTCTCCTGGTGAATTGCGGTGACCACCCCGGCGACGTCAGCGACGATGTTGGTCATCAGCTTCATCATCTCCACGATGCACAGGGTGTCGCCGACCTGCACGCGGTCCCCGACCTCGACGAAGGGTGGCTCGCCCGGGCGCGGGGAGCGCCAGAAGACCCCGACGCTCGGTGCGGTGACGAGGTGACCGGTGGGGGTGCTGGCCTGGGTTGGCTCGGCAGCCGGTCCGGCGGGCGCGGCTACGGCGGCAACGGGCGCGGGGAGCGGCGCGGACGCGACTGGTGCCGTCCCGGGTAGAGCGGCGCCGTTGCGGGCCACCGAGATCGTCACCCCGTCCACGGTGACGCATGCCGAGTCCCAATCCGAGGCCTCCAGGGCATCCAGGATCGACTTGATGTCCGACGGGCTCAGTGCCACGAGTGTGCTCCTTCGTTCGTCGTCATCATGCCCGCGGCGCCCGGGACTCGTCACGATCCCATGCACCGCCGGGGCCGCCCGAGCGCAGTAGGAACTTCTGCACCCGCCCGGTCTCGGTGCGCGGCAACGCGTCGCGGAACTCCACGTAGCGCGGCCGCATGAAGTCCCCCAAGCGCTCGTCGCACCACTCGGCCAGCGTCTTCTCGTCCAGGCTCGAGTCCGCCCGCAGGACGACGACGACCATCACGTCCTCCTCCGAGAGCTCCGACGGCACTCCGATCGCGGCGACCTCCGCGACGTCGGGGTGCCCGAGCACGGCCTTCTCCACCAGGAACGAGCTGATGTTCTCCCCGCGCCGGCGGATGGTGTCCTTGCCGCGGTCGACGAAAACGAAGTACCCGTCAGCGCGGCGCCGACCGATGTCGCCGGTGTGGAACCAGCCGCCTGCCATGGCCTCTGCGGTGGCTTCGGGGGCCTTGAAGTAGCCGCTCATGAACGCGCCCTCGATCCGCGAGCGGGTCAGGATCTGACCCGGCGTCTCGTCGGGGAGGTCGTTGCCGGCCTCGTCCACGATCCGCAATTCGTTGTGCTCCAGCGGGAGGCCGATGGTGCCGGAGCGGGTGTCGTGCGGGGGATTGATGCAGGCCATCGTCCCGGTCTCGGTAAGCCCGTATCCCTCGACGATGCGCACTCCCCAGCGCGCTTCCAAGGGCCGGTGCAGATCCTCGGGGACCGGGGCGGCCACGACGTAACGCAAGGGCTCGCACTGCTCGCTCGCATGGGGTTCGCGCTTGCTCAGCAGCGCCAGCATGACGCCGAGCAGGTTGGTGACGGTTGCTCCGCTGCGCTCGATCCACTCCCAGAAACCGGAGAGGGAGAACGAACGGTCGATGACTACCTCGGCGCCCAGGGTGAGCCCGGCCATCAGCGTCGTCTGCTGGGCGTTGCAGTGAAACAGGGGTAGGCAGGTGTGCAGCACGTCGCCGTTGTGCAGGCCGAGGTGGTGCGCGAAGTAACCGCCGGTGTTGAGGTAGCTGCCGTGCGAGAGCACGACGCCCTTGGGCAGTCCGGTGGTCCCCGAGGTGTAGATGATGTTCATCGGGTCCAAGCCGTCGCTGATCACCGGGTCGGGTGTGGGGTTGGCCGGGTCGAGCAGCTCGGTGAACGTGGTGGCCTCCAGCGCGCCCTCGCCGACGGCGACCTGCCAGCGCAGCGCGTCGTACTGCCCGGCGTTGCGCACCCCCGTCAACAGATCGGCATCGGCGATCACGCCGACAGACTCCGAGTGGGCCAGCGTGTGGTGCAGCGCGTCGCCGACCGAGGCGGTGTTGATCGGAACCGCCACCGCACCGAGGCGGGCGAGGGCGAGCCAGGCGTCGAGGAACTCCACGGAGTTGCGCAGCAGTAGGGCGACGTTGTCCCCGCGGCGCACCCCGGCGTCAGTGAGCCAGCCCTGCACCCGGGCCGCGCGCGTCCACAGCTGCTCGTAGGAGTAGGCCTGCTCGTGCACCCGCACCCCAACGCGCGCGGGGCTCGCCGCGACGCGGTGCTCAAGTAGGTGCGGCAGCGAAGTGAAGGGTGTGTAGGGGCTGGAGAACGCCATGACCACCTGAGAACGGAACGGGGGCGGAAGTACCAAACAACCGTTTGGGAGCCTAGAAGCCCGATGGGGTGTCGTCAACGCAAGTAGTTACTACTCCTTGACGATGGCCAGCGCCCGCAGGACGCGTGGCGGGCGCCCCCCCGACTTAGGAGACCTCAGGGCAGATGCCCTCAGCGTCGCCCAGGCGTACGTCGCGGCGTATAACGCCGGCGACGACGACGCGATGCTCGCCCTGTGCGCGGAGAACATCCACGTCGAACACCACAACCGCGCAGTGGTCGTCGATGGCCGCGAAGCCTTTGGCGGATTACTCGGCGCCTTCAAGGGCGCCTTTCCCGATAAGCACTTCGAAAACCGTCGTGCTGCGTACTGCGATGGCGACGTCGCGGTCATCTGCCACACCTGGACGGGTACGGCGGCTGCCGCGGTGCCCGGCTTTGCCGAGAATGCGGGCGACGTCGCGGCGCTGGACCTGGCGACCTTTTACACCGTGCGCGACGGGCTGATCGTGGAGTACCACGACTACGGATGAGCGAGGGGTGCGGCCTTGCGGCGGCCCGACCCGGCACCACGGGGCGGGCCGTTGACGCGTCCGATGAAAGATTTCCCTGACCCCTTACCAAACAACCGTTTGGCAGGTAACGTACCCGTCGTGGCCAGTTCTGACATCTCCCGGGTGGCCGTTGTCGCCACCGCCCAGACGACGTTGCGCCCCTCGTGGGACAACCGTCAGCACGTAGACCTGATCTACGCCGCTGTCACCGATGTCCTTGCCGGCAGCGGTCTGAGCATCGCTGACGTCGACGTGGTGATCGACTGCGGCAGTGACGTCCTCGACGGTCGTTCCATCTCCAATTGCGGCTTCCTCGGCGCCATGGGCGCGCACCACAAAGAGGAATCCCGGGTGGAAGAGGACGGACTGTGGGGCCTGCTGTACGCGCGCAACAAGATCGCCGCCGGCGGGGCCAAGGTGGCCCTGGTGGTCGCGTATTCCAAGCCCTCGGAGTCCGATGTCGCCGCCTACTATGCGAGCATCGCCGAGCCATTCTACCAACGTCCGGTAGGCCTGGGTCAGGTCGCGGCGCTCGGTCTGATGGCCAATCAGTACTTGGCGGCCCGTGGTCTGCCCGAGGACGTCCTGACCCAGGTCGCGGCGCACAACTGGGCGCGAGCGTTCGCCAACGCGAACGTCGAGACCGAGCCCATCGACGCTGCCGCGATCGACGCCTCGGCGATGGTCGCCGAACCCCTGCGCGCCCTACAGATCGCCCGCCCCCTTGATGGTGCGGTGGCGGTGCTCCTGGCTCAGGAGAGCATCGCGCGTAAGAGCTCGGCCCCGGTCTGGATCACCGGTACCGGGACAGCCAGCGCCGGGCACCTGGTTGCCGAGCGCGCACCCGGTGAACTCCCGGCCGCTGCCACCGCAGCTGCGACCGCCTACCGCCGGGCCGGGATCAGCGACGCCACCGCGTTCGACGTCGCCGAGATCAGCGGTGCGTCGGCGGCCGGTGAACTGATGGTCCTGGAAGCGCTCGGCCTGGCCGAGGTCGGCAAGGCAGTGGGTCTCTACGCCGACGGCGCCCCGATCACCGTCAATCCTTCCGGCGGAGCCATTCCCGCCGACCCGATCATGGCCACCGGCCTGATCCGCCTCGCCGAGGCCACCGAGCAACTCTCCGGCCGCATCGACCGTGGTGGGCGCCCGGCACGCACCGCGGTCGTGCATGGCTCGGGCGGGCTCGCCATGCAGAACCACGCCGTCGTCACCCTGGAGGTCTGAGTAATGGGTCGTCAGGTAGCCGTCGTCGGCGCAGGCCAGACGCATCACTCGCGTCGTCGAACCGACGTCACGCAGGTTGGACTCGCCCGCGAGGCCGCACAGCGCGCCCTTGCTGATGCGGATCTGACGATGGACGACATCGACTCGGTCATCATCGCCACCGGCCCGGTGCTCTTCGCCGCGGTGAACCAACCGGACAAGTGGATCGTCGACGCGCTCGGTGCGGCAGGCAAACCGGTCGTGCGGGTGACCTCCGGTGGTGGAACCGGTCTGGCCGGGGCGTTGTGTGGGCTCAACCAGATCGCTTCGGGGGAGTCCGAGCGGGTGCTGGTCGTCGCCTACGACAAGCTCTCCGAGGGTGCGCTGCAGTACCCGATTTCTACGCTGTACGACCCGTTCTGGGGTC